>JALXAQ010000232.1:0-35001 GCA_026991885.1 Thiotrichaceae bacterium
GGGGGGGGGCGTGGTACAGTCGACCGTGGAACGTCCGTGTTGCTGTCCGCATCGGGGGCTCTGAGGATGAGCATAGTGATATGTTTGGTTTTCGCGTCGTGCGTGCGCGGTAGTCACTGAAATTCAATTCATGGGTTCTATCCTAAATGGCTTTTTTCGGCGTAACTAAAGAAGTGATTGCATCCACTTTTCCTATTAAAAATGCAGATGCTATTGAAGGTGCGACTTTAGAGGGATCTACTTTTGAATTTGTTATCAAAAAAGGACAATTCAAAAAAGGTGAGACTGTTTTATATTTTCCTATCGATTCACTTATACCAGAATGGGTACTGGAAAAGCTTGGTTTGGTTGGTAGATTAAGCGGCAAAGATAAAAATAGAGTAAAAACGGTGAGATTGAGAGGACAAATTTCTCAAGGTTTGGTGGCTGAACTTGAGCTGTTGGAGGGGATGCAGAATGGCTCGACGGATTGTGAGAAAATCACTGAATTTCTCGGCGTTGAAAAATATGAGCCGCCCGTGATTCCCTGTCAAACAGCTAATCTTGTTGGATTGCCGATTGGACTTTCAAGCTACGATATTGAGGGGGCAGATAGGTATATGGAAGTGGTTCAAGTCCTTATGCCGAAACGGGTGGAAATTACTGAAAAACTTGAAGGGCAGAATTTTTCGGTGACATATTCTGCTTTAGACGATAAAATTTATGTTAATCAACGCAATTTTTCCATTCAGCCTATTTCTGGGTATGTTCATGTTTTTTGGAAAGTGGCGGATGAGAAAGGCATTATAAGATTTGTGGAAAGTTTGAAGTTCCCTTATCCTGGCAAAAATATCACGGTTTATGGTGAATTTATTGGTCCGCATATTCAGTCCAATATTTATAAATTGAAGGATTTTGAGGTTAGGTTGTTTGATATTAAAGTCAACGAAAAGTGGTTGACGCCTAATATTCGACAGACTCTTATCCAAAAACACTTTGGTAATCTGGATATTCATGTGCCGATTTTAGCCACGAATGTTATTTTCGTACAATGGTTGGATGGGAAAAGTTTGGTACAGGCTTCGCACGGGATTTCTCAGTTATGTAAAACAAACAGAGAGGGTATCGTGATCAAGCCGATGATAGAGGCGCGGCATAAAAAGATTGGGCGGCTTCTTATTAAGCAGCGTGATCCTATTTATTTGTCGAAAACGAATAATTGATGTAAAAGATTGAATCGCGGATTTTACGGATGACACGGATTACGCGGATTTAAAGTCAAAGTCAAAAGATGAGTTTTTTTATCCGCAAAATCCGCGATTTTTCGTGGTATTTCCGCTCTCCTTACTCCATTGGAACCATTTCCAGCCATCCCGCACGATTTGTAATAAACAGTGTCACTGTCACCTTCGCATCATTTGCTGAAAGATGATAGTGCTTGTCTGGAGCGCGTGGAAATAGGTTGGCAATTAAACTGAGTTTTTCTCCCGCATAGACGACTAAAAAGGCTTGTTTGGAATTGACTTCGATGAGGTGTTCCAAACGGTATTGAGGCCAGGTGTTGACCAAATCTTGTAAGATCAATATATCTTGCGTTTCTATGTACTCTTTGAGACGGGCGCGAAATGCCTTGGAAATACTCCCCCCTGTGGAACGGGTGCGAATATATTCATAAAGATCGATTGGCTCATTCACGCTGGCTATGTTGAGCGCATTGAATTGGGATTGTTGAAGTTTGTTCTCTGTTTGTTGACGATAATATTTCCGAGTCGTGGGTGATAGCCAGACGATGGCAAATTCTTTATTTCGCGTGGCAGAGAGATATAAGCTTTGTGGCAAACTACCGACTTCATAGCCGACGGTTTGGGCTTGTCCATGAACGAATTCGATAGATAAGCCTTCAGCTTGAATTGTGGCGAATAAGTTTTTGCCTAGTTTGCTTAATTCCGCTTTATTCGATAATCCTTTATCAAAGGCGAGCAATACATCGGCCATCGTTCCCTCGGCACTGTGAGCAAAAGCACGGATTTGAATCGCTAGCATGGACTTTTTACCCGCTTCTCGCAAAATGACTTGATTAACCAGACTAAAAAGACTTTTATAATTTCTATATTTGATTAAGTCTGAACTACCATCGATATTGGCGGCAGGGTGTGTTCCTCCTATTAATAATGCCTTGGCTTGCAATCGTGAAAATAAGGCGACTGCGTATTCAAAAGTGTTGATTTCGGACAGGGGATGAGGTATTTGAATCATATAATTTTGAGCCTCGCCCAAGCGAAATACATAAGTTCCCCAATATCGACGGTGTCGCTGTTCTTCTAGGAACAAAAAATTGTCTTTGGTGCCGATACTATAACCGAAAACAGCCGCCGCACCGCTTAATATCCGCAGTTGTTCTGTTCCTCTTAGAGTCCAATCCCCGTCTTGATATTCGGTGCGAATTATTTTTAATAACGGTGTGAGTATTTCCTTATCAAAAAATAAGAGTTCTTCTGTACGAGCGGGCTGATACAAATCACTCCCTTTGGCGGCCTGTGCTTTGCCGCTTAATAACCAATTTTGTAAATAACCCTCAATACGTTCTTCATGCACTTTTAAAGGAATTTTAAAGTCACCGATTTGTTCAAATAAAAGTTCGAGAATATCATCTCGGTTGAGAAATAATTCTGAAAAGCCTGTATAGGTTAAGCTCCTTTGTACATTGGGAAAAGGGGGGCTTGTCCATTCGAACTGATATTGGCCAATTAATTGCTCAAGTTGTGACAAAAGTAAGGGCGTTGGTAAGGCTTTTTTGACCCATAACGTGCTGCTGGTTCTAGGTGTTTCTTTGTTTTCATTCAAAACTTGTAAACTTTTTGGCGTATAAGCACGTATTTGTAATACATTGTGGCGTGCTAAGACGCGGTGAAAAGTTTGAAAAAAACTTTGATAGTTTGTTAGCATGTCGGATCGACGATTTTTATTGGCACCTCTAGCTGAACCGGCTATCGCCAATGCCCTCGCTTGCATCTGGATAAATAGAAAAGCACCCGCTTCCATGGTGCCCCACTCATCTAATGGGGCGGGTATTTCAAGCAGTAAAGACTCGTCAGCCTCTAAGTCCACCACATAAATTCCCCATCCACGTTGCATTCTAGTTTCTTTGAGATAAATATAGCGTTGCTGCACTAATAAAGTTTCATAATTCACTTGTGCAAAATAAGCGGAGGCGCGTTCTAATAATGCTGGATCACGGCGTTGTCGATACGATAATAAGTTTTCTAGCCCATATTGAAATGAGTCAATTTCTTGAGGTAGTGGATCGACAAAACTATTGTGGAGACTACCTTGGGATAAAAAAACTTTATCTAGGTAAATCAATTCTATTAGCTGGGACTGCTCCTGCCGCTGGAGATAGGTATTGCTACCGGTGCTAGGGAGCCGTATTGCCCCCAGATTGGGCAGAAGGGTCATGCTAAAGCCTAAAATACTGGCGAATAGTATGCCAATTAAGGAAATCTGTAAGGTGGCGCGAGTCATTCTGAGCACAATTTTTTTATCGTGCATTTTGACAGCCATTAAGGTGGCTAATAAGTAACCAAAGCCATAATAGTCAACGGTGTTTGCTTCGGGCATAAACCATAGGATGACATACCCTAAGACCATTTTGTAGAAAAAGCTAATATTAAAAAACAGGAGTAGTTTACGTGCCCCTTCTATGGTCATTGATTTAAATAAGGGCGTTGCCAATATGCCTTGGGCGATGATAAGAATAACAAAGGCTTCTACAAAGGAAGTGAGGATTTTATCAGGTTGATACCATTGTAGTGCTAAAAGGGCGGGTATGAGAATTCCGTTGAAATCCCAGCTATAGTGAAGATTCATGCGAGAGGCGATAAATGCCGTTATTATTAATATGATATAGGCTTTGGGTGCCGATAGTATGGAGACAGCTAAATCGTCGTACAAATAGCCGAATTGACTGATACTGAAGTTAGTCAATTCCATCAGTCCAAAACGCACAATGAGATAAGTTATCAATAATGAGCTGAATAGAGGTATTAATCCGCGTATTAATCCTGTTTTCCAAACCTGATTAGCCATTAGGGCGACAATAATCAGTCCAAAGCTGTGTAGTTGATTACGGTAATCAAATTGTAGTTGATAATGATTGACGAGGAATTCACCGATTATAGGTAGTAGCCAACCGTCAAAAAAGAGGCGTACCAAAACGCTGACTAAGACTAAGGCAAAAAAACGGTCACGTCCAAAGAAATTACACCAAGGTGCCCAGCGTGATAGATATTCTGAGAATATCCAGACGATCAAATAGGTGATCATGGCTTCAAAAATAATGACACCAGCCGACCAAGGGTTGAGTATGAACAATGGTACGACATAGCCGGGCACGACAAGTCCAGATAGTACCCAGCCCAGGCGTAGATTAAAAAAAGCAATGACAAAAACACCAACCCATACAGTTGTAATAATAGAACTTGAGAGGGCACCTTGGGGAAAAATAGGTAGTGGGAAAATATCCATATTGTTTTTTAGGTTTTAAAATTCTACGCGGAGCGTCGAGGCAGGCATTCCCACGCAGAGCGTGGGAACGAGAAACAATGGCGATTTCTCGTTTTCTCGTTCCCATGCTCTGCGTGGGAATGCCTGTGGCGACGCTCTGCGTCGCGTCTGGAAATTGGAGCGTTCGTTTATTCTAATATTTTCGGCATATAATTTGCAAAAATAGGACTAACGATGCGTACTTTAACATATTTGCTGTGAATGAAATGAATTTGAAAACTAAAGATGAAACAACAACCTCTCGTGGGCAATGGGCTGAAGAATTAGCCCATACCTACTTATGTGAGCAAGGTTTACAACCGATTGTACGCAATTATCGTTGCAAAGCGGGAGAAATTGATCTGATTATGTTGGATCAGGATATTTTAGTCTTTGTGGAAGTACGTTATCGAAAAGATCAGCGTTATGGTGGCAGCATAGAAAGTATTAATACCAAAAAACAGCAACGCATTTTTACCACTGCCACTCATTATTTGCATACCCATCAATGGGCACAACAACATGCTTGTCGTTTTGATGTCATGTTAATCAGCGGCACAACAACTAATCCGCAAATGCGTTGGATAGCAGATGCGTTTAGATTATAAAAAATAGGTCTATCAATAGTCTATAATATTATTATCATATTGAGTATTAATCATGTCATATAAAACTATGAATTAAAAAAAATTATTTCATGATATGATATTAGACTTGTAAATCAGGTCTGGTTTTGACTTTTCTATTAGCGTCGAATTAATTTCAAAGAGGAAAAAAATGAAACAACGCCATTTGATAGTTTATTTATTGATCAGTGTCATGCTGATGTGCATGAGTGCCCATGCGAGTACTCTCAGCCAACAACGCTCGCAATTTGAGCGTGCTGAGAAAGTGCTCAAAGCGAAAGACTGGCATAAATTTCAAAAAATATCCCGTCGTTTACAAAACTATCCACTTTATTATTATTTGCGTTATCAGTATCTCAATGAGCACCTAGTTCGCCCTTCTGAAATCCGAGCGTTTTTAAAACGCTATGGCAACACCTATTTTGGGCAAAAATTGCGCGAAAAATGGTTATCTCAATTAGCAGGAAAGGGTGATTGGAAAGGCTTTATGCGGGATTACACGCCCCTAAAATCGACGAGTATGCAATGTCTTTATACCTATGCACGCTTGATGACCAAACAAAAGCTGCAAGGTGCTGTTGAGGAGGCTAAAAAATTGTGGCTGGTTGGCAAATCACAACCTGAGGCTTGTACGCCCATGTTTGATTATTTATATAAAAATGGTTTGATCGACAAGTCTCTGCTTTGGAAACGGATTGGCTTGGCGATGAAAAAAGGCCAACTGAGTTTGGCCCGCTTTTTAGCAAAACGTCTTAAGCCTGCTGATAGGGTTTGGGTAACACGCTGGCAAGCCATGCACAAAAAACCCGCACGAAGTCTTGCTCGGTTTAAGGGTGCCGATTTACCCGTGGTACGTCAGATTATCTTGCATGGTATTGGACGTTTAGCGATACAAGATTTTGAAAGGGCTCAGGTTTATTGGAAGAAGTTTCAACGTCGCTATGATTTTTCGGTACAAGAAATTGGCGAAATGCAACGTGATTTGGCCTTAGCGAGTGTTAATCATGATCATCCACTGGCATTGAAATGGTTGACAGCGGTTAATCAAAAGTATCTCAATAAGAAAGTCAGCGATGCTCGCATCAAGCTTGCTTTAAAAAAACAAAATTGGCAGGCTTTAGCAGATTTTTTGACACAGTTGCCTGATGGAGAAGAAAACAAATTGCGATGGCGCTATTGGCTTGCGCGAGCCCTTGAACAAACGGGGAAAAAACCACAAGCTCAACAGATATATAAACAACTGGCTAAAGAGCGTGATTACTACGGCTTTCTGGCAGCAGAGCGTATTGGTGCAAAGTATCAAATGCAACATCATCCCATCGTTTTTACAGCGGCTGAAAAGGCGCAAGTGATGAAAAAGCCCACTATTAGAGGGGCTTATGAGTTTTATAAACTCAGTAAATATAAGGACAAATGGCACTTAAATGCACGGCGCGAATGGCAATATGCCATCGGACACCTCCCGCCTGCTCAAAAAACGATTGCTGCTGCGCTTGCTAGTCATTGGGGGTGGCATGATCAGGCTATCATGGCAGCCGCTAAGGCTCGCTATTATGATGATTTAGATGTCCGTTTTCCCTTAGCTTTTAAGCGTGAGTTAACAAAAGGGGCAAAACATCAAGGCATTGATTTAGCGTGGGTTTACGCTATAATCCGCCAAGAAACGGCTTTTAGGCATGAAGCCAGTTCGCGTGTGGGGGCTTTAGGTTTGATGCAAGTCATGCCTGCAACGGCTCGACTTGTGGCAAAGAAAATCGGTTTGAAATTGAAAAGGAAGCGGGATATTTTGGATATTGATACTAACATCAAATTAGGTACCGCCTACTTGCAACAAATGCTTGACAAATTTGATGGTAATTATATGTTGGCGACTGCCGCCTACAATGCGGGACCAGGACGGTCGAAACGTTGGGCTGCTGAAAATAGTTGTGTGCCGGCTGATCTTTGGGTTGAGTTGATTCCATTTAATGAAACTCGCAAATATGTACGCAGTGTTTTGTTTTATACTCGCATCTTTGAAGAACGCTTAAAACGTAAACGTTTACGTCCGTTACGAGTTACACTGGAGGATGATAGTTGTAGTTTGAAGTTTGCTAGCTTAGCTAATTAATAGCTCTAAAAAATTAAGGGCAACCACAAGGGATTGCCCCTACATGATCTGACGTAGGGGCAATCCTTTATGGTTGCCCTTTTGCTTTTCCACTATAATTGATATATCAAATCGACGTTATATGGAAAAAGCGATGATCAAGCAAACCCTATTAATTTTATTAACCAGTCTAGTTTTATCTGGTTGTGTCACTGAAGATATTCAAAACCCAGGACTAGAGAAAGGGCTCCAGCGCGTCCCCCCTTCCCCTAGCATCCCCATTCTCCGCCTCGACACAGAGATGCACCGGGCTGTGATAAACAGAATTGATGTAGATGCCGCAGAGCGTTATTTAGTCACTGGCTCTGATGATAAAACCGCACGGGTGTGGACATTGCCAGAAATGCGATTGTTGCGCGTGTTGCGTTTGCCAATTGGTGAGGGTAATGAAGGCAAAGTTTATGCGGTAACGATTTCACCTGATGGGGAGACGGTGGCAGTGGGGGGATGGACTGGCTATGATTGGAATGAAGGCGTCTCTATTTACCTCTTCAACCGCGCCACGGGCGAAATGCGGCAACGTTTGACGGGGCTCCCGACAGTGGTTAATCATTTAAGCTATTCCCCCGATGGTCAGTATTTAGTGGCAAGCTTATATAAAAGTGGCATCCGTATTTACCAAACCTCTGATTATATGGTATATGCTGAAGACACAGATTATGGTGATAGGAGCTATTGGGCTGACTTTGACAATCACGGACGTTTGGTCACAAGTTGTGATGATGGTTATATCCGTTTGTACAATCAACAATTTAAATTATTGAAAAAACGCAAAGCTTTAGGGGGTAATCGACCTTACACTGTCCGTTTTTCATCATCTGGTGAGGAAATTGCGATAGGCTTTGCTGATTCGACTCAAGTCAATGTCTTGTCGGGCAAAGACTTGAGTACTTTATACAATCCCGATACTCGCGGAGTGGATAATGGCAATCTGCTCAGTGTCGCTTGGTCAAAAGATGGACGTTGGTTATATGCGGGGGGAAATTATCATGATCGCACCGGCATCAGTCTTATTTTGCGCTGGGGGAAAGCTGGGCAAGGCAGTTACGATGCTTGGTTTGCCGCAGATGATACCATCATGGACATTCAAGCCTTGCGAGAGGGTTCGATTATATTTGGATCGGCGGATCCCACGATTGGGCTATTTAATGCCAACGGACAACTCACGCTGTCTCATGATACGGAAATTGCCGATTTTCGGGAAAGTATAGCGGGTTTGTTGCTTTCTAAAGATGGCAGCCAGGTGAAATTTGCTTATGAAGTTTGGGGCAAACGCCCGGCCAGTTTTTCTGTCAATGATCGCATATTGACACTTTATCCTCGCCCTGATTCAAATTTGATAATACCCGACACTGAAGGTTTAAATGTGACCGACTGGAGACATCAATATCAGCCCAAACTCAATGGCAAACCCCTCACTTTAAAAGAACATGAAATGGCACGCAGCCTCGCCATAGCGCCCGATGGTCAACACTTTATATTGGGGACAGATTGGTACTTACGCTTTTTTGATAAAAATGGTAAGCAACAATGGAGAGTTTCAGCGCCGGGTGTCGCTTGGGACGTCAACATCGCTAAAAATGGCAAAGTCGCCGCTGCTGCGTTTGGAGATGGCACAGTGCGTTGGTATCGGCTGAATGATGCTAAAGAATTACTCGCCTTTTTTCCCCATAATGATGGCAAACGCTGGATACTTTGGACACCCGAAGGCTATTATGCGGCCTCATCGGGGGCAGAATCATTGATTGGTTGGCATATTAATCAGGGACCAGATCGTGCGGCTGAGTTTTTCCCCACGGCTCGCTTTCGTGAGCGTTTCTATCGCCCAGATGTCGTTGCTCAAGTTTTAGGGACACAGAGTAAGCAAGAACCTAAACAACAAACGATTCAAAAAATAGTGCCGCCGGTTGTCACGCTGTTATCTCCAGAAGATAAGGCCCGTTTTTCTAACAGCAAACTCGAAATCCGTTATCGTATCCGTCGCGTTTCCAAGGAACCTATTACGGCACTCAAAGTTTTATTGGATGGTCGCCCTTTAAAGGCGATACAAGAAAAAATCGTTGCAGAAACTGAACAAAGTTTGCAAATCACTGTACCACAACGTGATGTCGAAGTGAGCCTGATTGCGGAAAACCGTTATGCCGCTTCGGAACCGGCAACTGTGCGTTTGCGCTGGCGTGGACAAGCATCAGATATTAACAAACCAAGGCTCTATATTTTGGCCATTGGTGTCAGTGATTATGATAATAATAGCCTCGACTTAAATTATGCGGCTCAAGATGCACGGGATTTTGTGAAAGTGCTAAAACAACAGAATAGTTTATATCGTGAAATCTCAGTCAAACTTTTAGTCGATGCTAGCAAAGATGATATCCTTGATGGATTGGAATGGATAGAGCGGCAAGTGACGCAACATGATGTGGCGATGATATTTGTTGCTGGACATGGTATCAACGATACTAACGGACATTATTATTTTTTACCCCGTAATTTTAACGAACAAAGCTTCAAGCGCACAGCACTGGCTTATCATGATATTAAAAATACGCTCAGCGTTTTACAAGGTAAAGTCTTGTTTTTTATAGATACTTCTTATGTCAAGACTGTGAGGCAGGGCGGGGTGGCGGATATTGACAAAATAGCGAATGATTTATCCAGTGCTGAAAATGGTATCGTTGTATTTGCGTCATCAACCGGAAAACAAGCTTCGCAGGCTGAACAGCGTTGGCAAAATGGGGCGTTTACGGAGGTTTTAGTGGAAGGCTTAAGGGGTGCTGCGGATTCTAATCATGATAGAAAGATTAGTCTTAATGAATTAGACTCGTATTTGAGTACTCGCGTTAAGGCGCTCACTAATGGTAAGCAAAAACCCATGATGGCGAAACCTCAAACTATTCAAGATTTTCCGGTTGTTTTTATTAAGCACTAATTTAAACCCTTGAATCGCGGATTTTACGGATGACACGGATTACGCGGATTTAAAGTCAAAAGTGTTTTCAGGTTTTTAATCCGTGTCATCCGAGTAATCCGTAAAATCCGCGATTCAAGGGTTTTTAGTGGTATTTCCTAGAAAAAATTCGACGCAGAGCGCACTCTCTTATACATAATTAAAACGTTTAGTAAGAATGATACGCGCAACAGCCTTTATTATCTGAACTGTAATAGTCCTTAAAGGTACCTGAGCGTGTATATTTTGGACAGCTCGCTTTTGCAAGATCAACAAATCCCGATTCACATTCTGAGCCGTAGGCATTTCCACACTTCTTGCCTCTTATATTCGCTAGCCGACTCGTGAATTTCGGTGCCTTCCCAATTTCTTTCGCAATTGGACAGAATAATTTTGCCGACCATTCTCCCATCGCATTACCGAACAACCCACACTCATTTTCGCATAGATTGACCAATCTCTCCAAAGTATCCACTAAACCATCAATGTATCCTCGGCCAAACTGTTCAGCAGCCCATCCCGTGTACCTTGTCCCAATATCTGCTATCACATCATCCACGCCGTATCCGACGATCTCAACAAACTGACTCGTCATGCGACAGTTCCTACCAAGACTGTCCCAAGCCACTCTCGTCAAACCATTTGCCGCATTATAGGCTATCCTATAGTAAGAGGGCTCATAACCACCATAAGACCAGCCATAATCATGGGCTGGTTTTTGATGTTTTTCAGGCATTTTAGGTTGATCAGGCATCGTCGGCTTAACTATTATGATCGCCTTAAATAGCTTCACAAGCAATTGTTTAAGCTGCTTTAATAAGGTCTTCGCATTTTCGCTCCGGCATTTTTGGCCTACCCTATCCAACACACTTGATAAGCCATCTTGATAGCCAGTACCAAAATCCTTAGCAGAGCGCCCCCGGTATCTCGTTCGAATATCTCTTGCCGCATCCCGAATGCTATCTTCGACGATTTGAGTGAAAACATCGATTTTATTACAATCTCTGCCTAGATTCTCCCAAGCAATTTCAGCCAAGCCTTTGGCAGCATTATTGCCCACCTGGTAAAATGGCCCAGCGGCGACAGCCATTTCTCCCCAGACACCTAGCATTATTACGCACACACTATAAATAATCCCTTTCATCAGTTCACCTCATCTGAATGAATATAAAAAGACCTACGGGGTATCCCGCAGGTCTCCCAAGATAAATCTTGGACTCCTTTTATTAACGGTGTTGCTTTGCCGCTCCCTTAGTAGGGATTATATCCGCAGCTACCACCATCTATCCCTCTGTAAAAATTCCAAAAGGAAGGTCCATTTGTGTAGGCAGGGCACATTCCCCGTGCAGTCCCAACAAAATTATTCTCACAGGCTGATCTATAGGCACGTCCACAAATCCCGCCATCTATATTGGCTATCCGACTTGTGAAACTTGGCGCATGCCCAATCACTGCTGCCAATCGACAGAACATTTTGCTAGACCATTCTCCCATCGCGTCACCGAGCATACGACACTCACCCACGCATTCTCTGACCACGGTTCTCAAAACATCCCTCAAACCATGAATGTATCCTAAACCAAAATCTTCAGCAGCACGCCCCCTATATTTTGTCCCAATGTCTCTGAGCACATCTCTCACACCAGCATTGATGATTCTAACAAACTGATCTAGCCTCGTGCAGTCATAACCAATGTTGTCCCAGGCACTCTGCGCCAAACCATGCGCTGCATTCTTGGCTATGTTATAGTGCATCCGACTAGCACTAGCGTTCATACTCATAAACAATCCCAGCATTGCCAGGACACTCAAGTATATTATTTTATTTTTCATGTAAAACTCCATCAAGTTGGTTAGGTTAAATTTGATTGCTCCGTCGTTTGCGATCAAAAGTGATCACAGTCAACTTCTCGGTTCAACGTACATGTACTCCACGAGCGTTAATTCCGGTCGAGCAGACCGTATAAGCTGGAATTATACCTCAATTATAAACCCTGTCAATGCTCGCTAGTAGGGATTATACGAACAACTGCCATTCTCTGCGGCTCTGTAAAACTTGCTAAAGGCAGGTGAATGTGTATAGTTGGGGCACATATTAGTTGTAGTCCCAACAAATTTCGACTCACAGCCCAGTCTATAGGCGCCACCACAAATCGATCCCCTTATATTCACAAGTCTAACCGTGAAACTTGGAGGATGCCCAATCGCCCAGGCAACGCGACAGAACATTTTAGCAGACCATTCTCCACTCGCATTACCAAGCATATTACACTCATTCACACATTTATCAACCACCCGATCCAAAACATCCATTAAACCATCAATGTATCCATGACCAAAATCTTCAGCAGATCGCCCTCTATATCTCGTCCCAATATCATTGACCGCATCATCCACGCCATCGCCGACGATTTGAACAAATATACTTGTCTTGGTGCAATCCTGACCAAGACTATCCCAAGTACTCTGCGCCAAACCATGAGCAGCCCGATAGGCTATTCTATAAAAAGGACCAGCACTTGCGATAGTCGTCGTGAACAGTCCCGCCAGCATTACCATGACAGTCAAGAAAGTTATTTGGTTTTTCATATATTACTCCATCAATTTAGTTGTGTGTTCGTCCAAGATAAATCTTGGACTCCTAACGGCTCAGGAATCCAAGATTTATCTTGGGTTGCTCTACTGGCATCGTTTTTGGCATCCGCTGTTTTGATAATTCCACTCCCGTGAGCGGCAAGTCGGGCGATCATAATCCACCTCAACTTGGCGATATCTATCCTGAGTTAAAGCGTCAACCTCTCTTTCGATCTCAGATAGAACTCTTGACGCTTCACGTTCCCAACGAGCGCTCGTGTGCCGACTATTATAATAACGCTGGGCGCAATCAGATTGCCGATAATCGTACCAGCTTTCGCGATAACGTTGAGCACAATCAGAATTGTCGTCCCAGCGTTGGTGATCCTGCCAACTGTGATTATAACGCTGGGCACAAGCAGGTTCGCCACAATCATGAGCCAGTGCTAATGAAGAGGCACCGCCGAGAATGAGGGCTGAAACCAGATTAACTATAAGACGTTTTTGCGTTTTCATGGTATTTTTCTCCAAAATCTACGTTTGTGTTTTCGACGGGCACTATTAAACCAAAAAAGTTTCACAAAACTTTGTCATGAAATAGCGAATTTGTAACAAAATATGTCAAAGTGACGAACTGATAAATGCTGATACAATTTTCTTCAATTTGACTTGAGATATTTGTTTATAGTGGGTGTCATAGTTTTTAGTTTTTTTTAAATGAGGAAAATGATATGACAACATCACCACATATTTTAGTCGTGGATGATCATCGAGAAATCCGCGAACTATTAGGGCAATATCTCAAAAAGCATAATTTTCGTGTCAGCATTGCCGATGGCGGCGTCGCAATGAAAAAAGTCTTGCGTGAACATGCCATTGATTTAGTCGTGCTCGATATTATGATGCCAGGCGAAGATGGGCTCTCCTTATGTCGGAGTTTGCGAGAAACAACCAAATTGCCCGTCATTATGTTGACAGCAATGGCTGAAGCCACTGATCGCGTCATCGGATTGGAAATCGGTGCCGATGATTATGTCACTAAACCTTTTGAACCGAGAGAATTATTGGCGCGTATAAAAGCCGTTATGCGTCGCACCCACAGTTTACCGTTTCAAAAAGAAGACTTATCCGCTAACAAATTTCGCTTTGAAACTTGGACATTGGACGTAGCGCGGCGCGAACTGATTGGAGCAGATGAACTGGCGATCCCCTTAAGCACCGGAGAATTTCAACTATTATGCGTATTTATCAAACATCCGGGCATTGTACTGAGCCGAGATCAATTATTAGAATTCACACGCGGCAAAGAAGCCGAAGTATTTGACCGAAGTATTGATAATCAAGTCAGTCGTCTGCGTAAAAAAATCGAAGATGATCCTAAAAAACCCACCTTGATCCAAACAGTCTGGGGTGGCGGCTATAAATTTGCGGCGGAGGTGGAAAGCTTATGAAATGGTGGCCCCAAAATTTAACAGGGCAGACTATCACCCTACTCTTGATAGCCTTGCTCGGTTCCCAGTTGTTCAGCTTTTTGATTTTTAGCGATGAACAGCGGACCGCATTATTAGATCAAAGACGTAAAAATACTCTGGCACGCATCGTTCCAGTGGTACGTTTACTTGAAGAGACGCCGCCCGCATGGCATGAGCGAATCGTCAAAGCGACCAGTAGTGGTTGGGTCAAATTTCAATTAGCCGAACAAAGTGCGGTCAATGTATCTGCTGATAATCCATTACAACAGCATTTAGTGAAATTATTGGATAATAAAGCGCAAGTGTGGGTACAAGTTAAGCAATCCAAACAACTCAAAAAGCGACGGCGAACACTCAGTTGGATCGTGGCAATCGGCTTGAGTTCTGGACAATGGCTTAATGTGAAAATATACCATTATTCACGAACCAAGCCCTTAATTTCGTCATCACTGATTTCCAGCTTATTTATGGCACTCGCCGTCACTGCCATTGTGATATTCATATTGAGGCGTATTACGCATCCACTAGTGGCACTTAGGGTGGCAGCGGAAAAACTGGGACGTGGTGAAAACACGCCACCGCTGCCAGAAACGGGACCGGCAGATATTCGCCAAACGACCCATACTTTTAATCAGATGAATGAACGCCTACAACGCTTTGTCCAAGATCGCACACGTCTTTTGGCAGCGATTTCGCATGATTTGCGTACACCGATCACAATCTTGCGATTGCGAGCAGAATTTCTTGAGGAGACTGAGACTCGCGATAAAATCTTGGCGACTTTAGATGAAATGCAGGCGATGACTGAAGCGGCTTTAGCATTTGCCCGCGACGCTGCGACTGAGGAAGAAACACGCCGCGTCGATTTAAGTGCCTTAGTGGCCAGCTTATGCGATGATTTGGCCGACATGGGGCAAGATGTGCAATTTCTCGAAGAACAAAAACATCCTTACGCTTGCCGCCCGCTGAGTTTGAAACGCGCTTTGCGTAATTTGATTGAAAATGCGGAACGCTATGGAAAACGGGCACGAGTCAGTATAAAGCTAGGAGAGACTGAACTATATATTAATATAGATGATGAGGGACCAGGTATTCAGGGAGATAAGTTAGAACGGGTATTTGAGCCATTTGTCCGCTTGGAAAGTTCTAGGAGCCGCGAAACGGGTGGGATTGGATTAGGGATGTCGATTGCACGTTCCATTGTGCGCGGACATGGGGGAGAAATTCTCTTGAATAATCGAGAGGGAGGGGGACTTCGGGTGATTGTGATGCTGCCCTTTTTGGGGAGTGTTCGGGCTTGAGGTAAATACTCTACGCGTCGATGCCTGCATCGACGCTCCGCATCCTGCAACGATAAAAAACGACAATCTTGATTAAACTCTCTGCTAGAAACCGTTGTAAGATTCATACAAAACCTCAATTCTGCGATAATAGGCGCGTCCGATAAGGGGTCGTTTTTTTGCTGTTGGATTAATATTTGCCAAATCTTTTCTCAAAGGTTTGAGAAAGTTGCTTTTCTAGGTTTTTGAGGTTTTCTCCATCCGTGTAAAGATCCGCCAGTTCATCTTCAGAAATTTCATCGTTTGGATTATCTAGGTATTTTATGTAGTGGCGGATAGAATCAAAAATTAAGGCCCAATCTGAATAGGGTAGTTTGATGTTTAGAGTTTCCATGAGTCATCTCCTTCAAAAGTTAAGAAACCTTTATGGCTCTTTCTTTGATTTGATCCAGGAGATCAAGGAAAGTTGAAAGCCGCATGGTTATCGTTGGGGCTAACATGTAATGATTTTCGTGCCCCAGGCGTTTATCTTCTACCAATGTTATACCCTCTGGCAATGGTGTTCCTTTAGGTATTTTCCAGGTATTTTTCTTTTTGGGATCAAAGGTTGAGAAAACGCTTATGCCGTTGCCATCTGCTATGATGTATTTAACTCCATTCCTGTCATCAAGTCTAGCATCTTTTAGAGGACGAATGTGATCTAATCGTGGACTTTTTGCATTTCCAAAACGATATAAATCAAGGATGACTTCCGTGTAATCTGTCATAAAAATTTCTTCATATATTAACATGATATATTTTTTCCTCATTTTTTTCAATGAATTAATTTAATTACTTGATAGGGCCAAAGTTTAATAGAATTTGAGGTAATCTTATACCTTTTGAATTACCTATCGTTACAAGTCTAGTATCTCTGATGAAGGTTTCCATAAATTATCCTATCTAACCTGTTGAAAAAAACGAGGTAGGCATTATGCAAATTTAAAAAGGAGCGAGTTCCGGGTGCGTCCTACGCACCGGTTATTAGGCTCTAAGAATTTGGTGCGTGGGACGCACCCTACATATGGCACACTCTCTTATACATAAGTTTTTAACTTATTGATTTAATTCTTTTAATCATGAAACGCCCCAAAGGGCAACCACAAGGGATTGCCCCTACAAACCGTCGAATTCGGTAGGGGCAATCCTTTATGGTTGCCCTTGTGTATAAGTGCGTAGAACACCCCTACAAGCCTTACCTTTTTTTTAAAATTATCTTTTCTATCATCGCCTCTCCGTTTTCATTGCGTCTATATATCAATTCGGCGCTGTAGTTTTTCGCCGGAGCGTATCTAGTGAATTCTTGGTAAATGTTGCCAAGTACTATTTTTAGAGATTCTATTATTCTTTCTCCTTCGGCGGGTTTGGGTTTGACTTCTCCGCCATTTTCGCTTATCGCGTTTAACCAGCCATCTACTCTTTCTGGGATGTTGTTCGATGAAAATGGGCTTAGTATGTCTATCTCTATTTCTGGTGCCTCTTGTTCCATAGCTACTGATAGCCGTTGATCAAATGAGTTGGCATTTATGTATTTTAAGTAGCTGCTTGCTGGTTCGGTTCTTGTTGGGTTTGAGCCGCAAGCGGTTAGCAGTATTATTAGTACTGCTGTTAGTATTTTCATTGTCAGTCTCCTTAGTGTATTATTTTAACCACTCTAAATCCAATTGTTGCATATCGAGTGCTTGCTGACCATTTGCTTCAGTATGTTAGTTGTAATTTGTCTGTATTCCATCCGCCTCCTACTAGGCTTAGGCGGGTGCTGTCTATCCGATTTTTATCGACGCATTTTTGTTCTTCTCCTCTATATTTGTATTGGTATTCTGAGCATGTCCATTCTTGCACATTGCCTAGCATGTCATATAGTCCAAATGGATTTTTTGTAAAACTTCCTACTGGGGCTGTATATTCAAATTGATCTCCACAATTTAAGCAGTTGGCTTGCCCTATGTTGGTTCCAGCGGCATATTGCCATTGTGCTTCTGTTGGTAAGGTGTAAGTTTCTCCGGTTTGTTGGCTTAACCATTTTGTGTATGCCATCGCGTTATGCCATGATATTCCTACTATTGGGTAGTTGTCGCCTTTTAAGGCTGCGCCTAGTTTTGAGTAATAACGTTTTATTCTACTAATTTTGGCATATTTTTGCCATTCTGGTTGGTTAGAATGGGTTGATTTGACAAAGTTTAGGTATTCAGCCACTGTCACTTCGTAAATTCCCATCGCAAAACGTCCAATATCTATTGTTTTTTTACCCATAACAATTGAACCGGCGGGAATCCATCTCATTTTTGGCCCTAAATCTCCATTTTTTAAATGATCTTGAAAATATTCTTTCGGTTTTGTGACTGGTTGAGGTATATTTTTACATCCTCCTATGCAATATTTTCCTTGTAATGATGAGTTATACCAAGGTTGTTGTTGCCCATTAGTGTCTTTTTTTACGCCATTCATTATGTCTATAAACATGTCAACTATACGTTGCTTGGTTTTATAGGCTCTGTTTAAGCCTGATATGAGATGGTAGGTAAATAATCCATTGCGACCATTAGGGCTATTGTCTGGCGTGGTATCACCAATCGCAGTTGCAAAGGCTATAATTGATCCCGTTGTATTCATTCTACTTAAACCTCGATTGAGGCTTTTATTTATATTAGGAAATGGATCATTACGACAGGCATCTAAAATCATTATGTTGATGCTATTACTTCTACCTTTTTCCATTGTTTGTAATATTTTATGGGCATCAATCGCATAACATCGCAAATGCTTAGCTCGTCTAATTTTTTTATTGTCAATCGGTAATAAATAATTAGTACCAGCTACATTGGCGCCGTGCCCTGAGAAGTAGAATAAGCCAACTGTTTGAGTTTGCAATAAACGATTACCAAAATTATCAATCGCGTCATCCATTTGGCTTTGATTTAAGTTGGTTTTTAAAATGACTTCAAAACCAATTTTTCGCAAAACCGCCGCTATATCAATAGCATCATTGATGGTATTTCTCAGTGGCTGATGTTGGTAGGTACGATTACCAATAACTAAAGCTAGTGGCTTGTTGTTGCTAATATGTACTGGCTCATCACTATGAACTGTTGGAATTAATATTGTTAATATCAGTAAAATTTTTAATTTCATTGTTGTTCACCTGTTTCTTTGTACATGACAAAAAATTTTCTGCCACCACTCGACGCGGAGCGTCCTGTAACGAGAAACGAGAAAAAATTTGCCACCACTCGACGCGGAGCGTCGAAGAATGCGTTCCCACGCAGAGCGTGGGAACGAGAAACAAATTCTCGTTACCTGTAGGGGCAATCCCTTGTGGTTGCCCCCCCCTGAATATATTCTCGTTCCCACGCTCTGCGTGGGAACGCCTGCCTGGACGCTCCGCGTCCTGTAGCTTAAAAGAATTTTTGTCCTGTACAAAGCTTTTCCAAACTAAAGTTTGGACTCCAGAGTCTAGGATATTTTATAGTTGCAGAAAAGTAAAGTCTGCAAATCCAGCGAAGCCAGCTTGTGAGACGGTTTTTTGTCTGTTGCCGGTTAGTTGGGCTACCAAGAGTGAGACATAGGCATCTAGTTCTTTGAACGTGATTTTTTTGCGATTGTCTTCGTCGAACATATCAGCTTTGCCTTTTAAGCCTTTTAGTAGGCTATAGGTAAATACGCCATGCCCTAGCTCTTTCATTTCTATGGATACATTATCTGCATCTGTGGCACTTAGCACGATTATATTTTGATCGGCTGAGTCTTTTAGTAATCGTGGGTTGAAGGCGTTGCCTGCATGACAGGTATCTATTAGCAAAATTTTCCGCCCTAAGCCTTTTACTAGCGCGTTTTGTATTTCTTGCCATGATACTAGGCTGTTTTTGTCTATTTGGTCGCCATGACGTTTTGCATCTCTGGGGATTAGGTAGTAGTCTTTGCCTATGTTCATGCCATGTCCAGATAGATATATTATAGTGGTGTCAGTTTTTTGGGCATCGCCTAGTTGTTGTAGAGCTTGTTCAATATTTCTCTTTGTTGGTTGGGTGCCGCTGTTGTCAGATAGTAAGGTGGCTTTTATTCCACGATAGAGCTTTTTGCCTTGTGTTTGTAGTAAGTTATATATTGCATCAGCGTCTTTGGCAGCAAATGTCAGTTGTCGTTGCCTATCTAAGTTGGGATATTCGCTTATACCTATGCTTAGTAGGTGTAAGTTGCCTTCTCTTATTTGACTGGCGCCTGCATATTGCAAGTTTAGTTCGACGCTGGTAGTACCAATACTATTTTTGGCTCTGATGGTGATTCTATTGTTGCCAGTTTCTAAGGGAACTTGTATAGTTTTTGTGTGTTGTTGTATGAATGGGCGCATTTTACGGATTTTAGGTGGAGTGACTTCACGTCCATTTACAAAAACCATAAATTCTTCAATTGCTACGGTATTAGCCGCTATTTTTAGTTTAACTGGCACTATTCCAGTGGTGCTAGTACCGCTACGAGGTGAGATGATTTGAAATTTAGGCGGTACTTTGCCTGTTAGTATGTCTAGATTGAAACGAGTATTTTCTGCTTGAGCTAGGGCTTGTTTGGCACTGCCTAATTTTATAGCGGCATCAATTATATCAGGGCGATAAAAATGTTGAGCGAGTTGAGCAGCAGAAATATAATCAGCGGCTTTATCAACTCCTTTATTTATCTGCCAACCAATCATTTTATCGCCTTTAGGCGAAGAGGCATAATACCCACTATTAGTCCAAACGACCCATTCTCCATTATTTCCATGGAACAAAGTCCATAAATTCTCCCGCGTTCTTAGATTCCAAAGCCGCACTGTTTGATCACCACTACCAGAAAGCAAAAAACGTCCATCTGCCGAAACCGCCACAGCCCAAACATCGCCAGTATGCCCAATATAATCGCCGATTTTAGAGCCATTGCGTTGGTAGGCGGTGAGAACTCCAGCACCTCCGCCGCTGATGATGGTTTCTCCGTTGGGTGTGAAGGTGTAGGATGTGTGACCATAACCATCAGTACTACCGCGTTTTATGCTGGCAATAGTGCGGTTTTGGTTTTTTATGTCAAGGATGGCATTTAAACCATAATCACCGCCCTTACGGTGAGACAAAGTCCAATCTTGCCATTTATCTTTATTTAGCGCGAAGGTAGTTTTGATTGGGTTTGATTTGTTTGGGTGTTCCTAGTGGATTATCGGAACTGGGGAGTCTTAGGCGGTGTTCTAATGGTCCAGGATTTTTCCCCCAAGCCATATATTTTCCATCCCTAGAAAAACCCACCGCCCAAATACTAGCACCAACACCCCGCAGCCGCTGTTTTAGTGTGCCATCGCGCCGATTCCAGATGTGAATAGCTCGATCATTACCACCACCCGTAGCCACCCAGCGTCCATCTGGACTTATGGCGGTAGCAGTTACAGCGTTATCATGTTCTTTATAGGTGACTATTTCCTTGCCGCTGGGATAAGACCATAGATGACAATTTGTGGGAGCAGAACCAACTCCAGACACCAAATAACCCCCATCAGGACTAAAGGACAAACTACCAACGATACTGCCCTGATTAGCCAAGGTTTTAATAAACTGCCCCGTTACTCCATCCCAGAGGCGAATAGTGTGATCGAAACTTCCAGAAGCTATAGTGCCATCAATTGGAGATATTGCTACTGAAACTACATCATCAGAATGCCCTTGCAATTTGGCTATCAGCTCACCAGAAGCCAGTCGCCACAGACGCAAAGTATGATCAAAACTACCAGTCACCACACGCTTAGAATCGGGAGTAAAGGCTACGGCGTAGATGTGATTTGTATGTCCTGTTAGAGTGTGTAGCCGCTGCTGTTGATTGATGTCCCAAATAATGGCATTGTTATCTGCGCTACCCGACACCAGATAGCGGCTATCGGGGGAAAATGCTAAGGAGAAAACCACATCGTTGTGCCCCTTAAGCAGCGTAACTAATTCGCCAGTGGGGAAGTTGTAGAGGCGGATAACTGAACCTTCAAAAGGATTAGATTTATGAAACATTCCCCCCACCGCCAACCACCGTTCATCCGGCGACAGTGCCATAGCAAAAATCTTGCCTTCATGCCCAGCACCGATTTGTCCTCGTAGCGTTCGCACTGTTTTTCCAGTTTTTAAGTCCCAGACTCGCACTACTTTGTCATCTCCCGCCGAGACTAAATAACGACCATCGGAGGTGAATGTGACATCATTAATCATAGACTTATGCCCGCCCGGATCGACTTGTAGTAGGATGGGAGACTTATGCCCGCCCGGATCGATTTGTAGTGGGATGGGAGGGGCGGTGGTTGTATTTTCAATTTGTGGAGCTTTTTTTACTACTTCAGTACAGCCTATTAGGCTTATTAGGCTTAAGCCTAGAATTAGATATTTCATTGTTTTCTCCTTATCAGCGATGGCTTATCAATATGCCACAAATGGGGGACTTTGTGCAAGTCTTATAATATGATTGGCATTACAACCAAATCCCACCTGCTTGAGTCAATGGCATTAAGCATGTCCCGACGTTAGCAGCAATGCCATTAAGTTAAGCCAGGGCGAACACGCAGGTTCGCCCCTACAGCCCCTGAATATGTTGGGTTTTGTTTCCGAGGCAAAAGTTTTCGCGCGCAGCGCGAAAACTTTTGCCTCGGAAGGCAGACCTGTGTGTCTGCCCTTAACTTAATGGCATTGGACGTTAGCAGGGATCAAGGCAATGCCATATCGTATCGGGCAACCATAAAGGATTGCCTTCCTCGGCAAAAGTTTGCGCGAAAACTTTTGCCGAGGAAACATAAAATGCGGTCCTCTGTAGGGGCAATCCCTTGTGGTTGCCCTTGATCCCTTATCCTAGAAATTGACGTCTATTCATAATATAAATTAAAATGTCCCAGATAAATCTGGCCGACTCCTATAATAGACTTGTCCGTTTTTTTAAGATAAAAGGCAAAACCACAAAGGCACAACCAAGAGCTAATTTTGACCTGGCAGGTTTGGTTTTTAACCTGCCAAGTCTAGTTTGATCTCAAAGTGCCGGCAAGCGTCGCAATTTCACATAATCCAACAATCCATTTAAATCTTCTTGAGTTGACCAATATATGCCATGTTCTGACATTAACTCGACTGCTTTTTTACTGAACCCATCAAAACTAAAAAACCACACTCGCATGATGTCAGCATCTCGATCCAACTTCACGACTTGCGCTTTATCTAATAATTGCTGCACCTCTGTGGGACTCACTTTACGTTCTGAACGCCACTTACTTTCTGCCACCCATTGTTCAATTCCAGCAGCACCATGAAGATCAATTTCGGTTTCTGCACCGGCTCCTAAACGTTCTCTTAGGCGTACATAGCTAAAATCGGGCACTTCAATCTCATGATCCTGATGAAAATAATGTCCAGGTAGCCGCTGTCGTTGGGCATTCTGGAGAATTTGCGCCATATAAACTTCGGCTAAATAACCTTTTAAATCTCGAATTTGTCGCTGAAGTTTTTCGTATTGAGAGCGCAGCTCATCTCTCACTTCCGAGCCATTCTGCCCCTCGACTTCAATACGTCCCCAAATTCGCAGAAATTCCAACAAAATCGGATCTTTAACCTTACGAAACCAGTTGCCTAATTCCAAATACTCCAACAAATCGCCACGCGACAGTTTAATTAACACTTCACGAATTTGGGTGAGAGACACCGTTTGATAATCTTTTTTTAACAGAGCCTCTTGAATTTGGCTTAACTCAATTTTCTCACCCTCGCCAATGGCGGAAAGATATAAAATCCATTTGGTGATACCATATTCATTAATTCGCTCCAACCAACGAGTCACCTGATCACTCAATTCACTCCAAATAAAGCCCGAAGATAAATCAACCGCTAAAATTTGATTTAAGGTTTCTTCAGTCGCAATCGTTTGATCTAGTTTCTCCGCTTGCTTAATCAGAGCCGTAATGTAAAATGGATTACCACCACAACGTTCGGCAATAACCGGTGCCATTGGTTCTGCAACTTTAGCATCATAGTATGATGCCGCTTTACGTACCAATTCGCTGCCCCAATAACCGCTTAACGATTCAATTGGATGACTTTCAAAGCGTCCAAATAACGCACCCCGTCCCAAAATTTCCCGGACTAAAATACTCATACTCGATCCAGTGACAAAATGAGGACAAGTCGGTGATTCCACCGCTTCTTGCATATAGCCAACCACATCAAATTTATGGTGAGGTAAGCGAGTATTTTGAAATTCATCCAAAAACATGACGATGGTGCTGTCGTGATAATCGGAAATCCAACGGGGATGATAAAGTGCCGTTTTTTCTGGTGTGGTAATCTGTTGTTGAATTAGACTCTTAATCAAATTTACCGAGGGTTCCAATATTTTTAAAAATGCCCTTGATTTTGCTACGAATGTGAATAATTGTTCACGATTAATCGTTTCTTTTGATAAGAGCTTCGGATCACGTAAACGAAAGGCAAGATGCCAACGAAGAAAATTTTCCACATATTCGAGCGCAAAATTCCAGCGATTATCAAAGCTATCTGGAAAACTATAAAATACGGGTACCACTGCTTGTGGATCTTCATGATCTTGCTCAAAAAAGAGTCGATTCACAACGCGCTTAAAAATTTCGGTTTTGCCCATACGCCGCTGTCCTAATAACACTGTCGAACCAGTACGACGAGTTTTCGCTTTCAGAGCGGCGTGGTAGAGATAGTCTAAATATTCTTGACGATCAGTATAAATTTCTTCCGCTACTAAGGGTTTGATTACCCAGTTGGGTGAAGTCATAATCATATTAATCTAAATAGTTGGGTTTAGGGTGAAATTTTTTGCTCGTGTTCGATGCTGAGTGTTGCCACAATATTGTCTGAATCAGAATTTGCCGAATTTTAGAATTGACAGAATAAAACCAATAAAATCTGTGTAGGGGCAATCCCTTGTGGTTGCCCTTTAATTATATATAATTAAAGGTGATAGATGGTTTCCAAACTTGCCCCTTAAACATAACTATTTAGCGAGCGTAGCCTGGGTAAAATGTAGTGAGCGCAGCCTCAATGCCATTATGTTTAGCATAAATAGGTTTTTTTGTAGGAGCGAAACCCACCAGGATTATAAGAATCTTTTGTCTGAATCAGAATTGACAGGATTAAAGAATTTTCAGAATTAAAAACCAAAAAGTTTAAAGGTTTTGCCTTTTAATTCTGCCAATTCTAAAATCCTGTCAATTCTGATTCAGACTCTAATACCGTCTCGAAGCCAGCACATGAAAAAACACCGGCACCGCCAACAAAGTCAAAAAAGTCCCAGCCAACAACCCCCCAATAGCCACCACCGCCAATGGAGATAAACGCTCAATCCCAACCGCTTGTTCCATCGCAATTGGAACCATTCCCACTGCTGATGAAAGTGCCGTCATTAAAATCGGTCGAGTACGTTTACTTACCGCACCGAGTAAGGCAGTATTAATATCTTGACCTTTTTGGATAGCCACTTTGGCAAAATCTACCAACAAAATACCATTATTAACCACCACGCCCATCAGCAAAATCATGCCCATAAAGGCGGGCATTGAACCGACTTTTTCCGCCAGCAATAAGCCCCACACGGCTCCGATTAACGCTAATGGCAAGCTGGCTAGTATCGCAAACGGATCCACAAAAGAGCGAAAAGTGATAGAAAGCATAAAATATAACAAAATCAGTCCTAGCGAAAATGAGGCTATCAATCTCCCAAACGACTCCGACAATTGTTTATATTCTCCCTCATAATGAATCTTATATCCACGCGGTAAGACTAAATCTTCTAATGCCACCGTCACCTGATCATGCAAACGAGTGATCGGAGTATTACGCCGCCAAGCCAGCACATCAATGGTGGGTTCTAAATATTGATGAGTTTCTGCCGTTGGCGCGGTGACTATGCGCGGCGTGGCCACTGAAGCGAGAGGAATAGTTTGTCCATCTGAGGCGCGAATATTGAGCGCGGCTAAATCTTCCGCATCAGCTCGCTGATTAGCACCTAAGCGTACCCAAATTGGTATCGGAATTTGTCCCGGCACGCGCAAGCCTCCGCCTTGTATGCCGCCGACTGCCATCGCCACCTGTTGAGCAATCTCATCCGCAGACAATCCTTGCAAACGCGCCAATTTTGGATCAACATTAAGTTCAATCCGTTCTGATCTCCCCTGCCAGCTTCGCTCAAAGCCAGTCAATCCCTTAATAGCTGCCAATTTATCCATCACCTCATCAGCCAGACGATCCAAAACGGCGGGATCAGGACCACTTATCATCACATCGACGCTGGCACGGATAGAAGACAGTGGCGTTGCGCCAAATTCGGTCACATTCGCAGATAAAAGTCCAGGAATTTGATGCAGGCGGGTGCGGATACCATCTTCAATGGCGTAAATAGTGCGATCACGCTGAAAACGGTCAATTAAATTCAAAGTGATTTCGCCTTGCTCTAATCGCCTTTGTGCGCCAAAAGATTTAACCCCAGCTTCTGCTCCGATGACGGTGGAAATGGATAAAATCCAATCAGTTGGTACTTCAGCCCTAATCGCTTGTTCAACTTTATTGGCTAAAGTGCTCATGCGATCATCATCAGTATCAGGCGGCGCTTCAAAGCGAATACTGATTATACCAGTATCCATCATCGGCATTAATTCTCGTCCAAGCATCCGCATTTGTGAGGCTGAAGCTACAAATACTATGGCAAATAATAATAAAACGAAAGCGCGATTTTCTAAGCCCCATTTGACTAAAGCGACATAGAGATTTTGCAATGGGTGCAAAAAAAAGCGAGTAAAGGGTTTTAGGAGCCAAGCCAGCGGATCAGGCGCATCGGGTTTTAAAAATATAGGTGCTAACAGGGGAATCAAAGTAATAGAAACAATTAGAGAAGAAGCCAGCGAAACAGTAAGCGTAACAGTTAAAGGTCTGAGCACGGTTTGGACATAGCCGCCGATAAACATAATCGGTATTAATACTAAAATGGTGCTGACAGTACCTGAGACGTCTGCCAGAAAAATTTCATCGAGTCCACGAGTTGCTGCTGTCATGCCCTTTTCTTCAAGTTCACGCATACGCCGCTCAATATTTTCAATCACAACAATAGCATCATCCGCCAATAGCCCGACAGCAATAATAATCGCCGACAAAGTAACCATGTTAAATTCATAACCCAGCCCCCAAAGTATGGCAAAAGTTAATAAATAAGTAATCGGCACAGATAAGGCGACGACAAAGGCAGCGCGACTATTGCCCAAAAACAATAAAATAACCATAATGGTCATTATCACCGCATCGCGCAATGAACTGAGCATATTATTAACCGTTAGCCCGATCAAGCGTCCTTGAGTATCGGCAACTTGAATATTGAGATTAGGAAATTGATTTTCTATTTCAGATAAATGGGCATTAATTGTATCAATCACTGACTGAGCAAAGCCACGTTCTGAACGTAATAAGGCAACACCAACGGCTGCTTTTCCATTGCCATGATAAATAGAGGTCGCATCTGCCACTCCCCAGGCGACTTGACCCAAATCACCGACGCGCAAATATTCGCCATTGGGTAGCGGAACTAGCACTGCCGCCAAATCTTCTGGGCTTTTAGCCAGCGTTTGTGCGGTGAGTAAAAAACGATTACCTTGCCGATGGATTAAACCAGCGGGATGCGATAAGTTAGAGCCAATCAGGGCTGCGACAACTTGGGTGATGTTTAAGCCGTGGGCTAATAGTTTGTCACGATCTAGATCAATGCTAACTTGACGAATTGGTCCGCCAAAGATTTCGACTTCGGCAACGTCAGGCAAATTGAGCAAGGTATCACGTAAATCGTGTTCTGCTATACGCCTAACTTGTGCCAAATCTAGCCCCGAATCTTTAGCAGGCGTGACAGCCAGCACCATCACCGGATGAGCAGCATCGGTTATTTTAAAAACCAGCGGTTGTTGAATGCCAGCCGGTAAAGTGCCGGTGACGCGAGATAGTTCAGTTGTCACGGCATTAGCGGCGGTATTAATCTCGTTATCGTATTCAAATTCAACTTGTACTGCTGCCATTTGATCGCGTGAAGTAGATGTCACGCGCCTGACTCCATCAATGGCAGAAAGGCGTACTTCTAGGGCGTGGGTAACATCGGTGGCGACATCGGTGGCAGTTGCGCCCGGCCATTGTACGACGACTGAAACCGTCGGGCGGTTGGTATCGGGAAATAAGTTGGTCGGGATTTTTTGATAGCCCAAAATACCGAGAATTAAGGCGAGTAAGCTTATTGAAAGTGTCGCGTGTGGCTGGCTGAGAAGAGTACGCGCTATGTTCATGATAAGGGCTCCGCTTCAATGTAAAGGGGATCACCGTCTTTCAAGTGTAATAACATGCTGTGGTGTGCGATAACGATTTGATCACCTGCCTGTAGCGCGTCGGTGGCAACGGCAAGATGGTCGCTGGCATCTAGGCGAATGGTGACGGGAATGCGTTTTAAGTGCCACTTTTTATCCGGCGTTTGTACGGCTTTGAATAAAAAGCCTCCTTGTGCGGTTTTTATCACTGATTGACGTGGCACGATCAAGGCGTTTTTAACTTGTTCAAGCACGACTTGGGCACTGATTCTCGCGCCACTGGGTAAATGAAACGACATAGCTGGTAAATCTGCCTCGGCTGTGCCAAGCGCGTGAGTGTCCAAAACGGGAAATATTCGATTAATCTGGATACTTGCCTGCTGTTCGCCGTGTTTGAGCAAAACGCTTGTACCCGGATGCACTTTTTCTAGGATAGTTTGCGGTAATTTCACTTGAAGACGTGCCCCACTTTCGACGGTTAAGCGATATAGTGGTTTACCGAGTTGGGCAACATCGCCTGGCTCAGTCAAACGTGCTGCAATCAGTGCGGTTCGTGGCGCATAAATTTTGCCATAACCGATGCGAACATCTAAGGTTGCGATTTGCTGGATCAAACTTTTAACCTGTTCTTGTGCGGCGAGCGCGGCGGTGCGTTTGGATTCCAAAAGTTCTTTAGAAGTTAAGCCTTTGGCATTTAATTGACGACGGCGTTCATATTCACTCTGAGTGCGTTTCACCTCAGCTTCTGCTGCTTTGCGTTGGGCAACGAGCCCGGCTCTTTGTTCAATCAGATCGCGCACATCAATTTGTGCCAATAATTGGCCCTGTTTGACTTTAATACCTTCTCGTGGGCCCATTTTTGTAATGATGCCTGATACTTGGCTACTCACTGTGATTTCGGTGCTACCAATGAGTTTGGCAAGAACGGGAAAACGACGAGTGAGAGTCTCTTGTTGTACGCTGGCTAAATGTAAAGCCCAAGGTGGGCGAACAGCTTCAGGCAAAGCGTCAAATTTTGCTGTCCGTATTTGGCGCAGTTTGACAACTCCAATAATTAAGCCCAGTGCAATGATTAGGGCTAATGCGATGGATAGGGATTTTTTTAGCATGGTTTTGTGTTTAAGTTTGGTACTAGAATATTTCAAGTATGCTTCCTATCGTCAAGATTATCAATAGGGGATTTAAACTCAGTGAGGGTTAATTTATCTAACATATTGAAAAATAATATTTTTTTATATATATAACCAGACGCTATTTAAGCTTAATATTGAGCATTGTCATGAAAAAAATAAATTGTCCGGTACTGAGAGAAATTTGACTTGACTTAACTTAAATTTCATTTTTGAATATCATATATATGGAAACACATTGTCAGATGAAACTCTTGGCCACTTTTAAGTTGGGACTGCCGCCATTTGTTAGGTATATGGATGACCATGCACCACCTCACTGTCATGGAGTTTATGGAGACTATGCTGGTGCTTTTCGTATTGAAAATGGAGAACTTATGGCCGGGCAAATGCCACCCAAACCATTAAAGAAAATTAAAGAATTTATCTTAGCCAATCAATCTGAATTATTGGAGAAATGGGATGAACTCAGCGGTTAAAACTCCATGGAAAAAGGCGGCAACTGTTTGGGCTGATAAGAATTATCGGCTTCATCTGACGATGGAAGATGGAGAAAAATTTGAGTTAGATTTAACTCCCTTAATCAACAGCCGCGACGCTTTTTGGCGTTTGAAAGCTTTCCGTTATTTTCAAAAAGTATCTATTGATCCATTAGGGGGATTGTGCTGGCCAGAAGGTGAAGATATTTCGGCAACTAAAATGTTGCATTATATAGACTTTCAGTCTTCTGAGTAGATTAAAACACCATGAAAACACAAAAATCACCGTCTGCAATTCGTGACGAGCTACAAAGTTTAGTTCTAAATGAATTATTAGGGCCTGCGGTGCTGAGGAAGAAATTAACCCTTTTATAAACCGGTTTTATAATTCAGTACTTAATATAGTTTTTCAGAAAATTTTTTCATATTGGTATCATAAATTTTAATGTAATCACAAAAGGCATTGTACAATACATTTATTCATAACCGAGAAAATTAAATATGAAAACAGCCATCACCACCTATCTCAATCAACTAGAACTAAATCTCCAAACAGGCAGTGCCAAAGAACATACTCATCGTGCCGCTTTAGAAATTCTAATAGAAACAATTGCTCCAAATGTCAACGCTGTCAATGAGCCGACGCGGATTGCCTGTGGTGCGCCAGATTATGTTGTTTTAAATAAAAAGAATAATCTGCCTTTAGGTTATATAGAAGCCAAAGATATTGGTATTTCATTAGACAAAGTTCAAAAAACCGAACAATTACTCGGAAGTTCCAAGCTCTGAGGAGAGTAGTTAAACGGGAGAATGGAATTCTTCCATTTTACCGCCTGTCAAATGGGCACGTTATGGGTGAAAACATAATAAATAATTGATTTAAAATGGAAATAGTTTTATGAAACTCGACTCACAAGTTTTTTTGAAGTTTTGATGAGTACAACTAATGGATGACAACGAATAAAAACAGGATTATCTGATTAATCTATTTAAAATCAAAATTTTAATTATATACACCCGTTTGCCTGCGATTTGGACAAAAAATGTCACGAGAATCAAACGAGGAGTGATTATATAACTTATTATTTGATTTTAGGTTTTATTCGTTGTCATCCATTAGTTGTACTCAGGCGACCAAAAACTTGTGAGTCGAGTTAAATATCGTCGCGCTGAGAAATCCTATTTTTCAAAAAAATAGGATTGTAGAACCGACTATTGCTGATGAAATTCGGCAGAAAGTTTTGGATAGATTGTTATTGTTGAACTTTGATAGGTATGAACTGGAAGTTAAGCAAGGATTGCATGATAAGGGGAAAGTGAAAAGGGTGACTAAGGTGAAAATGGGGAGGCAGATGGATATTGTTTAGACTCCAATGATACTTATTTGTTATATATAATTTATGTTTTATATAACTAAAAGTTCTTGCACTCTTTTTTGGATAAATTCTTCTATAATTTTTAACCTTTTTGCTGGTAAATTATATCGTGAATGTTTTTTGAATTTGAAATTTATTAACAATCGCAATTTTTTCTTCTGTTCTTTGCTTATAACTTCTTTTGCAAAAGTGATGAAATCCTGTGAAGTTGCCATCAATCTCGTTTTAGCATAAGCATCTATATCTTTTAAATCCTCTGCCATTGCATAGTTAAACAGCGATAAACCATTATCAAATATAGGTGCTGTCTCTACAATTTGGTTGGTTTGATTATTTACAATTAAACCGAAGTTGCTAAAATGTCTATCCACATTGCAGATGACTGCATCAAAAATCAGCATATCTATAAGTGATTCATAATAGCTTTCTCCAAGTGCTTTGTAATATTCTATAACTGCTCCCCATCCAGTCACAATTCTACCAGTTGGTATATACGACAAATTTTTGTTTGTAAATAATTCGCATGTTGAGCAAAGCTGTCCTTTCCATTTACTTAATTTGTATTCTACCGCATTCAATCCCATTGTTGCAGCTATTTGAAAAGCATAAAACTCAGAATATGGCTCATTTCCAGTATTTGCAGCACCTGTCGTTCCAGTTTTATAAAGGGTTATTTTGCCATTGATTCTGCGCCAACATTTAGCCAACATACCGTCTGTCGTTAATTCAGGCGTAGAAGCAAAATCACTGCGTATTGTGTCACCATAGCCAGTATAAGCTATCGCCGATAATATACGATCAAAACGATTCTCATATAAATTGTATTTATCAAAGCTACCATCAAAAGTCTCATCTACAATCCAATAGCAATCATTAAGCGATAAGCCTTTACAAATATTAATGATTCCCTTGGTATCATTAACACTAAGTCCAAGTTTTGCCAAAAAGCTCTCAACAAACGCCCTATTTTTGGGTATGACTCGTCTTTTCAGCCATTGCAGCAAACCATTGTTTTTAGGTTCTAAGTCAATAGGATACAATGATTTATATCGGTTATCACTCTCAATAATTTCAACCGATAAACCCTCTATGGCATTTGAGGCAAGATTAAATTTTATGAGCGCGGTATCAAAATGCTTTAAAATATAACTCATTTGTCAGTCCAACCGACGATAACTTTAACTACAAGGATAAGTCAAAACCCGTGGTACATTTGAGAGCCTGGTTTTGATTTATCCTTTATTATAAATAATCAGGTTAAAACAAAACCTGGCAGGTTTGGCCGGTCTGGTTTTGACTTGGAATTTCAGTGCGTAACATCAGTTAATTAAAATGCTTGACACCAATTTTCAATCTTAGCCTTAATCAAGTCACGAATTTTTCTTGTTTCTGCTAACTTTTTCTCTTCTGTGCCTGTCAACACAGAGGGATCAGGAAATCCCCAATGCAATCGCTTAGCACCGCCCGGAAAAACGGGACATTGTTCAGCACTGCTTTCGTCACACACCGTCACCACATAAGCATACATTTTTCCAGCCTTCACTAAATCAGCAGCCGCTTGCGTTTTTTTGTGTGAAATGTCGATACCCACTTCTTGCATGACTTTCACGGCGAGAGGATTTAAAGTACCCGGCGATAAACCGGCACTTTCAGCTTCAAATCGTTCACCACAAAAGTGATTTAACCAAGCCTCAGCCATTTGGCTTCTGGCACTATTGTGAATACAAATAAATAAGACTTTTTCTTTAGCCATTATAACCATGCCTCAATTTTTTTCTTATCTGGAATACCGCCCGCATGTACCACTTCACCATCAATCACCACACCGGGTGTTGACATAATCCCATAAGACATAATCTGCGCCATGTCTTCAACCTTCTCTAAAGTGATTTCCACCGCTTTTTCTTGGGCGGCTTTTTCAATTCGAGCGAAAGTGGTTTTGCAATTGGCACAGCCTGAACCTAACACTTTTATATTTTTCATGGATATTATCCTTAAATGAGAAAATTAAATAGCGAACCAACTAAAATAATAGCAACTGTCAATATACTGACAAATAATAATAAACCGGGTAAGCGGATAACTTTACGCAAAATTAATAATTCTGGTAAAGAAATTGCCGCAATACTCATCATTAACGCCAAAGTCGTACCAATAGCCACGCCTTTGGTGAGCATAGCTTCGGCTAAAGGAATAACACCGACGGCATTAGAATATAAGGGTACGCCCAGTAAGACTGCCATTGGCACAGCTAAAAAATTATCTTTGCCAGCTAAACTTTCCGCCCAGCTTTGTGGAAAATAGCCATGAAACAAGGCACCGACACCAATTCCAATGAGTACCCATAGCCAAATACGCCCAACAATTTCTTGAACTTCAGCTTTAGCAAATTCATGTCGCCCACGTAGCGAAGTATCAACAGCAGGTTGTGCCGTTTCCCCCATTTGAATTTTCCAAACATAAGCTTCAACCCATTTTTCAGGATGAAAACGTTCCATTGCCACGCCGCCTACATAAGCCACTGTTAATCCTGCTATGACATATAATAAAGTTAATTTCCATCCCAGAATACCCATTAGAAGTACCACGGCGACTTCATTAATCATAGGGCTGGCGATAAGAAAGGAAAAAGTCACCCCTAAAGGAATGCCCGCCTCGACAAAGCCAATAAAAAGTGGCACGGAGGAGCAAGAGCAAAACGGAGTCACTGCACCTAAAGTGATGGCTAGTGTACGAGCCAGAGCTTTAGAACGTCCTCGTACATAGTCGCGTACCTTTTCGGGACTGAGCAGAGTTCTAAATAAACCCATGATATATATAATAATAACGAGCATAACAAAAATCTTTGCCGTGTCCATGACAAAGAAATGCAGGGCGGCTCCTAAATGACTTTCGGGTGATAAACCACCCATTTGATAAACTAATAAATTAGCGAGTTGCTCAAACATGCGCTTTTTCCCAAGCAAACCAGCCTCGCGTACCATTGACAAGGTACACAATAAATAACATGACGGGAACTTCTACCAGTACGCCAACCACTGTTGCCAACGCCGCGCCTGATTCTAGCCCAAATAAACTAATCGCCACCGCTACCGCTAATTCAAAAAAATTGGATGAACCAATTAAGGCGACGGGACCTGCAATGTCAATCGGCACACGCCAAAACCATGCCCAAGTGTAAGCGATAAAAGCCACCCCCAAACTTTGAATAATCAAAGGAATCGCAATCAGCAAAATAACCAAAGGTTGAGCCAAAATCATTTCACCTTGAAAACCAAACAATAAAACGACAGTCAATAATAAGCCAAGAATTGTCCAAGGTTTTAGCTTATCCGTAAATTGCCTCACCTGCTCATCACTGCCCCGTTTTAGTAATTGAACGCGAGTGAAATAGCCAGCTATCAATGGGATAACCACATATAACACGACAGACAACAATAAAGTTTCCCACGGCACCACAATATCCGCCACACCGAGCAAAAATGCCACGATAGGCGCGTAGGCAAATATCATGATGATGTCATTTAAAGAGACTTGTACAAGAGTATAAGTCGCATCGCCTTTAGTCAGTTGACTCCAAACAAACACCATCGCGGTACAGGGAGCAGAACCAAGTAAAATCATGCCAGCAATATATTCTTTAGCGGTTTGTGGCTCTACCCAATCGACAAAGAGAATTTGAAAAAACAACATCCCCAAAGCCGCCATCGTAAACGGCTTAACAAACCAATTAGTGACAGAAGTGACAATCAAACCTTTAGGGCGTTCCCCAATATGCTTGAGTGAATTGAAATCCACACTCACCATCATAGGATAAATCATCACCCAAATCAGTACGGCAACGATTAAGTTGACATGCCCAACTTCCAAATGACTTAACAGGGCAAAGGCTTGTGGAAAAAGATTGCCTAAGCCAATACCAGTGGCAATACATAAAGCCACCCAAAGACTAAGATAACGTCCAAATGTTCCTAATGGATCAGCCACTTTTTGTTCGCTCATTTTTTTTTAACCTCTAAATAGCATTTTTATATAGCTATATATAGATATACATATATAATAATCAAGACC
>JALXAQ010000232.1:35011-37289 GCA_026991885.1 Thiotrichaceae bacterium
AAAACAGACAAAAAAAACAAAATAATAAAAAAAAAAAAAAAAAAAAAAAAAAAAAAAAAAAAAAAAAAAAAAAAAAAAAAAAAAAAAAAAAAAAAAAAAAAAAAAAAAAAAAAAAAAATTGGCTCAACTAAGCACACAACGTGTACCGGGTCGATTAGGCATCAAGGCGAGATTTTTTTTATCCATGCGAAAAGGCGTGCTCTCTTGGATGCCGGCCACGGTTTCTTGTAAAACTTTTATAAGCCAAGACGGTAGCTCAGAATGTAAGTTGTAAAAAATCCAGAGACCTTCACGTCGATCTTGCAGTATCTTGGTCGCTTTCAAGGTGGCTAAGTGTCGAGAAATTTTAGGTTGCGCCAAATTAAGCGCATAACTCAATTCACACACACATAATTCACCTTGTTGCTGTATCAATACAACACAACGTAAGCGAGTTTCATCAGCTAAAGCACGAAAAAATTTTTCTGGAGACATATTTATATACCCATTAGTGTATGTAATCAAGCATTAAATTACTTTTGCCAAAACGCTAGCTTTTTTGTCGTGCGTGGCATCTTCTGGAACGACGGCGCTTGGGGGATCGCGGCAGGGCTTACGGAATTCGGCTCGCCAGGATACCCTAACATATTTCTCCTGCCAGATTTTACTTGAGCAGCAATGTGATTTCATACTCAGAAATCGCTTGAGTACTGATGGGCTCAGGACTCACTTTTTCCAGTTCCAAATTATACTTATCCAATTTAACAAGCGTTGGTCCAACATCAGAATTAGTATTTAAAAGGACTTCCACCCCTTTAACCTGCAAAACCACAACCACGTTTCCCGCCCAAAAGCAATCCACATCCGTCGGACAACGAGAATCCTCCTGAATAGCAAGAAACTGAATCTCAAGATCATCCAATATTGCACTTTGTCCGACAAACAAATTAAAGGGCACACCCAATTGTACCTTCACAGGTTGATGAGCCGTGAATCGCTTCAGTTCAAAACTTTCTGTGGCAAAATCCAACTGAAGTTCAACATTATAAACATGAATTTCTCCATCCACGCTCACATCTGGAATCCGCAGCGTGCCACTTTGCGATGAAAAATTTGAGATGGCAGCGGCTAGTGTCGGAAAAATCACAAGTGTAGCTAACAGACCAAAAAAATTAAACTTTTTCATAAAAAACTCCTTATATTTTGTTGTTTCGGGAATGAGGTACGATTTCCCGAAACTCTGATAATTAATTGAATTAAGAGTCGGGTTAACTCTTAAACCCCAATTGTCTCCACGCCTCATAAATAATCACCGCAGCAAGCGTAGGGTGCGTCCCACGCACCCTCTTTCCATGCACAATTGATCTATAGCGAGCGTAGCCTGGGTAAAATGTAGCGAGCGTAGCCTGGATTTGTAGGGTGCGTCCTACGCACCGTCTTGTCATGTATGATTTATCTACACCGACAAAAAGGTGCGTAGGACGCACCCTACACTTGCTAGGGACAACTATAATGTTAAAAATTATAATCATTTTATTTCTGTGGTGTTCGGTTTCTGAAGCCTCGGAATATTCTATTGTGACATATAATGTCTGGTTTGATTACTCGACTTCAGAAGAAAGAGTACCAAAATTATTAGATGCAATAGAAAAACCTGATGTGATTGCATTTCAAGAAGTCAAACGATGGTTTGTTAATTACTTGGAAAGGGATGGTCGATTTAGCAAGCGTAGGGTGCGTCCTACGCACATTATGTCTACGCTCGCTTGGTTTTTGGGTTTGTTTAAACCACTCGCATTTTTGCTCTAGGAGCCGGTGCGCCCCGCAAAAGCCCGTCGGTACTTAAATCCTCATCAATTTCTGGCCAATGAATCCCATAGCCCCCCCCACATATTTCCCATTGTTGTCGTTGTTCAGTGGTAGCGTTCAATAGTCTAGGATACCATGCTAAGGGTACGGAAATACCACGACCATCCATCAAATCAACAATCAATTTGTCCTCAGTAAAATATATATCCTCCACCCTTTCATCAGCGTTAAGTGCCAAAATACCCATACCATGCCTCCAAGAATGTGTCTTGATGTTCAACAACTAACGAATTTAACTTATTTAATTCTTTGGCTTTAAAACCAAGGTTGCTCGCCAGCGATACTGGTTTTAGCCAAAATTTGGCTGACAAATTACGAAGGTGCGTGGGACATTAAGGTAGAACGGCCAGTTACCCGAACCGCCCCCTCACAGAATCCCGACGTGCGGGACTACCGCATCGGGCTCTTCAAAGTTATTCGCTTTCGCACG
>JALXAQ010000233.1 GCA_026991885.1 Thiotrichaceae bacterium
TCAAATTGATTTATTGATACGTTATGCGGGGCAATTGTTTGGTTTAGAGTTAAAGAGTTTTGCAAATCAACGAGAATATCGTAAAGCCCTCATTCAAGCGGCAAAGTATGGAAAACACTTAGGCGTGTTGGAAATCTGGTTAGTGTTATTTATTGAAGCCGTTGATGACAAAAATCGTCAACGCTTTGAAGCCGATTACACTGATAGTCAAACGGGTGTTATTGTGCATCCGGTTTTTGTGCAGACGGGAAAAGACAATTAACGACAGGGGTTATTTGTTGCAGGACGTCCAGTAGGGAACGTGGCCTGCCTGATCTCCGCTCTGTTACTTGGTTTCTCAGGCGGAGGGTGATAAAAAATTGGTGCGTGGGACGCACCCTACGTTTTATGGTATGAAAGGAGCCGACTCCGCTGATCCTCCAGCGACGCATACACTGTCCCGTCCGACAGCAGGTTGCTTGATCGACATAGCCGATTTTCCAGTTCCCAAAGTGGGGTCGGTTCGTGGTAATAACAGACTTGTAGTCCTCCTATTCGACGAATTTCTGGCCCCCAAGGTAGCTTAGCGACCACTTCTCCTTGCCCCACAAAAGGATCGTATTCAATCTGATGTGTCTGAGCCCAATGATTTTGGTCGGATTGCTTAAAAACCGATTTTTCATAAGTCACATAAGTGTGTTTAAATGTAAATTCTTCAACGCCATAAGCTTGCAAGGTGCGAATGTATTGCCAAACCTTTTCCGTGTTATCAATGTATTCTTTGCACATGACACAAATAGCGCGGACTTTCAGGGGGGCTGTCTTTTTAAAAAACTGTTCAAGGCTAATGACTTTTTGACCCATTAAGGCGCGACAAGCTTCATCATCCTGATGGTGTCTGGAATAGCAAAGATAAGAAACGCCCGCTTCTGCTAAAGCTTGCGCTAATTCAGGAGTCAAAAAACTGCCATTGGTAAAGCAAGTGATTTCATTAAAATAGTCGCGTCCCTGCCGGACAAGGTAGAGTACTTCTTGAGGGCGCAGCAAAGGTTCACCGCCTCCAGTAATCACTAGCCGTTTTGCTCCTCGTTCACGGGCAAATTCATAATAGCGGCGGATGTCCACTTTTTGCCAACTCTCGTGATGTCGTGTACTGATAGATGATTTTGAGAAACAAAACAAGCAGTTAAGATTGCAGGCCATGCGAACGGGTAGTACGCTGCAAGTTAAAAAGCGGCATTCATGCCATGATTCAGTCATGTTTAAATCCTTTTCTATGGAGTCCAAGATTTATCTTGGATTCCTGAAATGCCTCACAAATCACGGCACGTCGCTCTGGTGCAATATGATGCCAGGCGGTACACAAATCACTTTCTGTTAAGCCAAGTTGTTGCATAGTGTCACGAGCGCGTAGCCGAATCTCGCGTTGAGAGGATTGTAAGGCACGGCGTAGCGGTAAGCCCTGCTTTTCGCTGTCTTGTAATGTTTGATTGAGTGTGTTTAAGCGTTCTAAGGTATCTGTCAAAATATCATCATACGCCCTGCCACCGAGCACTTCGCGCCATTGGTGGTGATTGATAATATCACGAGTCAATTGTTCGGCATCATGCAGCGGCAAAGTCCCGGGCACAAATGCAATGGTTTCGACATCGGGTAGACGCGAAGCCAATGCGACATAAATATCCGATACGCCTGAATACCAAGGCTGTAATTGTAAGGGTTGCAGAAAAACCAGTCGCCCAATGTGCTCATAATCGGTGTACGGCTCTTGATAGGCGGCGGTTCGCATATAGGTAATCGGTGTCACCGGACCAGCAAGCCTTTTTAATCCTTTTTCCAAAAAAGTGCTCATTGCCACAGGACCAATGTCCCGAAAGAGAACGGGCAAGGTTTCGTCAGGATTTAATGGACGCAAGGGGGCGCCGGTATGCCAACTATATTGTTTTAAATTGTCACTCACTGTCATAATTGCTTTTCCAAACTAAAGTTTGGACTCCTATTTAGAATTTTCCACGTCTACCTAATCTTCTTTCCTGTTCTTCCCGAAGTTGGCGTAGATAATCCATGCGCTCTTCTGCCGACGCTTTCGCTTGTTCCGCTTGATTGAGCAGGCGACGGTAATCCAATCGCCTTAGGCGTTGTTGCGACTCTGCCTTGGTTTCACCCTCAATCTCTGCGCCTAAGCAAGCTAAAAATTGTCGTGCAAATTCTTCAACACGGAGCGGACTTTGGCGGAGTAATTCCATCGTTAAAAGATTCGTCTCCATTGCGAAACTAAAAAAACAGTGCTTAAGTTGTTTTACTCGGTCCGTTTTTACGCCTAATGCCTTTTTAAGTTCATCATGATCAAGTCCTGCCACTGCAAGTGCTAAACGCTGCCGCCCTTCTTCATTCAGTTGTTCAACTAAAATCTGGAAATCCTGGGGCGCGATAAAATTGAGTTCCATATCACGATAATGATCGGCTAGCCGTGCATGGACTAATTGCATATCCACTTTTTGTTGTCCCTTTTCTATGATATATTTTTGATAATATCCTTCTAGTAAGCGTAATCTGACGGTAACAGTTGGGAGACTGTTAAAAAATTTTTGACGGATGTTCATGCCTATTCTCTGAAAAAAGTGCGTGTGCCAATTTTGCTGCTAATTTTGGAAAATCTTCCATTTCTTCAATGCGAATGACGGTTGCTCCTGCTGCTTGATAGCGGGCATCGTTAAGTTCTCTCAAAGCATGTAGTAATAGGATAAGTTGTTGAGAGGATTGGATCGCTTCTCCCAAAATGCCGGCTGCTTGTTCGTGTTCATCATAATTATAATCAAAGTCGCTATCGCTGATGATAACGCGAATGGGTTGCGCGTCGCTAGAGTCTATCACTGAACTTTGTAGTTTTTCAAATGGAAATTGGGTGCCTGAGCCGATGTAGTGCATCAAAAAGCGCGACAATTCAATCTCGGAGCGGCACCATTGCCAATAGGCGACATGATCACTTGAATATAATAAAGCCCGTGCGCGTCCCCCGGCACGAATAGCACCCATGACGAGTATTTGTGAAGCTAAGGTCATGGCATTGCGAGTATAGCGCGGATCGGGCATGGAGCCACTGACATCTAAATAAATTTCAACTTTGGGTTGCCAGAGGGGGATGTCGTAGCCTTCAACTTCGGCTATTCTGTTGCGCTTTAAGGGTAGGGCGGCACCCAGTTGGTCTCCTCGATAGAGTAGTGTTGTTAACCAGTCTATATCTTGTACTGCATCTTGGGGTTCCCAGTCATCAATGGTGGTGGGGACGACGGCTTCTCCGAGTGTGCGCTGTGGCGGGGGGTGAATTAAATAACGCTCTGCTTGTTGGCGATAATAGGCGGCCATGATTTCTGGCACTTGATCGGCAGCCCCCTGTTGAAGTCCGGGCAGTCCCATGATACGACGTTCAAGGGTATTTTGGCCATCCAGAGATTTTGCCTCTTTTTCATCGAGCCAGCCTTCTGCAAGGGCTCGGCGGATAGCTTCTTTTTCACGCGCACTGGGGGTTAAGGCATCGGCCCAATCTTCTGGACTGGGCTCGTCTGCCGCGCATTGGTAGGGGTTGATATTTTTTGGGTGTTCAGGTGGCTTGATGTAGCGGCAGACGACGGAGATAAAGTAAAGAAATTGGGTATAAATGTTGGGGCCGAGATTGAAGAGATTTTGGGATAATAATTGTGCATCGGCGCGGTAGCTTGGATATGCCTTTTCAAAGTCGGCGGCTCCCATCAGTGCGCCCTGTTCGGTTTGCCAAAGTTCTTCGTAAACGGCTAAATAAAAGAGAAAGGCGGGATCGTTGAGTGAGTTGTCATCAAAGGCTTGATAGATGCGAATGAGTTGGTCGCGTTGCGTATGCCCGATATGTTCGTTGATCATGATATCGGTAAATAGGTTAATCAGCGAATATTCTTCAATTGGGATCAGGGATTTTTCTAACAGGCGCAGACGGGCTTGGACAGCAAGCGTTCCCGGATAGCGTACATGATGCCCTATTTCGTGCGCCAGCAGGGCTTCGATACAGTCTTCTAGTCCTTTTTCTTTGATGGTTTTGTGGTTGAGCGTGATTTGTCTGTTGCCTAAGTGAATTTGGGCGATACTGTGTTGGTGTGAATCGTCTTTGGGTGTACTTAATAAGAGAAATTGTGACCAGTGGGCTTGTGCCTTTGGCCAGGTTTTGTTGATGATTTGATTGAGGCTTGTACTCATTGCTTGTTCTCATTGATTGTCATTTTTAACCCGCAACCACTTGCCAAATCCGTTGTGAATCCACCGCAGTCACCAAGAGTTGCCCACAGAATAAATATGAATAATGCTCACCAAGCCGTGTCAATTCTACCTTATTTGATTGAATTGTAACACTTGAGTCTTTAAATGTCAGATTTATATGACTTTCCTCGGTTTGGGTGTGTCCCAAGCATTTGTTATGATATAGCAAAGTCTTTGGCGCATTATTCATAAAAATACCCCCATAAACGCCATCCAGTCGGCGATCATGGACGCAAACCACGGAGGGGGCAACTTGGTGCATGTCTCCGGGGAGAAAGTTGTCGTGAATGTCGCGCCCGTCCAAAATGGAAACGCGATAGGGGGGGCGGGCTTTTTCCGGCGGACGTAGCAGCGGTGCGATAATCTCAATGAGAAAATTTTCGATTTTTGTCAAAGCCGGTAGTTCTTCGGCACGGGAGAGAATATAGAGCCCCATCCAAGGGGTTTCTTGTCGTATATTTTCGCCCAAATTCCATATTTTTGTTATCAATTCTAATTGCTGTGCAGCGGGCACTTGAGATAAAGTCAGTGGAATTTCTTTCAATAGACAATATTCAAGAAAGCTATTCCAAGTAATATTCAATGCTTGATGAGTGGCTTTTTTATTTTTAATCAAGTAGTTATATTGCCATTCTGGAATAGATTGTGTGATGTAAGCACTACCGATGCCTTCGCGGATCAAGTCCATGTAGCCAGCAAAGACTTTTTCTTTATTGTGTTGGTTGCGAATGTTGTGCCAGCAGAGTCGTGCCGCTCCTTTGCAAATTTCCAAGAAAAGTTCGTTATTCCAGTGGGCATATTGTTTTTGGCCGAGCGAATGGATGCGGTTGATTTCTTGGGTAAAATGTTGTGGTGTTTTGTTTGTCATTTTTTTTCAGTGCAGGCGCGTCGAGTTATGATCGGTTCAGTTTATGACGACATTGAACATAAAGGTGCTTTAATAAAACCAGGTCATTATGGACGGGGGCATTTAATTCATGTTTTGTCACCAAATTTTCCATTTCTTGTTGTAGCATCTGCAAACCTTGTTTGAGTTCTTGCTGTGGCAGTCCATCAATGCTTGTCTGAAGTTCTATGATAGGTTGTCGCAAGGCTTGATAAGCAACATGTTGTTTCAAGCTATGATCAAATAATTGGCGTATCCAAGATACTTTGTCGGTTTGATAAACTTGATTTTCCGTTTTTTGAAAAAAGTCGCTTTGTGGATTGGGCTTGAGTTTTTCGTGTAATACCCAGGGCAAAATTTGACGGATGTCTTCATTTGAAACGGTGGTTTTTCCCCGAAAAAAGGCCAGTGCTTTGGCATAATGGATAATCGTTTGATAGGCGCGAGCGGATGCGCCGGATTCTGTTTGGGTGCAAATATTTTCAAATTTGTCCAGTGGACAATCTTCGGTGCAAACGTGTCCTACTCGGCGTCCGGCTAAATGAAGCGTATCTTTGTTTTGAAATTCCAGCGTATCCGATGCCCGTCGGCAAAAGTCGAGTTGCGAAATCAGAAATCCTAGAATTTCTAGTACTTCTGATGGCATTTCGATGGCGCGAATTTTTGTGCCGATTTGGTCTAATTCTTCAGGCGTAAAAATGATGTCAGTGGGCATGGGTTGCTCTGCGTTGTTTGCAATGCGCTTTGCTAATGCCGTCAGATAGCGGGTATTGAAAGGCGTACAGCGCACGACGATGTCGATACGATCTTTTAGGGCTTCAATGACTTGAAATGTGCCACCGCCTAAGTCATCATTTGCTGTCAAAAACCAGGCTGAATTTTGGCAGTGAATGATTTGTTCATACATTTCGGCATAGCCTTCTGCCATCAGGGACAGTAGACAGGATTGCGTTTTTGTTGGGATTCTGTTGTATTCGTCAATGATTTTGACGCGCATACTGATCCATTTGCGCCAGAGTACTCGGATATCGGCACTGTGACGCGCTTGAACTAAGTCGCTCGGCAAGGGGCTGCCCAATATATCGGCTTGCGTCATTTGTGGATGCCCGTGCTGAATGGCGTGTTTGATTTCGTCTAAGCTGTAGCCGGCAAGTAGTGCCATTAGGGTGGCAACGGTGGTTTTTCCCCGCCCGGGTGCTCCGATGAGTAAGAGGCGACGCGATGTCATCAAAGTCAGCAATGGCAAGAGGATAAAAGAGGCATAACTGTCTTCTGATGTTAAATTGATTTGTTGCTCGGAACGCCCCAAGGTGATGCGATGACCGTATTCTATGTCATTGTAGGGAGAATAGATCGCGTTGTCTAGTATCCATTGATAGGCGAGCCGGCATTTTTCGGTGAGGTTGCCCGCTTTGGGGGATTTAAAGCTAATAGCTCCCGTGTCATCCAGTTGCGCTCTGCCTTTTAACCAGGATTGTACGAGTGTCTTAGCATCTGTTTGATGTGTGATGTTGTGCATAAGAATTTTGGATGTTTTTTGACTCTCATTCTCTAATCATTTAATATTGCCATCGGGTATGATGCTTGAAACTTATCAGCGGTTCAGGTTCTGTATGCCTGTCTGGCGCACGGTCTGATGTGGCCTGTGTGTACCGAGAGCCGATGGCTATATCCACCATTCGTTAGATAGCTCATCAGGTAGAGCAACTGACTCATAATCAGTGTGTAGCAGGTTCGATTCCTGCTCTAACTCATATGACTTGCCAAGTCACTATTTTAACACAAGAACCGTGACCGTCTTCGGTGGGCATCAGTGATGCTCACAGCATGTTCAGGGCTTTGTGTGATAATGGGTACGGCAAGCTTGGTTTTTTCTCTCCGTGTTGTCCCTAAACCCAAGCCAGATAGATTTTACGTTTTGGGGGCGGGCTGACGGGCGGATTAAATCCAGCTTGTCGCAAATTGTCACCCGCATTGTGCATGTGGGGGCGGTCATTTAATAAATGGAACAGGAGGCTAAAATCATGTTGATATTCAGTCAATTTATTGTTCACAAAAATGAACGGGGATTGTTATTTAAAGAGGGTGACTTTTTGGATTTTTTGGCACCAGGCACTTATCGCTATTTTGATCCCTTGCATAAAATTCAAGTAGAACGCTATGATTTGTCTGTTCCAGAGTTTGAACATCGCTTGGTCGATTTTTTTATTAAAGAATATGCCGATGCTGTTGCGCGTTATTTTACAATTATTGAATTGGGTGCCCAACAAGTCGCCTTACTCTATAAAAATGGACGATTAACGAATATTTTACCGCCTTCTAGCCGCCAATTGTATTGGAATGGGATTGTGGAGGTTAAGACAGAAATTATTGATATTTCAGACAAATTTGAAATTTCGCGTGTTCAAGCCGCGCCGCTTGTGTATGCACCTGTACAAGGTGTGAATGAAGCTATTTATAGTCAAGAAGTGCCAGAATATCAGATTGGTTTGTTGTATGTTGATGGACAATGTATTAAAACCTTGCAACCCGGTTTACACGCTTATTGGCAATTTAATCGTCATATCAATATTGTTATGTGGGATACCCGCCTACAAGATATAGAAGTTTCTGGACAAGAAATTCTGACCAAAGATAAAGTGAGTTTGCGTGTGAATCTATCTGCGACTTATTCTATTAAAAATGTGCAGCGTGCAACCTCTACTTTAACTAATCCCGTTAATTATTTGTATAAAGAATTGCAATTTGGGCTACGCGCTGCGGTGGGTACTCGTACTTTAGATGAATTGTTAGGTAATAAAAATGTGATTGATGAGATCGTGTTTGCCTATATCCGCGATAAGATGGCGGAATTGGGTATTGAAGTGCAAAGCGTGGGCGTAAAAGACATCATTTTGCCGGGTGAGATGAAAACGATTTTGGCTAAAGTGGTTGAAGCGGAAAAGGTAGCACAAGCGAATTTAATCAAACGCCGTGAGGAGACGGCTGCGACTCGCTCCTTGCTGAATACGGCTAAAGTGATGGAAGATAATCCGACCGCTTTACGGTTGAAAGAGCTTGAGGTACTTGAGAAGGTGACGGAGAAAATTGGTAAACTATCTGTGTATGGCGGCTTGGAAGGTTTATTGAAGGAATTGGTTAAAATTAAGACTTAAAAAAACGTCTTCGGAGAAAATTTTATGAGTGATGTTAAACATTGTCGTTTGTTAATTCTTGGATCGGGTCCGGCTGGTTATACGGCGGCGGTGTATGCTGCCCGTGCGAATCTCAATCCTGTCCTGATTACGGGCATGGAGCAAGGGGGACAGTTAACGACGACAACTGATGTTGATAATTGGCCGGGTGATGATCAAGGTGTGCAAGGTCCTGATTTGATGGAGCGTATGCGTAAACATGCGGAGCGTTTTAAGACAGAAATCATTTTTGATCATATTAAGGCGGTTGACTTAAAACAGCGCCCATTTACTTTGAGGGGTGATTCTGGCCAATATAGCTGTGACGCGCTGATTATCGCAACGGGGGCTTCTGCTCAATATTTAGGCTTACCTTCCGAAGAGGCTTTTAAAGGTAAAGGTGTCTCGGGCTGTGCGACTTGCGATGGATTTTTTTATCGTAATCAAAAGGTGGCGGTGATAGGCGGGGGGAATACGGCGGTGGAAGAGGCTTTGTATTTAGCCAACATTGCTTCACATGTTACTTTGGTGCATCGGCGCGATGCGCTTCGTGCTGAGAAAATGTTGTCCGATAAACTCTTTGAAAAGGAAAAAGAGGGCAAGGTGACGATTGCTTGGAATCATGTGCTTGAGGAGGTGTTAGGTGACAAAAGTGGCGTGACGGGGATGCGTATTAAAAATGTGCAGGATGGCAGTACCCAATCCATTGATTTGTTAGGTGTTTTTATTGCTATTGGTCACAAGCCGAATACGGATTTATTTGTGGATCAATTGGAGATGAAAAACGGCTATCTTGTTATTAATAGTGGAGGCGATGGCAATGCACAGGCAACGAGTGTGCCGGGTGTGTTTGCGGCGGGGGATGTGTGTGATCATGTTTACCGTCAAGCGGTGACTTCTGCGGGGATGGGCTGTATGGCGGCGTTGGATGCGGAGAAATATTTAGATAGTCTTGTTTAATTTGAACGACAGGGATTAATTATTAGCAGGGATAAGTCAAAACATTATATTTTCGTTGTTTCGGGAATGGAGCTGATTTCCCGAAACAAAACTTCAAAAAAGTCGTTTTTTTTCCGGTAGAAGTTGTACTTATCGCAAACTGATAGGTGGTAATAACTTAATATGAGCAAAAAAAATTTTGATGCTTTTCTCAAAAAACATGAATCAAAAAAGAAAGAAGAAAATAATTGGGATGAAATAAAAAGAGAATGGCTTGATAAGGTAAGAGAATTCTATTCTCTTGTACATAAATGGTTAAAGGAGTATGAAAAACAAGGCCAAGCCAAACTAAAATTTTTGCCGTACTGGCTAAATGAGGAATATATTGGCAGTTACGAAACTCAAAAATTACACCTTAAAATAGCTAACCAAGAGATCGTATTTCTCCCTATTGGTACACGATTATTTGGAGCAAAAGGTCGAATTGATATGGAGGGCATAGCCGGTAAGGTCAAGTTTTTATTGGTTGATAAAAATGCCACAAGAGCAGGCGTTAAAGTCAAACTTTATGATGGAAAAAACCTTGATTGGGTTTGGAAAATAGCAACCCCTCCGCCTACAATTCAATTAATTGAATTGAATGAGGAAAGTTTTTTTGATGCAGTAATGGAAGTGATAAATGGGTAAGCGAGTAAACTTTTCTGACTCAAATCTGGAGCTACATGAAATTACTCAGCATCATACTGAGACAGAAAATGCCTTGAAGGAATATTATGGTGTTGACGGTAAAAGAGAGTTTCTACCCGTTAAGTTCATTGGCTATTCGGCAGAAGAGGTATTTATCGAGTTTCGTTCCAGAATTGAAGAATTAGAAAAAACGTCATCATTGACTTTGTTGTCATCGCTTGAAGCCAAACTAAGAATTGATTATCTAAAACGCTGTTATCAAAAAGGAAAAGATGGTTTATCAAAGGATTTTAGAGCAATACACAAGCAAAAATATCATCGAGCCTCTTTAGAAGAAGATATTCTTGAAACTTGGAAAAAACATTACCCTGAAAAAAAATGGCTAATATCTGAGTTGCTTGGGGCTTTAAAGTATAGGCATTGGCTTGCTCACGGTCGTTATTGGGAACCAAAATTAGGCAGAAAATACGATTACTCATACATTTATTCTTTAATAGAGCAAGCCTATAAAAACTTACCATTGAAGAGTTAATCGCATAACAATACCAGCTTTAAGTTAACGACAGCCAATTTTGATTTGACATATCCTAATAAATGTCCAATACTGTATTTGAATGTATCCAGCTTTGTTTTTAATTGAGACTATAAGTTATGAAAAAAAAATTTGCTTCATTCCTCATCACAGGGAAAGCGGCTACGCTCCCCTTTTTTATGAATAACAGCGTGGCTGATACCAACCTTGCAGATATGTTATTCGATAGCAGCCAACCACAGCTAATGGAACGAGCGGGGCAAGGCATTGCGGTGACAGGTGACACGGTGCAAATCGTATCCCCTGGTCCTGGCTGTTCGTTCCCTCAGCCCACTGACATCATGAATGTCGTTGTCACGGGCGTGCGTAACGGTGATTTTGTTTTCATCGCTTCTGCTGATAACAAAGACGATCCAAATTTTATCGCTGTCAATCCCGCTTTTAGAATTGGTCAACAAAACTTGCGTATTTTGACCAGCTTTTATGTCGATAGATTGGAATTGTCGCCACTATCCGGTTTCGAGCATGGAGGCGGCGATTTGGGCAACGCAGTGTCTGCCATTTCGGTGCCTGTGGATTTGAATCAAATATCAAGCACTGGTTTATTTTATATGCAAGCTTTGATTCTGCGTCCTAATCCGCTTACAGCAGAATTGCCAGCTACTATGGTTTTTTCAGAATTGGATGAAATTAAGCAAGTGACAGCGACTTGTGACTCTTATGGTATACATTACTAAGGAGTGGTGCAAGGTACGCCTTGCACATCTTTTTTTATGAGTGATACACTTTTATTTGTTGGCAAGTCTGTTAGCCTCCGTCATATTGTCCCCTCGGATGCACCTTTATACCATATTTGGCTACAAAATCCGAACTTTTTAGCCTACAAGCCCTATCTCAAGCGATTGTGCCCGACTGCGGTACAATTAGCCGTACATTTAGCGATGCAAGCACAGTCTAATCCCCGCACTGAGTTTGAAGTTTTGGTCATACAGCAGAAGAAACCCATCGGTATCATTGGCTTATCTAGTATTGATGAATTTAACCAAAAAGCTGAATTTTCAGCGGGTTTTATAAGTGGATATGGCACTCGATGTATTTGGGAAGCAATTCATGCCAGCATTGCGCTCAGTTTTACCCATTTTAAGCTGCACAAATTGATTTGCTATGTGGCTGTTCATAATCATCAGGTACTCAAAATAATGCAGCGTTATGGCTTCATACATGAGGGCTATTTTAAGGAAGAAATATTGGTCGATGATAATCAGCGGCTCGATTTACAGCGTTTTGCGTTAATGCAGCGCGATTGGCAGCAACATCCTTTGTATCAACGTTTTAAGCGTATTGTGCCAATTAGCTAAACCTTAACGACAGGGATTAGTTTTTAGCAGGGATAGGTCAAAACCGAACGCGAGCCGCCAATTTTTAACAAGGCTCCATACATTCATGAAAAAAGAAACTATTCTTGTTTTTGCCCCCCATCCTGATGATGAAATTTTGGGCTGTGGCGCTTATATCGCTAAACGACGAGCGGATGGCGTGAGATGTTACGTCGTCGTCGTTAGCGACGGTGCGCGAGGCTTGCCCAGAGGAACGCTACCGGATGTCCGTCAACAAGAATGTCGAGCCGGGTTGGCGTGTTTAGGGATTGATGATGTGCAATTTTGGGAATATCCCGATGGTGGTGTGCCATTGAGCGGCGATATTTTGCATGATTATCGGCGCATTGTTGCGGAACTGAAGCCGACTATTATTTTATTACCTAACCCGCAAGAGTCTCATTCTGATCATCGGCGCGTGACGCGAGGTGTGTTAAATGCCCTCGAAGAGCAGTGGCAAGGGCATTTATTATTTTATGAAACCGTGCATCCGGCAACCGTCATCAATCATGTCGTTGACATTTCCAGTACTTTCGATAAAAAATTACAGGCGATACAGGAACATAAGTCACAACTCCGCTCTTTTGATTTCGCTACTCATGTAGAGACTTTGGCACGTTTGCGTGGCTTACATGTTAAGGCGGAGTGTGCCGAAGCCTTTCTGCAACATGAATGGGATGGCACGGCGCAAAATTTTTTTGAAACTCGTCCCCTCATTTCAGTGATTGTGCGTGCCGATGATGCGGATTATCTCCGCCATGCTTTGATCAGTTTAATTCATCAAACTTATGAACAATTTGAAGTGATTTTGGTTTGGTTTGGCGGCGATTCTCCCTCGCTCAAAGACTTTGATGTTTTAGATATTCGTTTTTTCCCGGGTAAACCCTCACGCAGTTTCAATCTCAATCAAGGTTTGCGCTATGCGCGTGGCGAATATGTCGCTATGCTTGATCAAGACGATATATTATATCCGCAACACTTTGCTTGCCTGCTCGCCGAAATTCACGGACAACCCCAGATAGATGTCGTGTATAGTGGTTGCAAAGTCGTTGCCTGCGAGAAAATTGACCAGCGAGTCAAAGTCAATAAAGTCATTGATGTTATGAACCGCCCTTGGCAGCCGGGGCGTTTATTGATTGGTAACACTATTCCTAACCATGCCCTGTTGTTTCGTGCTTCGGTGTTTCATAGTCATCAATTTGATGAAGATTTTGAAATTTATGAAGATTGGGAATTCTTGTCTCGCTTGAGCAATTTGACTTTTGTACATGTGGATGAGATTAGCTGTGAGTATCGTATTTTCAGCGACACCGAAATCCAATCATACATTCAAGTCCATAAGGATAAAGGTTATCTCGACCATGCACAAAAGGTCATTACATCAATTCTCAAAAATTTAGAATTGAACGACTTTGAGAAAATTATTTCTTTAGTCAACCATTTAGAAAAGCAACAACATTTATTAACGATTCAATTGAGTGAACAAACTCAACAGCGCCAAGCACTCGCCCAACAGCTTGAACAGTCCCACCGTTTGGAGCAATTACTTGCCGATACGTGTGCCGCTGTTGGCATTGAGGCGGCGGGGAGACAGGGCATCGCGCAACTCATTGGGCGGACGCTGCCCCAGCAAACTTTGTTTTCAATTATTTTGCCTGTTTATAATACGGAGGCTACTATTCTCCGCCAAACTCTGTTGTCGGTACGCAATCAAGCCTATAGTGGTTGGGAATTGTGTTTAGTGGATGATGGCTCAGATCGTGAGGAAACGCGGCAAGTGTTGCAAGCGGTGCAAAATGATCCTGTGCTCGCAAAACGTTTACATTATCTGCGCCGCGACACCCAAGGGGGTATTGTGGCTGCCAGCAATGATGCGATCAAAATGGCAACGGCTCCTTATGTCGCTTTTCTTGATCATGATGATAATTTGCACCATGAAGCTTTACTCAGGCTCGCTTTGAAACTTGAGCAAGAAGATTATACGTTGCTCTATACTGACAGCCGTATGATAGATCACAGCGGGCAAGCGATGCATACTTATCAAAAAGCGGATTGGTCTCCTGAAACTTTGTTGCATTTTAATTATATTAATCATCTCACTGTCGTTAAGCGAGAAATATTGAAGGATGGATTGCGTGCTGATTTTAATGGCGCACAAGATTGGGATTTATTGTTGCAATTAGTGGGTTTGCCAGATGAGCAGGTGTGTCATATACGCCACCCCCTTTATGATTGGCGAGCGACGGAAAGTTCGGTCGCTTACCAAGGTGATGAAAAAACTTATGCTTTTGAAGCGGCACAATCGGCGCTGATAAGTCACTTAACGGGGCGTGGTTTAGAAGAGGTTACTGCTAATAAAAAAGGGGCGGGATTTGTTTGTCAATGGCGTTCTCCCTTAGAGCCCATCGACATTATCATTCCCACCCATAGTAACCTGAGTGGACTCAAAACTTGCCTCAATGGTTTATTGCAATTGACTGATTATCCTCAATTCAATATTATTGTTGTTGCAAACCGCTGTGCTGCGCCAGTACAGAATTATCTCAATTCTCTTGGGCAGATTAAAATATTGGTCAATGATGAGCCATTTAATTGGTCAACTCTGAATAATCAGGCTGTTATCTCGGGAGAGAGCCCTATTTTGTTGTTTTTAAACGATGATATTGAAATTAAACAGGCCAGTTGGTTGGGCGATCTCAGGCGGTATTTATATTTAGATGGTGTAGGCGCCGTCGGTGCTACGCTGTTTTATCCAAATGACGATTTGCAACATAATGGTATCGAAACTAATCCGCAATGGGTTGCCCGTAATATCCAAAAATCGGGCAATGCGCTCCGTGCCACCCGCAACGTTTCGGCGGTGACGGGGGCGTGTCTATTAACTAAACGAAGCGTGTGGCAACAGGTGGGCGGATTCGATGAAAATTTGGCAGTATCGTATAACGATGTTGATTTTTGTTTAGCCATCCGTCGCCAAGGACTGAGAATTGTCCAAGCCACAGATGTTGAGTTGATTCACGATGAACATGCTACTTATGGCACGGTTGATAATCCCGAAAAAGAAGCTCTTTTTCGCAAAGAAATCAATTTTATGCGAGAAAAGTGGGGAGATTTTTTGAGTGAACGTTACATGCCACGTTACGATGTACAAGCACAAAAGACGCGCATTTTACACTTAAAATGAAACCGACATTCATTTTGAAGCCCTACGAAGACGGGGATGAGCAGGCGATTCAAGCAGGCTTCTCAGCCGTTTTTCCCAGCTACCGCACCCTAGAGACTTGGCATTGGATTTATACCCGTAATCCAGATGGGGCACGTATCATGTTAGCTTGGGCAGAGAATGGTGAGCTGGCGGCACATTATGCTTGCACTGTACATACCGCATACTATGCCGGAAAGCAGGTAAGAGTGGGTTTGATCCGCGACGTATTTAGCAACCCGGCTTATCGTGCGTTTGGGCGGCATGGGGTTTATATCCAAACGATTGAGGCTTTTGTTAAGGCATGGACAGGTGCCGATCAATTAGTGATGCTCTACGGTTTTCCTTCTGAACGTCCATTTCGCTTAGGCAAATTATTGATGGGCTATCAAGCCTTCAGCGATTGGCACGATTATCGCTACACGGTGCCTTCTGAACTTTCACAACATAGCCCGCTCGGTGTGATTCACAGCCCTAAGATATTTGATGCAGCATTTGATAGACTTTGGGAGAAACGTGCCGGGCGGTACTCATTTGCGGTTTGCCGCTCTGCCCGTTTTTTAAATTGGCGGTTTATTGATATTCCACATAAAAAGTATTGGATATGGGCATTTTCTGCTTTTTTATCAACAGAAGTGCTTGGCTATGTAGTGATTGGGCCTAATAAACCACAAGCTCAGTTAGTTGATTTTTGCTTTCCAGATGATCCACAATTAGCACAGTCATTTTGGCAACAAGTGGTAGATATTTTACGGTGGCGTGGTGTTAAAACGGTAGAAACATGGGGGGCTTGTCCAAGTTTGCAAGCCGTGGGTTTTAAGCCCCATGCACGCCCGGATACGATTATTCCTGTCTTTAGAAGTTTTCAGGCGGATTCGGGGTATGCTAATTTCTATTATACGATGGCAGATTCAGATTTATATTGAATTGGAGGCGACAATGAAACAAATTACACTTATTCTCATTCTTTTACTGTCAGGGTGCGGTTCTGATCCTAAAATGGAAACTTGGCCTGCCGAGCGTTTTTATGCTGAAGCGAAAGAGAATCTTGAGGCTGGTGATTATATCAGTGCTATCGAATCTTATGAAAAGCTAGAGGCACGTTATCCACTTGGAAAGTATGCCCAACAGGCGCAATTGGATATCATTTATGCTTATTATAAGCATGAAGAACCAGAATCTGCGATTGTTGCCGCTGATCGTTTTATTAAATTATATCCGCGACATAGTAAAATAGATTATGTGTATTACCTCAAAGGATTGGTTTATTTTGAATATAATTGGGGTAGCTTGGATCGTTTTTTGCCACTGGAGCAGTCGCAGCGTGATCCAAGTGCGGCAAGACAAGCCTTGCAGATATTTTCTGAATTAGTTAGGCGCTTTCCTAAGAGTAAATATAATGAAGATGCTAAACAGCGTATGGTTTATCTGCGTAATCTGCTGGCTAACCATGAGTTAGAGGTTGCGAGATTTTATATGAAACGAGGTGCTTATATAGCAGCGGCTAATCGGGCTAAGACGATAGTAAAATCCTATCAAGGTACGCCGGTTGTGCCTGATGCTTTGGTTATTTTAGTAAAAGCTTATAAAATCAATGGATTAAATGATTTGGCGGCGGCAACGTTAAAGGTGTTGAAGTTGAATTATCCTCATCATGAGGGGATTGCGGTGGTCGAAAATTTGGTGGTTAAGTGAAAAGTCCCTAATCTAAAAATCCTATTTCTTGAAGAAATAGGATTTTTTAAGGCGCGTTTAAATTGCAATCAAACCCACTTCATCATCCCCATTTCATGTGCATCAACTAGCACTTCATGGTAGGGAAATACGCGAATACGGTAGCTTAAGCCTCCGCACAATTCCGGTTTCAAAGTGAGATTGTAGAGATATTCTCCGCTATCGTGCAGGGGATGTTCTGGCACAAACCTATAAGAAACTGTTTCCATCTTATTGTTCTGCCAGAGGTTTTGCAAATCTTCTTGAGTAGGCAGTAAAACGTCAGGGTGATAAACTTTGTGCGAGAGCAATAATTCGACCGCCACATCAGTTGGCTGTAGTTCATTTAAGCGCACGGCAACTTGTATGTTTATTGATTCACCACTGGTCATTTGTATCTGTGGTGCTGACAATGGGCGAGCTTCTACGCCACTCCACTTGGCCCTGACATTGGCTTTCCAATGAGCTAATTCCCGCGCTTTGGCATAATTGTCGCTATTCAACTGCCTAGCTTGATGACTGGCAGGCAGGTAAAAATCACTTAAGTAGTCATTGAGCATCCGCTGGGTGTTAAAGCGGGGGAGTATCGTCGCCATAGAATGTTTGGCCTTTTTTACCCAGCCTTCAGAATAACCGTCTTTATTTCGCTCGTAGTAAAGTGGAATGATTTCATCTTGCAAAACTTCGTACAGACTGCGGGCATCTTCATCATCACGCAAATGATGATTGTCATGGTGTGGAGATGGTTTAATCGCCCAACCATTTTCTCCGTCATAACTTTCTGGCCACCAACCATCAAGTACACTGAGGTTGAGGCCGGCATTGAGCGCCACTTTCATGCCAGAAGTCCCACTGGCTTCTTCGGGATAGACGGGGTTATTGAGCCACACATCAACGCCAGAGACTAAACGCCGTGAGAGGCCCAAATCATAGCCTTGCACGACCAGAATTTTACCCATGAATTCGGGCAGACAACTTTTATTGTAAATCTCTCTCAGCAAGTCTTGCCCTGGTCCATCAGCGGGATGGGCTTTGCCGGCAAAAATAAAGACCACGGGTCTTTCGGTATCATTGATGATAGTCCGCAATCTGTCAATGTCTCTGAGCAAGAGGGCGGCACGTTTGTAGGTGGCGAAGCGGCGTGCAAAGCCAATGGTCAGAATATTGGGATTTTTGGGATCAATGTATTTGAGTAAACGCTCCAAATGCGTTTCTGAGATTTGATAAGGTAAATGTTGGGCGGTTAAGGTATCGCATACTTTGGCCAACATGCGTGATTTGACCGTTTGCCTGATATTCCAAAATTGTTGGTCAGGCATGTTTTCTATCGCTTGCCAAAATTTGACATCACACTGATGGTCGCGCCATTCTACGCCTAATGATTCGTCAAATAAGTTAGTCCATTCTCGTGCCAACATAGAGGGCACATGGACACCATTGGTGACATGGCGTATAGGATTTTCTTTGGGGGCAATTTCGGGCCAAAATTTGGCACAAATTTCAGATGAGATGTCGCCATGAATACGACTGACTCCGTTCCGATGCCGTGAGCCTTGAACGGCTAAGGTTGTCATGTTGAAATCAGGCGAATCATTGGGCAAACAACCGAGTGCCATAAATTGTTCTTCGGATATTCTCAAGTCGTGATGATAAAAAGCACCCAGATAGTTCTTCACTTCTTCGGGTGAAAAATGATCATGTCCTGCCGGCACTGGGGTATGGGTGGTAAATACGGTATTAGCCGCAACGGCTTCAATCGCCGTTTCAATCGACTGTCCCTCGTCTCTCAATTCACGCGCTCTTTCCAGGATCAAAAAGGCGGCATGACCTTCATTGATATGCCAAACCGTTGGGGCAATGCCTAATCTTCTGAGTAGTCGCACGCCGCCAATACCCAAGACAATTTCTTGTTTGATGCGGATATCTTGACCGCTGTCGTAGAGTTTGTGGGTAATCTGACGATCATCGTCATTGTTTTGTGGGACGTTGGTATCGAGCAAGTAGAGGTCAATATGCCCGACTTGTATTTTCCAAACTTGGGCTAATACTTGTGTTTCTGCAATCTTGATATCAATATAGATGGCTTGTTTTGCTTCATCTACCACCAGAGTGATTGGCAAGTGTTGCGGAACGTTTTCATTATAGGTAGCAATCTGATTGCCTTGATCATCTATCCGTTGGGAAAAATAGCCTTGATGGTAAAACAAGCCAACTGCGACAAATGGCAAGCGCATATCACTCGCTGTCTTGCAATGATCGCCGGCTAAAATACCTAATCCGCCGGAATAAATGGGCAAGCTTTCGTGGAAGCCATATTCGGCGCAAAAATAGGCAATGAGATCATCTTCTGCTAATTGTTTTCCACCATTACGCCGCTCTTTGGCATGACAATAGGCATCATAGGTGACTAAGACTTGCTTATAGGCATCGAGAAATGATTGATCAGTGAGGGCATTATCTAGTCGTCTTTGATCAATATTGCGTAAAAATAATTTAGGATTATCTCTCACCCGAATCCATAACTCTTCATCAAGCTGCTCAAATAGCTGCCGGGCTGGGATATTCCAGCTATACCATAAATTATTCGCCAATTCTTCAAGGCGTTTTAAAGCCTCTGGCAAGATGGGGGTGACTTCTAAGTTGAATTCTTGTGCTGACATTGTTATCCTCAAAAAAAAGACGTGCAAAGCGTTGCTTTGCACGTCAAAATAAGGCTTATTTTATAATATAAGCTATAAGCTATAAGCTATAAGCTATAATACATATCAAATTCCACGGGATGAGTGGTCATACGCAGCCGCGTGACTTCTTCCATCTTCAGAGCGATGTAAGCATCAATCAAATCATTGGTAAACACGCCACCGGCTATCAAAAATTCACGGTCGTTGTCGAGTGCTTCTAACGCCATATCTAAGGAGTGGCAAACGGTTGGAATGTTTTTCTCCAGTTCTGGCGGCAGATCGTACAAGTTTTTGTCCATGGCTTCACCAGGGTCAATCTTGTTTTGAATGCCATCCAGTCCCGCCATTAGCATAGCGGAGAAGGCAAAATAGGGGTTGGCGGTTGAATCTGGAAAACGCACTTCAATACGGCGACCTTTAGGACTGGTCACGTAAGGTATGCGTATTGAGGCTGAGCGGTTACGCGCTGAGTAAGCCAATAATGTGGGGGCTTCAAATCCGGGCACAAGACGTTTGTAGCTGTTCGTCGTGGCATTGGTAAATGCATTGATGGCGCGTGCATGTTTGAGAATGCCGCCGATGTAATATAAGGCGGTTTCTGATAGACTACCATATTTATCGCCGGCAAAGACGTTATTGCCCTCTTTGCTCAAGGATTGATGCACATGCATGCCGTTGCCGTTGTCACCGACGAGGGGTTTAGGCATAAATGTCGCGGTTTTTCCGTAGCCATGGGCGACATTCATAACGACATATTTAAGGAGTTGCACCTCGTCAGCTTTTTTGACTAAGGTGTTAAAGAATACGCCGATTTCAGCTTGTCCGCTTGTAGCGACTTCATGGTGATGAACTTCGGCTTTTAAACCCATTTCTTCCATAGTCAAGCACATGGCTGAGCGGATGTCATGCTGAGAATCGACGGGCGGCACGGGAAAATATCCCCCTTTGACACCTGGACGATGCCCAAGGTTGCCATCATCATAGACTTTTTCTGAATTCCAGCCGGCTTCTTGTGAGTCCACTTTACAAAATGAGCCGCTGATATCTGAGCCCCAACGCACGTCATCAAAAATGAAAAATTCATTTTCAGGGCCAAAATAGGCGGTATCGGCAATGCCGGTGGATTTTAGATAATTTTCTGCCCGTTTTGCCAAGGAGCGTGGATCGCGTTCATAACCTTGCATGGTGGCAGGCTCAATGACGTCACAACGTAAATTTAAGGTGACTTCATCGGCAAACGGATCTAGGACTGCTGTTTGATCTTCTGGCATTAAAATCATGTCTGATTCATTGATACCTTTCCATCCAGCAATGGACGAGCCATCAAACATTTTACCGTCAACAAAGAAATCTTCATCAACAGTATGCGCGAGTACTGTGACATGTTGTTCCTTGCCTTTGGTATCAGTAAAGCGGAGATCAACAAATTTGACATTGTTTTCCTTGAGCATGTTTAACACATTTTCACCGGACATTTCAATTACCTTTTAAAGTTATCAGTTATCAGTTATCAGTATCATGTAGGGGGTAGAGACGTTGAACGCACCTGATTTTATCATGGTCAGACGAAAAAAAATACGCAGTATTTTTGGGTTGCATAATCCATGCTCAAAACCGTTTAAAAATTTAATTTATTATAAATTAATAAGTTAAATCAATTCTATCCACCCGCTTGATTGTTGTGTTTATTGCAGAGACAATCGGATTTGTAGCAAAGATAACAAATTAGTTTAGCGATAATAGACATTAATAGCATGAATATCCGGCTCTTCAGCCGCCAAGTCAGCAAAACCTTGGGATAATTTCTGCGCTTCTTTTATATTTTCTACTGTTTTCAAGGGTAAATAAACATCTACCGTCAGCTTGCCCGACAAATAATGCAAAGTGATTTGCTCAATTGCATGGGTAGCCTCTAAACATTGCCAGCACTGCTGCAAACGCGCTATGACTTCCTGGCGTAAGGGCAAATTCAAATTAGGTTGTGATTTTTCATCATTTTCGGGATCAATATGTACCAGTACCTCGGCAATTTCTTCTATCTGATTAGTCAATCGGCTTCGCACCATTTCACCAATTTGATGGCCCTCTGATACACTGAGACGGGGATCGACCAAGATATGCACGTCCACTAAGGCATTGGCGCCCATTTTGCGTGTGCGTAAATCATGCAACATGTGGACACCATCAACAGATTTAATAATCTTTTTAATTTTAATCAGTTGATTGTTATCCAATCCAGTATCCACTAAATCCTTGATACCGTCCCTGCCCAAGCTCCAAGCAATATGGGCAATCATTAAGCTGACTCCAATCGCTGCTAGAGCATCGAAGCCTGATAATCCCGCCATACTCCCTGCTACGCCAAGCAATACAATAATTGATGAAATTGCGTCACTGCGATGATGCCAAGCATTGGCTTGTAACATTGGTGAGCGCACTTGCTTGGCAACATGGATTGTGTACTGGTATAAGGCTTCTTTGATTAAAATGGAGAGTAGGGCAACGGCGAGACTGACTGCGCTGGGTTGCCATAAGAGGGTGGGATCAAATAAACGCCGTGTGGCATCTATCAACATGCCCGCCGCTACTAAGAAAAGTAAAACACCAACGGCTACGGTGGCTAAGGTTTCAAAGCGGGCATGTCCATAAGGATGATCAGCATCGGCATCTTGTGTACTATACTTAGCGGCTATTAATATCATGCCATCACTGATTAAATCTGACAAGGAGTGCAAGCCATCGGCAATTAAGGCTTGCGATTGTCCGATGATGCCAAATATTATTTTGACAATCGTTAATAATATATTGCCAACAACGCCTATGAGGGTGACATTGCGTATGGCAATATAACGTTCTTTTTGTGGTGTATGGGATGTTTTAAGCATGTTATCTATTATAATCGGTTTGAATGTTCTGAGAAGTTAATCCATGAATCCAAATAATGAGGCTGATGTTAAACAAGGTGGTAATGCAAGTGTTCTCGCGGGTGTTCCCAAATCTTTGCCGGCTTTGCTCAAGGCTTTGCGTATTCAAGAAAAAGCATCTGCTGTCGGTTTTGATTGGCAACGACGAGAGGAGGTTTGGGGGAAAGTTCGTGAGGAATTAGCGGAATTTAAAGAGAGTGCGAGTCGTGAGGAGGCTGAACAGGAATTTGGCGATTTGTTATTTTCATTGGTTAATTACGCACGATTTGTAGATATAAATCCTGAAACGGCTTTGGAAAAAAGCAATAAAAAATTTATTAAGCGGTTTAATTATATAGAATCCGCCACGCGGGCTGCTGGAAAAACGTTGCAGGAAATCTCTTTAGCTGATATGGATGCTTATTGGGAAGAGGCTAAAATAATTGTTTGACTTTATATTTTAAATTGAGTACCATTCCCACCGTGAGTTTTTGGTGCATGTTCTAAAAACGAGCATTTGATTATTAGATATTAGATTAGAAGTAGCTTTTGAGAAAATGAGGTTAATTTGTATGATGGAAGGCACCGTAAAGTGGTTCAATGAGACCCGAGGTTATGGTTTTATTTCTCCGTCCGATGGCGGCAGGGATGTGTTTGTTCATTTCTCCGCAATCCAAAAAGAGGGCTTTAAAACTCTCCATGAAGGACAAACGGTTGAATTTGAATCGACAGAAGGTCCAAAGGGACCACAGGTGACCAAGTGCAATCCACTTTGAAATAAGTTGGTAGGTTTCTAGGTGACATGTTTTAAGGCGTCCAAGATAAATCTTGGACTCCGACAATCAATATTTTTGTTGCCCGTAACCCGTTATGGTTGTGGGCATTTTTGATCGTATTACAAAGCAAAGAACAAATCATACAATTCATCAGTCGCATAATTAGCAGCAGTGCTACCATCACTGTTTTTAAGCCCTCGAATACGACCAGACGCTGATTGACCGTCATCAAGGCGAGCCTCAATGATGAGGGCAATGTTTTGAGGTATTTTGGTGAATGCAATGAACGTCCCAGAAATACCAGCCGCTCCGCTAGAAACCCCTATTATGCCAGTCAATGTATTGTTAGGTTGTTCTTGGCCAGCCCCTGCGACGAATCCTGCGTTGCGTAAGTGCAACCAAAAAAGGCGAGACTCTACATTGGCTGTTGTTGAATCAAACACACCACCAATTGTGCCGTCGCCATCACCACATAAATTGCTGGTGCTACAATCTGCTATATCAGTAAATCTATCCGCCTTCTTGTCATCCCCAGGTAAGGCACGATAACGATCTTGATAGCTATAAATGGCTGCCACGATCCCATTATATTCATTCTCAATATTTTTGGCTCTCGCGTTGGTAATCATTTCTTGTCCTTTGAGCACTGCTCCCAACAGTAAGCCAATAATCACCATCACTATGGCGATTTCTACTAATGTAAATCCAGTTTGTTTTTTCATTTTTATTGTTCTCCATCATTTATTTCCAAGATAAATCTTGGACTCCTGACAATCATAAATTTTTACAATGTATTAATCAACACTTAACCATGTCTGAACATTTAAGTTCACTGATTCCACCTAAACACGAACATCGCCTGCTAGGTTTAATGTTAATCACCTGGCATATTGCCTTGTGTTGGGATATTTCTGAGCGATTTTTGCCTTTTGTCCTGCTGATTCATGTCGGTTTTTTTATATTCTGGATAGCTTTAGATTTACACTCGATTAAAAATCGGGTTGTCCTTGCTATCGTTATTTTAGTATTTATTGTTTTTCCCAATATTTGGTTGATGACTCTTTGGCAAATCATCTTATTGGGTTTAATGGGCGGACGCGATCTCGTTCAACCCCGCGACCGGATTATCAATATAGCTGCCATCCTTTTTTTGAGCTTGGACTTATTTCTCATTAATTTACCTCAATTGATTGTTATCGAGGGATTGGCTTTGCTTGTACCGAACATCGCGCTCAATTATGGGGTGCTGTGTGTGCCGTTGACTTTTTTATTTATCTCTGCTGATGAACACCGCGATTATATTGATTTTTTTCATGGATTAACGGTCAGTTTGTTGATGGTTATTATGGTATTGGGCAGCCTTGTTATCATGTCTCAGAGCCATGTGAGTTTACCACTTGCCATTTTTCAAATGTCCTTAGCAATAACAATATTTATTTTGGCAATCAGTGGCATATTCGCAAACGAAGAAAATGTTGAACAACAATGGACACGCCATTTATTCAACATGGGTGGTCATTTTGAACAATGGATAAATGATCTCGCCAAACCGCACAACTATAAAAGTTTAACCCCTCAAGAATTTATACAAGCAGGCTTTGAGCAACTCTCCACTTTACCCTGGATATCCGGTATTGCCTGGCATTCTCCCTATAGTGAAGAAATGCTAGGTGAACAGCAACAACAACAAATCACACTCACAGCGCAAAGCCTTGAAGTCACCATTTATACATATCACCGCATCAGTGCCAGCCAACACTTTCAGATCAAAACCCTCATACAATTGCTAGAACATTTTCACCAAGCCAGGCGCCGTGAAGCCGCCTTTGCACAACAAGCCCATTTGCAAGCGATTCATGAAACGGGGGCTAAATTGACTCATGACATCAAAAACCTATTACAATCTTTACATGCCATTACCTCAGTTATAGAAAGCTCTCCCCCCCAAAAATTTGGCGATACTCAGCGCTTGTTGCAAGGACAAATGCCACATTTGACTCAGCGCCTAAAACGTACCTTGGATAAATTACAAAAACCGGCGGAATTTTCTTATTCACACGTACCTGTCACCCTTTGGTGGGAGAATTTGAAAACCCGTTATCGCAAAAGTCACATTGAATTTTCGGATTATAAGGAAATTGAAAATATTCTCATTCCAGAAGATTTATTTGATAATGTCTCAGAAAATTTGTTACAAAACGCTCTGACAAAACGCCAACGTGAGCCTGAATTAGAAATCAATGTACTGTTGCATATCAGTAAACGTCGCTTACAATTGAGTGTATGCGATAATGGTAGTCCAATACCCGAAGAAATTACTAATCAACTATTTAGTCAACCTGTACCTTCTCGTGATGGGTTTGGTATCGGTCTTTATCAGGCGGTTAAACAATTGGCGCATACCGGATACAAACTCAAGATCGTTGAGAATATAGAAGGTCAAGTCTGTTTTGAATTAGCGAGCACTGAATAATCTAGTGGAGAATTGATATGTCAACACCTTTTTTTCTGAAGCGCCTCAATGATCATATTCAATATTTAAGAAATATTGAGGCTACCCTGGCAGGGACAGGGGATTTTCAAGGCACTGATCACCATGATTGTCAATTAGGACAATGGCTTTATGGTGATGGTCCTAATCAAGTGGCAGCCCTAGACAACAGCAAAGTTCAGGAAATTTTTGATAGCTTATTTGAGCCACATGAACAGTTTCACACTGTCAGCAAACAAGCACTGGAAAAAAAACAAGCGGGTGATGAGGGAGCCGCTCAAAACACCATGACGGAAATGTACAAAATCTCGCATATCCTCACGCAAAAATTGCTAAAACTGGATGGCCTGACTAAAGGCGAATAGAAAACTATCTATGGAAATAGTCGCAGACGAAAATATCCCTTTTGTAAGTACAGTATTTGCCAGTTTAGGTGAAGTCCGTACTCTTATTGGGCGGCAAATCAATCGCGCCGATTTAGGCGATGCTGAAGTCTTATTAGTGCGATCTGTCACCCAAGTCGATGAAAAATTACTGGCGGGCAGTGCTGTGCGCTTTGTTGGTACAGCAACCATCGGATTAGATCATATTGATTTAGATTATCTCTCCAAAAAAAATATGGCTTTTGCCAGTGCCCAGGGTAGTAATGCGACTTCGGCAGCAGAATATGTCATCAGTGCTTTATTGATTATCGCGGAACGTCAAGGATTTCAACTACGCGACAAAACGGTAGGCATTATTGGTTGTGGCAATGTTGGCTCTCGTGTGTTGAAAAAATTAAAAGCCTTGGGCGTGGAATGTATTATCCATGATCCGCCATTGCAAGAAAAAACAGATAATCGGGATTATGTCGATTTAAACACTGTGCGATGTGCAGACATTATCACCCTGCATGTGCCACTCAGCAAAGGTGGGCGTTATCCCACTGAGCATTTAATCAATGCCGACTTTCTCAGCAAGTTACAAGATGATGTGATTTTAGTGAATACATCACGCGGGGGAGTGGTGGATGAAAGGGCTTTATTAGAAAGGGCAACAATGACGACTATATTGGATGTGTGGAAAAATGAACCCAATATTAATCAATTGTTGTTAGAACGCGCTACTTTAGGGACTCCGCATATTGCGGGTTATAGTTTTGATGGTAAGGTGCGAGGAACAGAGATGTTATATGCTGCCGTGTGTGACTATTTTCAGCAAACACCGCAAGCACAAATCACTTTGCCCGCACCCCCACTGAAACGATTAACTTTTTCCCACACAATTGATGATCAAGTTGCCATACAGTCTGCTGTTATGGCTTGTTATGATGTGCGCCGCGATGATGCCGCACTCCGCCGATCTAGTGCCTATTTTGATAATTTAAGAAAAAACTATCCGATGCGGCGAGAATTCAGTTGTGTTGAAATTGAATTACCTGCGGAAAAATCGGCACTTGCGGCACAATTGCGGGGACTAGGATTTATTGTAAGGCATCACGCACACGCAACATTTGCGCCTTAGCCTCTTCTGCAATCGGAGTGATTTCGGGATTATTGGTTAATCCAAAAACTTTGGCAGGATCCATGAAAGTCACAGTTGTTGAGCCATCGGCTTCTTCACGAAGTAAGACATTGCATGGAAATAATGCGCCTATATCAGCATGTTGACTGATCAAGCGATGCGCGAGAGAAGGACTACAGGCACTCAAAATACGATAGTGAGGCATATCTATGCCTAACTTATTTTTAAGAACGCTATTGACATGAATCTCATTCAAAATACCAAATTTCTCTTTTTGCAAGGCTTCTGTTACTCGTTTGACGGCAGTATCGAAGTCATCTTTCAGTTTGACATTAAAAGTAGGCATAACAAATAAAATCTTCGCTTAGATTTAGGAGTCCAAGATTTATCTTGGACTTATGTTCAAGGAAAAGGAAAATATTTCATAGGGGCAGTCATTCTATTCACATTAGAGCCCATGACACCCAATTGACTATTTAAACCACTAAATTGGTGATTCATTTTTGCCAAGTCAACTCTCATCAGAGCGATATTATCGCTCAATGTTATAACACTGCTGTTTATCTGATTGATACTTGTATTTATATCATTGATATTGGTGTTTATATTAGTGACAGACTCATTCATCATTGTGATGACTTTGGCATGTTCATCTAAATTATCTAATGAGTGTTTCACTCCATAGACATTTCCAGCAACCACTGTAAGATTTTGACTGATATTTTTCATATAACCAGCCACCTCATCTAGGCGTTGAGTGATGTTGCCCATATCTGATAATAGTACGACTATAAGAGCAAACATGGCAGCAGCCCAAATCATTAAACTAATCATACTAAATCGGATAAGTTGGGCAGTCTGTGCGCTGATTTCAAAGATCAAGCTTTCTCGACGTTGCATTGCCAAATTGAACTCACGCAGGCTGCTTTCAACGAGTTCGGCTATTTCTTTAGGATTCTCATTTTCGCTCATAAATATCACTTTAGCCAATTCCAAAGCCAGTGGGACAATCGGGATAATCGACTGTTTGACATTGAACATCCGTTACGGATGCCAAAGAAGGGCCGTCGTGTAACCAAGCCCGTAGCTTATCGACTGCATTGGACGTACCACAGGCTAAAACCTCAACACGCCCATCGGCCAAATTACGCGCCCAACCTGATACGCCTAAACCTTGCGCTTGTTTACGAGTATAATAACGAAATGATACGCCTTGAACACGTCCACTGATAAAACAGTGTTGACATATTTTTTTTTCCATTTGAGTTACCTACTATTATGCGCTTAAAGACTTTTTTCATCACTTTGATCGGTTTAGTCATCATCTCTATCAGTCTAGGGGCTATTAACCTGCGGCATATGGACAAGGAAACGCGGGATTTTATCAATACAACGATGTTAGGTTTGTTTGTCGACTGGAATAATAGTGAATTTTTAACTTACACCAGCAATGAGTTTCGAGAAAAATTGACAAATGAACAATTATCTAAGATTAACTTAGTCTTTCAACGTTTGGGGAATTTATTAAATTATCATGGGGCAGAGGGTGGCGTATCCAGAAATAACTACTGGGATATCAGTGTCCGTTACAAGGTACAGGCAAGTTTTCAGAATGGACGATTCTCCGCCACCATCACGCTTATCAAACAGCAAGAAAAGTGGGCAATCGATCGATTTGAATATCAATATACCTTTTTTCCTAATAGGCGGGACGAAGGCTCACTTAAAGTGGTAGAGTCCAAGATAAATCTTGGACTCCTTTCATAACTTATAATCCCAAAGCTTTCTTACGTTTTTCCATCATCTCCTTAATGATGGGTCTGAGGATGGTTTGCATGGCAAATCCCATTTTACCGCCAGGGACAACTATGGTATTAGGCCGCGACATAAATGAATCGTGAATCATCGTTAACAGGTAGGTGTAATCTACCTGATCACGGTATTTGTTAAAGCGAATGACCACCAAACTTTCATCAGCTGTGGGAATATCACGCGCAATAAAGGGGTTAGAGGTATCTACCAAGGGCACCCGTTGAAAGTTAATATGGCTATGCGTAAATTGTGGCGTGATGTATTTCACATAATCAGGCATACGCCGCAAAATGGTATGAGTTACCGCTTCAGGGGAATAGCCACGCTCTCCAACATCACGACTGATTTTCTGTATCCACTCCAGATTAACACTGGGCACCACGCCAATTAACAAATCTACCCATTGCGCCACATTCGCCTCTGGAGTGACAACTCCACCATGTAAGCCTTCATAAAACAACAAATCAGTGTCAGGCTCAATGTCCTCCCAGGGGGTAAAAGTACCCGGCTTTTGATTATAGGGCTGTGCCTCTTCCTCATTGTGCAAATATTTACGGATTTGTCCGCTGCCGCTTTCACTGTATTGGTGAAATAAATCTTCAAGTTTCTCAAAAATATTGGCTTCTGGGCCAAAGTGACTGATATTTATACCTTTTTTGTCAGCCTCCTCAACCGCTTTTTTCATCGCCTGACGATCGTAGCGATGGAAACTATCACCTTCAATAATCGCCGGCTTGTATCCACCCCTGCGAAAAATCTCCTCAAAGGCTTTTTTGACAGTGCTTGTCCCTGCACCGGATGAGCCTGTAATGGCAATAATGGGATGTTTTTCTGACATTTATTTTCTCCAGTTTAACGAAAATACAAGACTGCCTTGCGTAATTGTCCTACGGTTTCAAACCGACTACGATAACGGGTTTGCACGTAGAGTTCAATAATCTTTTGAACGGGAACGGCTAAATCAGGCCGTGCTGCGCTGACACGGGTGGCATAGCTAATTGGTCCCTCACTCGGATGGCGATGCAAACCTTGCCGTGCCAATTTTTTGCAAAAGCGCAAATAAATTTTTTGCGCGGGATCACGCACAAGCTTCTGTGGAAAAAACATCCAAGCAGCATAGCCTAATAATAAAGTTGTTATGATGATAATCAATGCTATGGTCATGCCAGACCAATCAATGTTTTTTAATCCTAAGCGGCTTAAAAATTCCCGTTGTTGTGCAGGACCATAACCCAGTATCCATTGATTCCAACCATTATTGATCGCATCCCAACGATTTGCCAATTGTTGCCAAATATTCAAATCAAGGGGGGAATTAAATGTCATTGGTAATGCCGATTCAATCCCTTGCTCTACCCGTATGGGTGCGACAGCATTCGTTGGATCAATCCGTATCCAGCCTTTATCTGGCAACCAAATTTCACTCCAAGCGTGGGCATCGCGCTGCCGCACAATCAGGTAATTTCCAATCGGATTGAAATTGCCGCCCAAATAGCCTGTGACTATCCGTGCGGGAATCCCAGCGGCTCGCATTAGAACGGTAAAGGCAGCGGCATAATGTTCGCAAAAACCGTTGCGGGTTTCAAATAAAAATTCATCAATGGGATCATTTAACAATAAATCTGGTGTATAGGTATATACAAAAGCCTGTTCATTAAAATATTGCAAAGCGCGTTTGACAAGGGCTTCTGGATGAGGCGCTTCTTGCCGCCATTGTGCTGCCAAAGCGCGGGCACGAGGATGTTTTCCTGGTGGCAATTGTAAAGCCAAGCGGTATTGTCGCTTTGTGATGAAATCTGCACGATAATGAGTGTAAGATCGCACTTGATAACGCATTCGTTCTCGTATAGGGCGTTTTGCCAATATCTGATAATCTGCTGTCATCGTGCCCTCAGTGGGTGGTTGGACAGGTAATTCGAGGGCAAATAACCACTGTTCATAATGCGGTTCTAAAGTGACAGTATAATCAAAATGTTCTCCGCTGGGGTGGATGTTTAATTGATTAACGATCTGATGTTGTTGAAATCCACTTTTCCACTCGCGCCCATTGGTCCACCATAACACGGGTCCACGCCAATAGCGTAGCTCTGGCGGCGGTAGTTTTCCTTTGACACGAAAGGCGACTTCATCGGAGAGCGTTAATTGGTTGACATCCCCTATTGACATTCTATCACTTAAACCGGTGATACCAGTGCGGCTATCTATGGGCAATTTCCAAAATGGTCCTGCGACACGGGGAAATAAAAAAAATAAGACTAACATCACTGGCAAAGCTTGTATTAATAATATGCTTGATAGGCGCAGACGTTGGGGTGTTGACAAGCTCTTTTTTTCATCGTTTAAGCTGATAAGTGTCGCCGTTGCTACCAGCATGACGAGGCTCATATATAACGCAGTGGGAATGGATTGAGAATATAGAAAATTGGTAATGATAAGGAAATAGCTTAAAAAACAAACCATTAAAAATTCTCGTCTGTTTTTCATTTCCAACAATTTTAATCCAGACAAAAGCACTAAGAAAGTAATACTGGCATCGCGTCCAAAACGAATGCCATAAGTGAAAAAAAGCCCCAGTAGCACGAGCAACATTATAGTGAGTAGTAGCCAGAGAGGGGGTAAATGCCACTTTTTTTGTGTTATCAGATAACGCCATAAGAGTAATGCCAAAAAGAGTGCTGGGCTCCAAATCACCATGCGAGACATAAGTGGCAAGACAACTAATATTAATGTCACTATCAGCCACAATAAGGTATCTAAACGCTGTGCCATTATAATATTTCCTTTGGGAGAGCGTATAACGCTAAGGCTTGTAAACAAAGTTCACGGTGCTGTTCCCCGCTATTGGGTTCAAAGGAACAAGTTGGGATTTTCAAACCATATTGTGCGCCCTGACTTTCGGCAACCAATATCCAAAGACAGAGTTGTGACAATGCCGCTTCAAGATTATTGAGCATACTGACATCCTCCCAAGTCAGCCAGACTTGTGCAGCACTCATTCCGCCAAATTGTTTAATCATCCAATTTCGCCCACGCGCCACTGCTTTCCAATCAATATGTCGTGGCGAGTCTCCCACATTATAATCACGATAACCGATAAAATCATCACCCCCCGTGTCGTGCGGACTGCCTTCACCGGTATTTTGTGATTGTTCACCTAATGGCAAATTTCTATGTCCCAGCGGTTGTGGATAAACCAAGGTAGAGGTGTCTAAATGTATATAAGCCCAAGCGTGAAAGAGTCCGAGTGGAAAACGAGTGTACACTTTGAGTCGCCCTAAAAAAACTCGACCACGTTGCGAGGTGGGAACAGATATATCAATGCTCACGCGCTGATCGGCGGGAATATCTATGGTATCATGCTCCCAAACGAGGGCATGACGGGCAAGCTGTCCGCGATTATCTATCCATAATTGAAATGTCGCCGATTCACCAGCAAAGACGGGCAAGACTTTTCCGGCTTCTATGCGTAAACCCAACAAAGTGCGATGAGTGTGTAGCATAGAAACCATTGCCATACTGCCCAATAAAAAGCTTAGGGCATAGCCCATGCTGTTGTTATAATTCATGGCACCGAGCAGCATGATGAATAAGATGAGCGCGAATCCCAAGCCTGCTTTGCTTGGCAAAATGTAAATCGTTCGCCTTTTGAGCACAATGGGGCCAGGCTGGGCTGTGTGGCGTTTTTTTGAATGGGTTGTATTTTGTGTTGTCATTGGTGTCAATTATTTTGGACTCCGCACAGCGAAGCTACTTCGTAACGAGAAAAGATTTATTTATTAAAGATCATGACGTTCAATTCCTGTCTAATAAATATGTGCTGAAACATTATCGGAAATCAGCATCGATTAATAGTTTTTTTTATTTCAATATTAACGAAAAGGTACTATGAAAAACGAAACCATCAAGCAGAAAATCTCTCAACTGAAGAAAATCAAAAATGCCGCCATTCTGGCACACCACTACGCACCCGTGGAGGTGCATGATGTCGCGGATGTCCTATCCGACAGTCGTGGTTTTTTCGAGGCGGTGAAAGGGGGGATCGATGCCGACATTCTGATCGTCCTAGCCCCAACCTTTTTCGCCGAGATCACAGCCGCCATGCTGCCAGACAAGACCGTCATAGTACCCGTCCATTCCGAATGTCCAGTCGCCAATCATCCCAATCTGAGCTTTGAAAAAATTGCTGATTTTAAGGAACAGCACCACGATATACCCTTTGTCTGCTATGCCACTTCTCCCTTGAAAACCAAACTCTTAGCCGATCTTGTCTGTGTCCCGGGCGAGGTGGTGCAAACCATTGAATCCGTAGAGGGTTCCAAAGTCTTATTTGCAGGCGAACGCAATTGTGCAAACGATGCCCTACAAAAAACAACTAAGGAGGTTATCGACTACCCCCTCAATCCTATCTGCAACGTTTACAATTCGGCCAATGCCAGCGATGTTCAGTATTGGCGGCAACAATATCCTGAAAGTCAAGTGTTGGTTCACCCTGAATGCAAAGGAGAAGTGCTGGACTCTGCCGATCAGGTCATGGGCACAGGGGAAATGTATCAACACATCGCCGATTCGGAGGTGGATACCTTCATTTTGGGAACGGAAATGGGATTTTGGGAACGGGTGAAAAAAGAATTTCCCGATAAGCAGATCATCCACTTAAGTCCCTTTTTGATGTGTAATGTTTTTAAGGTTTTTCGCATTGAAACCGTCCTTAATGCCTTGGAAGATGGGGGTACCAGGATACGGGTTGATCCGGTTGTGGCAAATAAGGTTGCTGCTTTATTTAATCAAATACCTGACAAATTTGGTATAGCCGCCTAAAATAACTATCATTCAGGAATGCAAGGCGTACCTTGCACGCCTGAGTCTGTCTAATTATTGATGCAAAAGTTTACTTTCTAGCATAGCGATGTCCAGTTACTTCACCAGGCAAGCGTTCACCATTGGGAGCAAAATAACTCAATGAACTTTGGACGATCTCACCGATAATCTCTACCGTACCGGGCTGTGTAGCCGCCGCATAAAAGGTATATTTCCCATTGGGAAGTCCATTGGGTAAATCAATCCGAAAAACCTCTTTTGAACCATTAGCCCCTTGCCCCTGTGCATACGGTGTCAAGTCAGCGACAAATCCTGATGAAGTTAAAAAGTAGAGCGTCTCATCAGCAGGCAGAGAGACAGCGATATAAACATCCGCTTGATCAGACCAATTTTGATCCAGTGTCACTGCCAAGGTGTCGCCAGGCAAAAACCGGGACTTATTCAATGACAGCCCAGTTGCCCAGCTTGTCGAAACCGCACTCATTAATAAAACTATTGAAATACAACGTCTTATATATTTCATCCTTTTCTATTCCTCTAGTAAATATCTGAATCACATATTAAACTGAGAAAAATTATACTTTGTCAAATTTTTTTCAAAATGACTAAAATTTCTCAATTATTTTATAAAGCATTTTACATGCCAGCAGAATGGCATCCCCATCAGCACTGTTGGATGGCATGGCCTTGTCGTCCCCAAAGTTGGCCTTTTGAATTGAGCCGTGTCTGTGCTACTTTTGCAACAGTGGCAAATGCCATTGCTCGTTTTGAACCCGTGAAAATGATTGTCCTGCCAGCGCAGAACGAAGAAGCGGCGCGATTGTGTGGTGCGGGGATTGAGTTTATCTCTTTGCCGATGGATGATAGTTGGGTACGTGATACTGGTCCAAGCTTTATCATTGACGGACGCGGCGGCATTGCTGGCATTGATTGGCAATTTAATGCTTGGGGAGAAAGTCGAGAAAATATTAGTGATTATCAACAGGATGCACTTTTAGCTCAACGGATATTGGAATATTCTCAAATACGTCGCTATGCTGCTCCCTTTATTTTAGAAGGTGGGGCTATCCATGTAGACGGCGAAGGTACTGTTTTAACCAGTGCAGAATGTTTACTCAATCGCAATCCCCAGTTTAGCCGCAAGGAGATGGAGGCACAATTGCGCGACTATCTCGGTATTTCTAAAGTGATTTGGTTAGGGCAAGGTTTAGAAGATGATGAGACGGCGGGGCATATAGATAATTTAGCCAACTTTGTGCGCCCTGGCGTGGTGATTGCCCTGACTTGCAATGATCCGCAAGATAGCAATTATGCGGCTTTGCAAGACAATTTGCATCGCCTACGCTGTGCCTCTGATGCCCAAGGACGGCAATTAGAAATTATTGAAATAGAGCAACCGGCTCGCCGCGATGATAATAATGGTTTACGTTTGGCACTCTCTTATATTAATTTTTATATTGCCAATGGTGGGATTATTATGCCTATTTTTGATGATCCTGCCGATGAGGCTGCTATTGCAACACTCAGTCAAGCGTTTCCAGAACATCAAGTGGTGCCTGTTTATGCGCTTGATTTGTTTTATGGTGGGGGTGGGATTCATTGTGTGACTCAACAACAGCCATCATGTTAAAAGAACAACTCAATCAGATTGACGAAGCTCGCTCCAATGAGCTTAAATAAAAACGGTGTAAAACCAACCAATTGCAAATCCACTGCATAGACATCAATACCAAAAGTAGCAGTGGTGGCTTGAAAGCTCGCAGCTCCGTCTGAATCTGGAGGAATCGTTGCAACAAGATCATCCAGTCAAAGGGGGTACGGGTAAACCGCTAATGACTCCTGATGGAACGCCTTCCATAAGATCAATCCCCAAGCGGCCAGCCTCCGCCTGTGGATTAGCCCTCGCTCGATTGATCTTTTCCAAATGTGCTTGTGAGGCGGCTGTGGGATCACCGTATGAGTAAGTGACATCCGCCTGTACGACTGTCGCACTCAACAACCCCACTGCCAGAGTTCTTATTAATAGATTTTTCAGGACTCACCCCCTTCAATAGCACGCGCAATGGCCACAACCGCGACAAAAGCCAAGGCGGCATAGACTAAGGCAATATCCAAATAAATAGGATTTTCAAATTCACTGGCGAGCCAGACTAAAGTCGCTGTTGTAATCACAGCCAGCGTATCGGCTGCCACAACGCGATCGGGTACGCTAGGTCCCCTAAATAAGCGCCACATACCCAAGACTAATGCGCCGCTCACCAGAATAAAGGCTAAAAAATTCATTCAATAAATTCCCGTAAATGACGTTCAAAAGATTCGGCAATGGCATGGGTAGCCGGTTTTAAATCCACGCCAGGTGTACTATCGACCCAATGCACTTGTAAATGTTTTCCCACGACATCTACCGTCAAGGTGCCTGGTGTTAGGGTGATACTATTAGCCAGTATCAATTGACCCAAAGGCGATTTGAGTTGTGTTTCCACTTCAACAAAAGCCGGATTGATAGGCAGACGCGGTGAGAGTACTCGACGTGCCATGTCAATGTTAGCACGTAATAAGGCGACTAGAAATACGCCTAAATAACGCAAGACATGTCCAGGCGTTGCCTTATTTATTTTAAAGCTATCCAAAAAAGCTAAATGTTTGCTAGATAGCCACGCTGTCAAGGTGGCCACCAAAAGACCGACAAAAATTTCACTCAAATTGAGTGTACCTACCAATAGTAGCCATACTATAAAGAAAATAAGGCTTGCTACGATAAAACGGCTTTTTATATTTTTTCTAACTGTCATGTTTGTTCTCTTGCTCACCCTTTGCTATTTCACAGCCGAATAAGGCGCTTGACGTTCCCGAAACCTGTCAGTGCATTCGATAATCGACAAAATCAGCCATCTTATCAAACTGCATAAACGGATTGTTAAGCTTGGCGATGTAAGTCACCACCCTTATCTCCCATGTAGGCGAGAGTATGGAGTACACCCTACAAAGCCAGAATTCAAAACTGTACGTGAGATTTTCAAACTCATACAGCTCCTCAGAGA
>JALXAQ010000234.1 GCA_026991885.1 Thiotrichaceae bacterium
GCGGCGAGCATGATCCGGAAGTATATGCAACGGTCTATCAGCAATTTCCCAAAAACATCAAGGCTATCCAGATTCGTGCAGTTACTGGTTCGGATTTGAGTGACAAGCGTTTTCTTAGTACTTTTTCTCAGGTGCCAAAATCAGTTTGGTCCGTCTTTACAACGCCGGCCGGGATTAAATAATGCAGTGGCTTTGGGTTACAGTTTTTATGCTGGTGCTGGTTTGGTCTGGCATCAAGCCCTATGATTATTTCACCTGGTTTTTGGAAGTCGCTCCTGCCTTAATCGGTTTTATTGCGTTGGTGATTACACGCAAAAGTTTTCCGCTCACGCCGCTAGTTTATACGCTGATCCTGATACATTGCATAATCCTTATGGTCGGTGGACACTACACCTACGCCGAAGTGCCACTGTTTGACTGGATAAAAGAAGCGCTTCACCAGTCACGTAATAATTATGACAAACTTGGTCATTTTGCCCAGGGGTTTGTACCCGCGATGATCGCTCGTGAAATTATTATCCGAAAACATATTATCAACGGCAACGTCTGGACAGCATTCTTTGTGATCTGTTTTACGTTAGCCTTTAGCGCCTTTTATGAGCTGGTCGAATGGTGGGTAGCACTATCAAGTGGCGAAGATGCCGAAGCCTTCCTCGGCACACAAGGCTATATCTGGGATACCCAGTCAGACATGGCGCTGGCATTGCTCGGTTCAATTGTTGCCTTGCTGCTGTTGAGCCGTTGGCATGACAGGCAAATTGATGCGCTCTAAAGATTGTTTTTTTACTGCGAAGCGCATGAAGGAACAAACTAAGTTGTTACGGTATAATCCTTGTAGCTATTCATGAGGTTTGAGTGCTTTGTGGTGAGAAAGCTGTCAAATAAACTGAGAGATTTATGAAATTTTATAGCCCAATACCAATATTGAGAAGTTTCGATGAAGTTAAAGCCAAAGAATTTTATGTTGATTTTCTTGGGTTCAATATAGATTGGGAGCATCGCTTTGAAGATAACACTCCTCTCTATATGCAATTGTCGAAAGACGCTTGTATTATTCACCTTTCCGAGCATCATGGTGATTCAAGTCCGGGAGCATCTTTAAGAATACTGACAAAGAATTTAGACTATTATCAGAAAGTGTTATTAGAAAAACAATATAAGAATTCAAGACCAGGCATTCAAGATATGCCTTGGGGTACTCGTGATATGGCTATCTCAGACCCCTTCGGAAACAAGCTTATCTTTAATGAAGACCAAGGCATATAACAAAGCGATTTTACTCGGATGAGATATTGGGACAGGTCTTTATTTTTGAAATGATGTTAAGAAGTTCTTCAGCTCTATCAAGTCAGGAGCGTGAAAGATATAAGACCTAACCCCAACATTCCGTTAATGGTGACATATCAAGCTATGCTTGGCTTGCTGCCACCATGATTTAGCTTAATTGAGAACGCCCCCTAACATAAAACAAAAAATCTCCGAAGTTTCTAAGTAAAAAATAACAATTATCAATTTTTAAGATTTCAGCAAAGCATATATTCACCCAAAGGTGTTTATCACCTTAAAAAGTCATTAATTACACAATTTTTTTATACGAGGGACAAACTATGAATAATCAAGCGCTTGTTAAAAAATGGGGTGCATCCATTGTTATGGCCATATCAATATTAAGTATTCACCAAGCATTAGCAAATGATGGAGTCGCCTTAACTGATGACAGGGACTATTCAACTGAGCAGGCGCTGGGCAGGCTTGCCGCAGAGAAAGCAGACAAAGTTGCAATTGCCAGAGAGTTCGCAGATAAATGGTCTGTGTTTACAGATGAATCTATAGATACTTTATTTCAGGCTTTTTATAATGCAAATGATCAACAGCTATCAGCCATAGAAAACGCCCAGGACTATGAGTCGGTTCGGTCTATTTTGCTTGGCCCCCCCCCTGGATCAAGTGGCACTCTTTCCAAAACACTTAATAAGCTTGGTGATTCCAATAAAGATTTGGTCTATTCGCCCATCGTTCCCTGTCGTGTTGTTGATACTAGAAAAAAAGTTGGTGCATTTTCTTCGGGCACCAAGCGTGCTTATTATGTTTGGGGGTTCCTCGGCCCAGGCAAGACAAATATTTTCAATCAAGGCGGTAACAAGTTTGGTTGTGTTTCACCACGGGGAGAGCCAGCCGCAGTTCACATGGTGATTTCTGCCAACCCTGTCGCTCCTGAAAGTAATGCAGGAAAAGGAAATGTTCAGGTTGCCCCACATGGTATTGCTATACCCAAAGCCGTATTATTAAAATATGAGCTGGGAACCAATATTACTAATGCGGTGACAGTTAAAACAGCTGAAATTGCAGGTAGGGATATTGATATACAAGTCAATGGACAGAAAACTCATATAGTCATTGATGTGATGGGGTATTACTATAAGGTCGACAAGAATGATGCTGATAGGTTGCCTATTGCGTTCGGGTATATCAAAGCCGACGGCACTAAAGTATCGGGTACCGAAAACATGACAAGTCATTATAACAGTGTGTTTGAATATGTAATTACCATACCGGGTTTAGGTACGGCCTTAAATGATGTAAGCACAATTGTGACACCAAACTGTAGTAGTCATGTTACTGTCAATGCAGGCAAGCTTGGCGATAAAATACTAATTAATTTTCGTGAAGGTTCTTCGAAAAAGAAATGTGCTTTCCAGTTTGTAACTTTCAAAAACCAGTAAGTGTTTCTATTCTCGGAAAAGCTATGGAGCATGGTCGGATTATTGCGGCCATGCCATAATGACCATGTCAGTAACAGGCATTTCGTTTAAAGACGGGATAGAAGTAAAAACCAAAGACCGGAATTCTGCTTAATGGAAATTACTCATACACCAGATTTGACGATAACTCGCTGTAAACACCGTGTCCAGAAATAAACCCTTTCGTCTTTACTTAAATCCTGTTTGCGCCAGAGGTGATATTCGTCGCCCCAGTCTTTTTTATACAGGCAATGGTGCTGGCGGAAAGACCCGTTGCCTCCCTGCCCATCAGGGTCTACGCACTGCCCGTCAGCAGTCTACAGGAGCAGGTCTTTAATTTTGCACTCCTGCTTACTTGCTCGAGTTGATGTGTTTTTTAACATCAACTCAAAAATAAAGACTTGAGAATCCTCTAGCCAGCCTCCCAACTGCCATTCGGTTAGAATAGTAGTCCCAAACACAGTTTTTTCTTTTCAGGGAAAAGCTTCAGTGTCAGAAGAATAACAGGACAAGCCTTTAAGTACTTGTCAGTACGCTTGATAATAATCATTCACAGTGAAACTGATTTACACTATGGTTTAGTGATGTCAGAGAAAACTATCAGAAATATTA
>JALXAQ010000235.1 GCA_026991885.1 Thiotrichaceae bacterium
GTTATCAGATGCATCGCGCACGCGAAGTTAATAGTTAACTTTTTGTGGTGGTGGTTTTTTTTTTTAGTATTGTTGAAATCAGTATTGTTAGCTAGGGGTTTTCCATTTATGAGAAATCCATCAACAGGAAAACCATAGATAGGAAACCGTGTTATGGAAATAACTGATAACTGATAAAAAATCCCATTTCTTAAAGAAATGGGATTTTTGAAATGCTTTATGCTTTATTTTTAGTTAGGAATTTGGGTTTTCGAGATCACTTTTTCCCATTTGATTGCACCTTTTTCGTCCTGAGTGCGCCTTACATAACCCGCCCTTTCCAATTCTTTGAGGCTCGAATTGACTGCGAATTGGCCATCAGGAACTTCTTTGGCTATCTTAGCCGGATAAAATGTCCAGTTATCGGGAAAGGTGAGTAAATAAACCCAAAGCCCTTTCGCATCAAAAGAAAGATTGAAATCTCTCAAAATATCGTTATCTACTTCGACAAAACTGCCTTTTTTTTTAGCGGATCTGATAATCGGCATCATGTTCACCTATTTTATTATAAATGGAGTCCAAAATTTATTTTGGACGTCACCAACTGAAAAATCGCCTTTTGATAACTGAAAACAAAAAACGCACCCACACCGCCACTATCACACCCCAAAAGAGCAAAAACGGATAATCATCTCGAAAAAATTTACGATAAAAGCGTACCATGCCCCGATGTTTATACCACAACACCCGAATAGGTTGACTATGACTGCATACGCCCTTGACATGTACCACCTCAATATCAGGAATAAACAAAATACTGAACTGTTGAGCACGAAAACGCATAAACCAATCAAGATCTTCGCAATGTAAAAAATAAGCCTCATCCATAGGACCCACCTTATCCAATGCGCTGCGCCGTACAAACATACAAGCCCCTGAAATACCTTCTATTTCTATTGGATGCTTTGGTAAGGGTTGTTTGTGAAGTTCAAAATTTTGACAACGTTTTGAATTGGGAAAAAGCTTATCGAGATGGCATATCCGCACGAAAGTTCGCCAAGGCGTAGGCACAGCACGCCGACACGCCGCTTGCTCAGAACCGTCAACATTTCGCACCAAGCACCCCGCCATACCTGCCTGTGGATGACTATCCATGACATTGAGAAAACGAGCTAGCGTATCGGGGCGGACTAAACAATCGGGATTAAGAAAGAGCAGATACTCACTATTGACAAGAGGTAAAACGAGATTGGCAGCACTTGCAAAGCCCATATTCTCCCTATTTTTGAGAATATGCACCCGTTTATCCATAACAGACAAACTATCATCTTGAGAGGCATTATCAACAACATAGACACTCACGGGAACAGAAGAAGCCAAAACGGAATGCACACAATCCGTCAACATAGGTCCCGCATTAAAATTGACAATGATAACAGAAATAACACGATCAACACGCATGGAAGAATTCAACAATCAATCACCGTTTCATAGAATCAAAAAAATCAGCATTAGTTTGAGTCTCCTTGAGACGTTCCAACAACAACTCCATCGCTGCAACCTCATCCATCGGTTGTAGAATCTTACGTAATAACCAAATATTATTGAGTTCTTCTGAGGAAGTGAGTAATTCTTCGCGGCGGGTACCAGAACGATTGATATTAATGGCGGGATAAATGCGTTTTTCGGAGAGCTTACGATCAAGATGAAGTTCATTATTACCAGTCCCTTTAAACTCCTCATAAATCACATCATCCATGCGTGATCCCGTATCAATCAAAGCCGTTGCTATAATAGTTAAACTTCCACCTCCCTCAACATTACGCGCCGCCCCGAAAAAGCGTTTTGGACGGTGCAAAGCATTCGCATCAACTCCCCCCGTCAAAACCTTACCCGAAGTGGGTACAACCGTATTATAAGCGCGTGCCAAACGAGTAATAGAATCAAGCAAAATCACAACATCAATTTTGTGCTCAACCAAGCGCTTCGTCTTCTCAATCACCATCTCAGCCACTTGTATATGACGAGTTGCGGGCTCATCAAAAGTGCTTGAAACCACCTCGCCCTTCACAGAACGGATCATATCCGTCACTTCTTCAGGACGCTCATCAATCAAAAGAACAACTAAATAACACTCTGGATGATTGGCAGCAATAGACTGAGCAATATTTTGCAACATCATCGTTTTACCCGACTTCGGCGGAGAAACGATCAAACCACGTTGACCTTTACCAATCGGCGCAATCAAATCAATAATACGTGGCGTTAAATCCTCCCTGGTGCCATTACCCAACTCCAAATTAAGTCGCTTATTGGCAAACAACGGCGTCAAATTCTCAAACAACACCTTATGTTTAGCCAGTTCAGGATCTTCAAAATTAATTTGATTAACTTTCAAAAGAGCAAAATAGCGCTCACCCTCCTTAGGCGGGCGAATTTTACCAGAAACCGTATCACCAGTACGCAAATTAAAACGACGAATTTGGCTAGGAGAAACATAAATATCATCAGGTCCAGCGAGATAAGAACTATCCGCCGATCTTAGAAAACCAAAGCCATCTTGCAAGATTTCTAAGACACCATCACCAAAAATATCTTCGCCTTTTTTGGCATGCGCTGTTAATAGCGCAAAAATCACATCTTGTTTACGAGAACGTCCGGTTCCCTCTAAATTAAGTTCTTGAGCCAATTGAATAAGCTCAGAAGCCGTTTGTTTTTTAAGTTCAGTTAAATTCATAGGTTTAATAAAGTTTAACGCGATGTACAACTGCCAAGAATAATACTTGCACATCGCGTGAGTTTAGAAATGCTTACAAATTGCTATCTACAAATGCCACCAATTGCGACTTAGAAAGCGCACCAACTTTAGTTGCCTCAACTTCACCCCCCTTAAAAAGTATCAAAGTGGGAATACCACGAATACCATATTTAGGGGGTGTGTTAGGATTTTCATCAACATTAAACTTGGCAATTTTCAACTTACCCACATATTCTTGTGCAATTTCATCCAAAATGGGGGCAATCATCTTGCAAGGACCACACCAATCGGCCCAATAATCAACTAACACCGGAATATCTGATTTAAGGACCTCGTCTGTAAAAGAGTCATCTGTGACAGGGACGATATGTTCACTCATAATGAATAATTCTCCAAAAGCGTTGCAAATGATGAAATTACACTAAAACGTTTGATAGGAATTAAAAATGAAATTTAACGAATATAGCTTGACACAACTTTTTCAAACTAACACACTTAACAAGCTCGATCAACAATTTCTCAGCAGCCTGCCTCCCTCACTGCATGACAAATTGACACACTATCGTTCAGGCTGTCAAGCCTTTACCCCCATAGAAATCAGCGAATTACTACTCGCTTGTGCGCCAGTGCTTGAAGAATTTCTCGCGGATTTTTTTAGCATCACACAAACATCACACCAAGAAAAACACATCTTTGAATTCAAAAAATGGATTGTATTACGCCGTGCGCGGCGACGTTTGAGAAAAAAAGAGCACTTGGAAAATTTCGCAGAACTAGATGCCTGGTTGAATAATCAGTTATCAGGTGATGATGCAATCATTGACAGAGAATCGGCTACGGCTCAACTCGCCAAACACTATCTCGCCGACAAAGACACTTATGCTGATGAAATTGAAAAACTGACTCGCTGGAGCATTCGCGCCTTAACCACACCAGAGGGACAAACAGCCGTGCGCGACTGGGTTAGTTTTAAACTACCACAACCAACCAACCACGCCAACCTAGTACCCAGCACCCCAACCCGTCGTCAGCGACAAGGATTTAATCTCACTGACGAACGCATGTCAGCACGAGAAGTAGAAAACGAAATAAACTATTGCATTTACTGCCACGATCATGATGGCGATTTTTGTGCCAAAGGCTTTCCACAAAAAAAAGGTCAACCTGAGCTTGGATTAAAAACAGACCCATTAGGCAACATACTCACCGGTTGCCCCTTAGATGAAAAAATCTCAGAAATGCACATCCTCAAGCGCGACGGTTACACCATTGCCCCGCTTGCGATGGTTATGATAAACAACCCCTTATGTCCTGTGACTGGCCATCGTATTTGCAACGACTGCATGAAAAGCTGCATTTATCAAAAACAAGACCCCGTGAATATACCACAAATTGAAACCCGTGTCTTGACCGACGTACTGGCACTCCCTTGGGGCGTAGAAATTTACGATTTACTAACCCGTTGGAATCCCCTACGGCAGCAACAATGGGTCGCAAAACCTTATAACGGATTAAAAGTATTGATTGCCGGTATGGGACCAGCCGGATTTAGCCTAGCCCACCATTTACTCATGGAAGGTTTTGCCGTTGTCGGCATTGACGGCCTTAAAATTGAACCCCTACCTGAGCAATTTCTTAAACAGCCTATCATGGATTACGCTCATCTTAAAGAAAAACTCGATGAACGGATTATGGCAGGCTTTGGTGGCGTTGCTGAATATGGCATCACCGTGCGTTGGGATAAAAATTTTTTAAGACTCATTTATCTCAGTTTATCACGCAGACCCTATTTTCAAGTTTACGGCGGAATACGCTTTGGGGGCACCCTTACCGTAGAAGATGCCTGGCACTTAGGCTTTGACCATCTCGCCATTGCCGTCGGCGCCGGCTTGCCACAAGCCTTGCCTATTGAAGGCAGCATGGCACCCGGTATGCGCCAAGCAACTGACTTTCTCATGAGTTTACAACTCACCGGCGCCGCCAAAAAAAGCAGTTTAGCCAACTTACAAGTGCGACTACCCGCCGTTATCATAGGCGGAGGGCTCACAGGCATAGATGCCGCGACTGAAGTACAAGCCTATTATTTAGTCCAAATAGAAAAAATCCAACATCGCTACCAACAACTCACCCAAGCCTTTGGAGAAGCGCGGGTGCGATCTCAACTGGATACTGGCTCACTCGAAATCCTATGTGTTTTTTTAGAACAGGCTAAAGAGTTACAAACAGAGCGAAAACGCGCCAAAATGGCAGGGACTGAGCCCGATATACAAAAACTCATACACAAATGGGGCGGCGTTACCGTTGCCTATCGGCGTACCATGCACGACTCTCCCGCCTACAAGCGCAACCATGAAGAAATCATCAAAGCCTTAGAAGAAGGGATTTTTTACGCCGAAGAATTAGAACCCAAAAAAGTACGATTAGACAAATATGGGCATGTAGAATTTTTAGTGTGTGAAAAACGAGGAAAAACAGTCGAGCTACCTGCCCGCGCCATTTTTGTGGCCACCGGTGCCAAACCCAATGTGGCTTATGAATTTGAACATCGAGGACATTTTCAACGCGACGGCATTTTTCAATATCAAGCTTATGATGAGAAAAGGCAAAAGATTCAAGCCGCAGAACATTGCAAAGTCCCCGAATTTGGGCCCTTTACCTCTGACCACCGCGTCACCTTTATTGGCGACACACACCCCGCCTTTCATGGCAGTGTTGTCAAAGCCGTCGCCTCTGGGATGCGTACCTATCCCTATATTGTCAAAGCATTGAGTGACAAAATCAGCGATAACTCCGCTCAAGAATATGTAGCCTTCCACTCAAAAATACAAGATTTATTGCAAGCCCGGATAGTGGGTGTACAACGACACAGCCCAACCGTTGTCGAACTCCAAATACGCGCCCCTTTGGCTGCACAAAAATTTCGCCCGGGTCAATTTTTCCGCCTACAAAACTTTGAAACCCAAGCCCCCTTATTTGGCCAAACCCGCTTACAAACCGAAGCCTTAGCCATGCGCTGCGCCGGCGTTCAAGGTGACACGGTCTCACTCATGGTACTTGAAACTGGTGCCAGTTCGCGCCTCTGTGCCACATTCCAGCCAGGCGAGCCCATCTCCCTAATGGGACCAACCGGCGTCGCCACCAAAATCAGCCAAAGTGGCGAAACCGTCATGTTCATTGGCGGACGCTTAGGTGCTGCCGACATTCGCGCGGTTGGCCCTGCCATGCGTGCCGCTGGCAATCGCGTCTTATACATTGCTGGCTTTCAAACCGCTGACGAAGTTTACTGTCAAGACGACTTAGAAGCCGCAGCCGATGCCATCGTCTGGATTACCGCCTGCGGCGCACCAATACCAGCCCGTCGTCCACAAGACAGCAGCGCAACGGGCGACTTTTTAGACATTTTAACCCATTATGCAGCCACCAGCCCTGTGATCCCTTTACAAGAGGTGACGAGCGTTTTAATCATTGGCACTCATCGCCTAGTGCGACTGATACAAGATGCGCGGCACGGCGTTTTGCGCCAATATTTCAGCCAATCTCCAAACTTCACAGCCTCAATACATGGCCCTATGCAATGTATGCTTAAAGGCATTTGCGCTCAATGTTTACAGTGGCAAATTGATCCGGCAACGGGGCAACGCACTAAGGCCGTTTTTGCCTGCTCTTGGCAAGATCAACCTTTGGACATTGTGGATATTGACAATTTAGAAGATAGGCTCAGTCAAAATCGCTTACAAGAGTATTTGAGCAATTTATGGTTGGATTATTTGTTTGCTCATTATGATATTGAGCGGGTTTAATCATTGAGATGATTGGTACCTAAAAATCCTATTTTTTAAAGAAATAGGATTTTTTTTGTTTATAAAAACACTTGACACTAACGGAGGCGATTCTGGAAAAGCTTGCCCGACTTTCTATGACATTGGTGCCTAGAATGCCTCCCTACATCCAAATCACTTCAATCCTGTCATTCACCGCCTCTCTCTTACCCACCTCATCCCACTCCTTAATCTCACCCCGATTAAAAATAATCAACCATCCACTGTCCAAACCCAGGCGATCCAAATAATCGAGCAGTTGCTTTTTTCCCTCAGCAAGGGCAAATTTGCTATTAAGCTTCAATTCAAAGGCAAAGCGTTCTCCAGCAAATTCTATACATAAATCTAAACGTCCCAAACCAGCGGCGTATTCTCGGCTGATCTGCCCACCGCCATTCACGATGCGTTGTAACCAAGCCATAAATAATAAATGATGTGCGGCTTCAGTGTAAGTGCGGCGTTTTGTTATTAGTTCGCTATGTTGCTTATAAAATTCAATATAAGTGTCCAAGAGTTTCTCAATGTCCAATTTGCCATCGGGTTTGACATACCATTGTGGATTGATACCCAGCATCTCTTGTCGAGTAGCCGTTAATTCTCTGGGGATAATTTCACGGTAAATTGGGTTAGCAATTTCTAATCCGATTGTACCTTTGCGAATTAAACCTAAATCTATTAAGTATTGTTGATCTTCATTGAGGAAATCTTCCACATTCTCTTCACCGATCAAAATGGATTCAATAATATTTGCCACTCTCGGCTCTGTCAACTTATCCGCCAGTTGATCCAAATGCACATCCCGTCGCTGAATTAAAATTTCTGCCGCGTTATCGACATCGGCTTTAGTCACCTTCTCATTCCAATCAATGGCTTGTTCATCAAAAGCTAATTCTCGTCCCAAGGCGTTGACTAACCAAGGTTGTCCGTGCGTTAAGTAATACACTTGTTGTATTGCGGGATGGGTAAAGGTTTGCCCTGTCTCTGTCGTATGTTGAGCGTATAAATCTTTAATTTCTTCAAAAGTGAAATCCTTTAGTAAAATGGATTTCTCTTTAATGTTAAATGCAGAACCGCCCAGAATATGACGCTTTGAGGCATCCGAATAAATTCGATAATCACGGATGTCGCGTAAACCGATCAAACATAAGGCATGAGGGAATGCGTTGGGACGTTTATTATAACCAGAGCGTAGTTGACGCAAGACTGAAAGCAGTCCATCTCCAATCAAGGCATCGACTTCGTCCATTAAGACGACTAAGGGTTTGGGTAATTCTAAACACCAACGAGATAAAAAGGTAGAAAAACTATTAACACTACCCTCCAAAGTGCGAGGGGAAGGTTGAATTTCTTTCGGCAAGTAAATTTCAGCATTTAGCTGGAACTCATTCACAATCGTCTGATTCACTTCTGCGATTTTATTACGCCAGGGTTGAGCCGCTTCTATATTGACATATAAGGCAATATACTTTCCCTCCTCATTCAAATGCTTCATCAATTGCAACATTAAGGTGGTTTTGCCGGTTTGACGAGGGGCATGTAAGATGAAATAGCGTTCAGCATCAATTAATTTTTTGAAAGTGCTGAATTTTGGTGGAATCATATAATGCTTTCCTGGTACACAAGGTCCAGCGGTGTTAAAGGTTTTCATTGTTTTCTCCTAATGGGTGGATATTGAGCGAGTTTAATTTTTTCAGGCGTGCAAGAACTTGCACGCCTGAGAAAATTATTTTTATTTTATTTAGGGACAATGACAATATTATCTGTAGGGTTTTACCCAGCGAGACCCCTCATCGAGACTTTCCCGTTTCCAAAATGGCGCCTTAGACTTAAGTTCCTCAATTAAAAAACGACAAGCCTCAAAAGCAGGCGCACGATGAGCCGCCCAAGCAGCCACCAAAACAATCGTATCCCCTGGCAACAACTCACCAACACGATGAATAATCAGCGTATCTAAAATATCCCAGCGTTGCAAAGCCGTATCACTAATATTCTGCAAATATTTCTCTGTCATGCCCGGATAATGTTCCAAAAACATCCCTTGTACTGTCTCGCCTTCATCGCGCATAGTACCGACAAAAGTAGCAACCGCACCGCATTTACCCTGTTGTGCAACAAGAGAATCCTCATAAACTTGTAAACTTGTCCAAGGGTTGAACTCATTTGGCGTGACTTCAACTTTCATTTAACCTCCAGTCACCGGTGGAAAAAATGCCACCTCGTCGCCTGCATGTACTAAGCAATCTTGACTTGTATATTCCCTATTGATTGCCATCAAAATATGGCTAGGAAGGGGCGCATTATCACAAGCACGCGCCCAAACTTGGGCAACCGATAATGGTGCCGCAATGTCAAGTTGGATTTCACCTTTACCAACTTGTTCACGTAAACTGGCAAAAAATTTAATAGTGATCATATCAGTTATCAGTTATCAGATTGAACAAACAGGACAAGTCGGATCTTTATGTAATTTTAGTGTGCGCCATTGCATGGATAGTGCATCAAAAAGTAGCAATCGACCAGAAAGTGGATTTCCAATCCCTAATAAGATTTTTATCACTTCTACCGCTTGAATGCTACCGATGACACCCACCAAAGGCGCCAATATACCCGCCTCACTACAAACCTCCCCCTCATCTTCATTGTCACTATATAAACAACGATAGCATGGACTTTGCGGGCTACTAGAAAAAACCGCAACCTGTCCACCCCAACGCAATGCCGCTCCCGATACTAAAGGCGTGCCAGCGTGTACACAAGCTGCGTTAATAATAAAACGAGTGGCAAAATTATCACTACAATCAACGACAACATCAATATCATCCTCTATCAAAAAATCCTCGGAAATCGTTTGATTGATAATAGAAATCTCTACATCAGGAAATCGAGCCTGTAGCATAGACTGAGCAGAAATAGTTTTATATTGCCCAATTTGCCTTGTATCATGCACAATTTGCCGTTGGAGATTGGACAAATCAACGCGATCAAAATCAACCAATACTAAATGCCCTACGCCCGCCGCCGCTAAATACATTGCCACAGGCGAGCCTAAGCCACCAAGCCCAATGATTAACACTTTTTTCTCGTCCAAACCGAAGGTGGGCTCCTATGGTTGTTGTTCATGGTCACCAAGGGTGAGGACTTGAGCCCCAGTATTTGTTACCAAAATAGTATGCTCCCATTGCGCCGAAAGATTATGATCTTTAGTCACCACAGTCCACTTATCTGGTAACTGCTTGACATGTCGCTTACCGGCATTGATCATGGGCTCAATAGTAAAAGTCATACCGGGTTGTAATAAAACATCCTCAGCCTTTGAGTTATGATAATGTAAAACCTGGGGCTCTTCATGAAATTTGCGGCCTATCCCATGTCCACAATACTCCTCTACGACAGAACACTTTTTGGAGAGCGCATAACGTTGAATCGCCTGACCGATATCACTTAAATGGCCACCAGGTCTGACTTGACGGATGCCTATCCATAAACAATCATAAGCGATCTCTACCAAGCGTTTAGCACGGACACTGGGTTTACCAATGATAAACATTCGACTGGTATCACCATGATAGCCATTTTTCATAACCGTAATATCAAGATTAACAATATCACCGTTTTTCAATTTTCTTTTGCCAGGCACACCATGACAAACTTGATGATTGACTGAAGTGCAAATAGACTTAGGAAATCCCTTATAATTTAAAGGGGATGGGATAGCTTGTTGTGTATTAACAATATAATCATGGCATAAGCGATCCAACTCATCAGTTGTCACACCCACTTGTACATAAGGCGTGATCATATCCAACACGTCAACAGCTAAGCGTCCTGCAACGCGCATTTTTTCAATTTCTTCAGGGGTTTTTAGAGAGATATCCATGACAGTAGATTGTTTTGATAAGCATTTTATGGTATAAAACCTGCCTTTACAATTGTCCAAGATAAATCTTGGACTCCAAAATAGTAAATTGGGATGCTCGCACGATGACTCAATATATGGAGAGTCTGGAGGATTAACCCAATTGGAGCAACAAAACACATACCTATGAACAACATATCAATGCGTCAAATGCTGGAAGCAGGGGTACATTTTGGTCACCAGACACGTTACTGGAATCCCCAAATGGCCCCGTATATTTTTGGGGAACGTAATAAAATTCACATCATTAACCTTGAAGAAACGTTGCCTATGTTTAATGAGGCGACGAATTTTTTGGGTCAACTCGCTGCCAAAAAAGGCACCATTTTATTTGTTGCTACAAAACGTGCCGCACAAGAGCCCATTAAAGAGGCCGCTATTCGCTGTGGAATGCCTTACGTGAATCGCCGTTGGCTAGGGGGTATGCTGACCAATTTTAAAACGGTCAAAGCCTCTATCAAGCGTCTCAAAGATTTAGAGATGATCACACAGGATGGGACTCTAGATCGCTTAACAAAAAAAGAGGCCTTGTCGCTGAGTCGTGAATTAGAAAAACTGGAGCGTAGCTTGGGCGGGATTAAGGATATGAATGGCCTGCCTGATGCCCTATTTATCATTGATGTGGGCAATGAAAAAATTGCGGTTAAAGAAGCGACCAAATTGGCTATTCCCGTTAGCGGTGTTGTAGATACTAACAATAGCCCCGCGAATATTGATTATGTCATCCCCGGTAATGATGATGCCATTCGTGCTATCACCTTATATGCTAATGGGATAGCAGATGCCATTCTTGATGCTCGCCAAGCGACTTCACAAATGCCTGAAGAAGAGAGCGACGATTTCGTGGAGGTTGAGGAAACTCAGCCAACTGATGAGCCTAGCTAAATGTCCAAGATAAATTTTGGACTCCTATTTTATTGTATTGAAACAAGAGGAAAATATGAAAATTTCAGCAGCATTGGTTAAAGAGCTGCGTGAACGCACCGGTGCGGGCATGATGGAATGCAAAAAAGCACTGGTGGAAAGTGGGGGTGATATTGAAGCCGCCATTTCCGCGATGCGTAAATCCGGTCAAGCCAAAGCCGCCAAAAAAGCGGGACGAATCGCAGCCGAAGGTTTGATTGTCATACAGCAAGATAGCAAGCATGCTGCAATGGTCGAAGTCAATTCCGAGACAGATTTTGTCTCTAAAGGCGATGACTTCAAAGATTTTTGTGACGCTGTGGCTGCGACGGTTTTACGCGATTGTCCTAACAACTTGGAAAGCCTGATGGCGGCAAACTTGGTTGGTGGCGAAAAAAGCATTGAAGATGCACGTAAAGATTTAATTGGCAAAATCGGTGAAAATGTCAATGTGCGGCGGTTTGCTCTCATGGAAACCGGCAATTTGGCAGTCTATTTACATGGAACACGGATTGGTGTCTTAGTAAATATACGCGGTGGTAATGCACAATTAAGCAAAGATATTGCCATGCACATTGCAGCGAGTCGTCCAATGTGTGTATCTGCCTCACAAGTGCCTGCCGAGACAATTGCGAAAGAAAAAGAAATTTTTGCAGCACAAGCGGCTAATAGTGGTAAACCGGCTAATATCATTGAAAAAATGGTCGAGGGGCGCCTTAAAAAGTTTTTAGGCGAAATCACACTATTGGGTCAGCCGTTTGTCAAAGACCCTGATCAAAGTGTCGAAAAATTGCTCAAAGCCAATCAAGCCAGCGTTGCACATTTTGAACGTTTTGAAGTCGGTGAAGGGATTGATAAAAAAAGCGAAAACTTTGCTGATGAAGTGATGCAGCAAGTGCAGGGTTGATAAAAGCGACGCAGAGCGTCGCTACAGGCATTCCCACGCAGAGCGTGGGAACGAGAACCCTGCTGATTTTTGGTTTCTCGTTCCCATGCTCTGCGTGGGAATGCCTGCCTCGACGCTCTGCGTCGAATTTTTCTCGTTCCCATGCTCTGCGTGGGAATGCCTGCCTCGACGCTCTGCGTCGAATTTTAAAAAACGAAAAAAAAAACCATGTCTGAAATTTCCATAGTCTATCATCGAGTGTTACTAAAATTTAGCGGCGAAGCCTTGATGGGTCAAGCTAAATTTGGTATTGAACCAGAAATAATGTCCCGTATGGCGCAAGAAGTCCATGAACTTGTGCGCCTTGGTGTACAATTAGGTATTGTCATCGGTGGAGGCAATATTTTTCGCGGAGTGGGCTTGACTGCCAGTGGCATTGATAGAGTATCGGCAGATTATATGGGCATGTTGGCAACCGTGATGAATGGATTAGCCATGCAAGATGCTCTACAAAAAGCCGGAATTGATACCCGCCTCATGTCCGCCATTCCCATGTCAAGCGTTTGTGAAGATTACACCCAACGAAATGCTATCAGCCACTTAGAAAAGGGGCGAGTAGTGATTTTTGCAGCAGGAACGGGCAATCCTTATTTTACCACCGATTCGGCAGCCAGTTTACGCGCCATTGAAATCGGTGCCGATTTAATGATAAAAGCCACGAAAGTTGATGGCGTTTATAGTGCTGATCCGGTTACCGAACCAACCGCCAAGCGTTTTTCACGCTTAACCTATAATGAAGTCATACAACGTGGCTTAGGTGTGATGGATACCACCGCTGTCGTTTTGTGTCGAGATAATAATATGCCGCTACGGGTGCTTAATATGAATAAAACGGGTGCGCTTGTCCGTGCCATTAGTGGTTTTGATGAAGGAACGCTGGTTGAGGGAGAAGGCTGATGAATGAAATGATTGATATAACTATAAAAGATGCAGAAGAGCGAATGCACAAAAGCATCAAAGCACTAAAAGCCGAATTTATTAAAATTCGTACAGGGCGAGCCCATACCAGTCTGCTCGAACATATTCTTGTTCCTTATTACGGCAACGATACACCTATTAATCAAGTCGCCAATATCAATGTGCTAGATTCACGGACACTAGGTGTCACACCTTATGAAAAAACAATGGTAGGAACCGTAGAAAAGGCGATTCGGGATTCTGATTTGGGCTTAAATCCGACTAATGTTGGAAATTTGCTACGTGTACCTTTGCCACCGATGACAGAAGAGCGGCGACGTGATTTAGTCAAAGTGGTGCGCCATGAGGCTGAAGGGGCACGAGTTGCCATTCGCAATATACGCCGTGATGCCAATCAGGATTTCAAAGAATTGATGAAAGAGGGAGATATTTCCAAAGATGAGGCGCATCATAGTGAAGAATTGATTCAAAAGTTGACGAATAAATTCATTGCTGAAGTTGATGCCGTGTTGCACGAGAAAGAAGCCGAATTAATGGAAGTTTAACATATTTAAGGAGTCCAGAATAACTGATGATTTTACCACGCCATATCGCCATCATCATGGATGGTAACGGTCGCTGGGCTAAAAAAAGGCACTTGCCGCGCAATGCCGGACATAAAGCCGGAGTCGATGCAGTACGTCGAGTGATCAAATTATGTGGAGAACACGGCATTGAAGCATTAACCTTGTTTGCCTTTAGCAGCGAAAACTGGCAACGTCCCAAACAAGAAGTCAATTTGTTGATGGATTTGTTTATGACTGCGTTGCAACGAGAAATTAAGTCATTACATAAAAACAAGGTGCGTTTACGCTTTATTGGCGCCCGCGAAGCTTTTTCAGATAAATTGCAAAAATTGATTGCCGACGCCGAAAAATTGACTGAACACAATACCGGTTTAAATTTGAGAGTGGCAGCCAATTATGGTGGACGCTGGGACATTATTGAGGCGGCAAAAAGCCTCGCTAAACAAGTCGAACAAGGTACGCTGCGAAGTGAAGATATTAATGACAGTCTCTTTGCGACACACTTATGTTTGGCAGATTTACCTGAGCCAGATTTATTTATTCGTACCAGTGGCGAAAAACGGATCAGTAATTATTTATTATGGCAATTGGCTTACACAGAATTATATTTTACTGATACTTTATGGCCTGATTTTGATAAAGAGACTTTTATGCAGGCATTAGAATTTTTTAACAACCGTCAACGTCGCTTTGGACGTACCGCTGAACAACTCAAAAAAAATGCTTAAGCAACGTCTGCTCACCGCTATTATTTTAATTCCCCTCATCGTGTGGATATTATCTTTATCTACGCAAATAGTCGCTTATGTTTTTATGAGTATTGTTGTGCTGGGGGCATGGGAATGGGCTGGCTTGTCTGGGATCAAGCGGAATCTTTATGCCCTTGTACTCGCCTTAGTGCTATTAATGCTTTACTGGTTTTGGCAGCAACAGTCAACTACAAGCGTTCTGTCTATGTCTATTTATATATTATTATTAGCAGCAGGCTGTTTGTGGTGGCTATTGGCACTCTATTGGGTATTGCGTTATCAACAAGGGCAGTCTTTGGTGCCGACTTCACCGATTATTAAGGCTTTACTGGGTTTTTTCATTTTATTACCGGCTTGGATGGCTTTATTAATTCTGCATAAAGAGTATGGCTGGCACTCGGTCGTTTTTCTGTTAGTCTTGATTTGGGCTGCCGATAGTGGTGCTTATTTTGCGGGAAGACGCTGGGGTGCCAGAAAATTGGCTGACAAAATCAGCCCAGGAAAAACTTGGGAAGGAGTGGCAGGTGCCTTAGTAATGAGTTTAATCATTTCGCTCGCTTATGCCCTGTCAATGCCATTGATAACATCATTTTTTTTATTCATGTTATTATGTTTGCTGACTGTGTTGGCATCGATTTTGGGAGATCTGTTGGAGAGTTTGTTTAAGCGTCAAATGAATATCAAAGATAGTGGGCAAATTTTGCCTGGTCATGGTGGCATACTTGATCGCATTGACAGTCTGACTTCGGCAGCCCCAATTTTTGTGACTGGCCTTATTTTACTCGGAACTCTGTTTTGAAAAAAATTACCATACTAGGTGCCACTGGCACCATCGGTATCAATACGCTCGATGTTATTAAACGGCATTCAGATGATTTTGAAGTTGTCGCGTTGACAGGACATCGACAGATTGATCGTTTAGCGGCCCTCTGTTTAGAATGGTCGCCCCGCTACGCGGTGATGCCAGATTCGGACGCGGCGGCGCAACTTGAGCAACGTTTGAAAAATACTGGGGTGCAAGTTTTAAGCGGCACTTCGAGTCTGAGTCAAGTAGCGAGTTTGCCTGAAGTCGATATAGTGATGGCTGCGATAGTGGGTGCCGCAGGTTTATTGCCCACTTTAGCCGCCGCTCAAGCGGGTAAGCGTGTTTTATTGGCTAATAAAGAGGCTTTGGTCATGTCAGGGCAATTGTTTATGGATGCCGTGCGCGTGAGTGGGGCTGAGTTGTTACCGATTGATAGTGAACATAATGCTGTTTTTCAATGTATGCCACCAACCCCCTCGGGTATCAGCCGTATATTACTAACCGCCTCTGGCGGGCCTTTTCGCAGCTATCCGATTGAACAATTGCATGATGTCACCCCAGATCAAGCTTGTGCCCACCCAAATTGGAATATGGGGCGCAAAATCTCGGTGGATTCGGCCACGATGATGAATAAAGGATTGGAAATCATTGAGGCTTGTTGGTTATTTTCCGCGCCACCGGAGCAGATAGATGTGATATTACATCCACAAAGTGTGATTCACTCAATGGTTGAATATGTAGATGGCTCAGTGTTGGCACAATTAGGCAACCCAGATATGCGGACTCCGATTGCTTATGCCTTGGCTTGGCCAGATCGTATTGAGTCAGGCGTTTCCCGTTTAAATCTAATTGATATTGCCCGTTTGGATTTTGAGGCGGTTGATTTTGAGCGTTTTCCCTGCTTAAAGTTAGCTTATGAGGCTATGTTAGCAGGTGGCACGACGAGTACCATTTTGAATGCTGCCAACGAAGTCGCTGTAGAGGCTTTTTTGCAAGAACGTTTGCGCTTTACTGCTATCCCTAAAGTCATTGAAACGACTTTATCCCAATTAACCGGGCGTATGGCTAATTCTTTGGAGATCATTCTTGAAGATGATGCCCGTGCTCGTGAGTTGGCTTCTGAGGCAGTGATAACGGATAATTGAAAATATGATGTTATTTGTACAAGCATTACTCGCTTTTATAGTCGTTATCGGCATTTTAGTGACTGTACATGAATTCGGTCACTATTGGGTCGCACGACGTTTAGGTGTAAAAATTCTGCGTTTTTCAGTTGGCTTTGGAAAACCGCTTTTCAAGCGCCGCTTTGGCAAAGATAAAACTGAATTTGTCATTGCAGCCCTCCCCTTGGGCGGTTATGTTAAAATGCTTGACAAGCGCGAAGGTGATGTTGCACCTGAAGAATTGCACCGAGAGTTTAATCAACAATCATTGGGAGTGCGTGCTGCTATTGTTGTCGCCGGTCCCCTTTTTAATTTCTTGTTCGCTATCATTGCTTATACCGTCATGTATATGCTCGGAGTGACAGGCATCGCCGCTGTGGTCGGAGAAGTGACGCCCCAAAGTTTGGCAGAACAAGCTGGATTTCAATCCGGCTATCAGATTCTTGCCGTCAATGAGCAGCCCACAGCGCGTTGGGATAATGTCATACAAGCGACATTACAGCAACTGCTGGATGATGAACAAGAATTTTTATACAGCGTCAAAAATCAGCAAGGCGACGAATATGATTTAACTTTGAATTTACAGGGTGTTACAATTGACGACATGGCACAAGGGGCGTTTTTTGACAAACTAGGTATGCGCCCCTTTTCGCCACCTTGGCCAGCCATTATCGGTGAAATTACACCAGACAGTGCTGCTGAAAGGGCGGGATTACAGCCGGGTGATAAGATGATTGCTATGGATAATCAACCCATTAGCGATTGGAGCACTTGGGCAAAGTATGTCAGTGAACGACCCGGGCAAGACATCGAAGCTGAAATTGAACGAAATAATCAAAAACTAATATTAATCCTGCGGCCTGAAAATGTGAATGGCAAAGGACGTATGGGAGTTTATGCACCTTATTTCGTGACAGAACGTTATAATTTATGGGGTTCATTCACCAAGGGGGTTGAAAAAACCTGGGACATTAGCGTATTAACCTTGCGCGTCATGGTCAAAATGTTGACCTTGCAAATCTCGCCCAAGCATATCAGTGGACCTATTACGATTGCCCAATTTTCGGGACGGTCGGCTGAACTTGGCATTGTTGTCTTTTTATCCTTTTTAGGATTAGTCAGTGTCAGCTTAGGTGTTATCAACTTGTTACCCGTTCCTTTGCTTGATGGGGGACACCTATTCTTATATTTAATTGAATGGATTAAGGGTAATCCCGTCACTGAAAACACGGAATTTTTCTTACAACGGATTGGTTTGACTTTATTAATTGGCTTGATGGGACTGGCGATATTTAATGATTTAGAACGCCTGTTCAACTAATCTTTTGGTAGGAGTCCAAGATTTATCTTGGACTCCTAAATAATTTCGTGACGATACGATATGAAGAAATACAGACGACTTTTTATCATTTTGCTCATAATGCTCTTGCCCCCCGTCGCACAAGCCTTTGAAAATTTTCAAATCGAAGACATCCGCTTAAAAGGCTTAAAGCGAATTGAGGCAGGGACAGTGTTTAATTACCTACCTGTCACAGTGGGTCAGCCTTTTTCTCAAGAAAAGGCCAAAACGGCTATTTCTATTTTGTTTAAAACCGGTTTTTTTAAAGATGTGCGCTTAGAGCGGGATGGTAACATTTTGATTGTGCGAGTTGAGGAACGGCCTGCTATTTCTAAAATGACTTTTACGGGCAATGAGGAAATTGAAACAGAAGATTTGACTCGTAGTTTGAAAACAATTGGTTTTGCTGAAGGCCAATTGTTTAATCGTTCTTTATTAGAAAAAGTGACACTAGAATTGCAACGTCAATATTTTGACTTGGGTAGATATGCTGTACAAGTGAAATCAACCGTCACACCGCTTAGCCGCAACCGTGTTGCTATAAAAATTGATATTTCTGAAGGGGTGATTGCACGCATTAAGAAAATTAATTTTGTAGGTAATCATACGATTAGCGATGATGAACTGCTTGATCAAATGAAATCGAGTACGACTGGGTGGTTTTCATTCATTACCGATAGTGACAAATACTCACGGCCACAAATGGCAGCCGATGTGGAAGCGCTAAAATCATACTACTTCGATCGTGGCTATGCCAACTTTAATATTGATTCAACTCAAGTTTCTATTACACCTGATAAAAAAGAAGTCTATATCACAATTAATCTCACAGAGGGAGATAAATATACGATATCTCAGGTCAAATTACTAGGAAATTTTAGCGTCCCTAAGGCTGAATTATTGGACAAAATAAGCATTAAAGCGGGTAACGTTTTTTCGCGCAAACAAATCATTAAAAGTCAAGAAGCCATTAAAGAACGGATTGGCGATGAAGGCTACTATTTTGCTAATATCAATGCTCTGCCCGATATTGATCGAGAGAAAAAAACGGTGGCTTTAAGTTTTTTTGTTGATCAAGGCAAACGGGTTTATGTGCGACAGATCAATTTTAAAGGTAATACTAAAACGCGTGACGAAGTATTACGCCGCGAAATGCGTCAGATGGAAGGGGGTTGGATATCTACCCGAGACGTGAAACGCTCATTGGCTCGCTTAGAGCGTTTGGGTTATTTTGAAGAAGTGACGGTTGAAACGCCGCGAGTGCCCAATACAGATGATCAAGTTGATATTAATTATACCGTAGTGGAACAGCCGTCGAGCAACATTATGGCAAGTATTGGCTATGCACAAACTCAAGGAATAGTATTCAATGGTAGTCTCACTCAAGAAAATTTTTTAGGTTCAGGTAAACGAGTTGGCCTAACATTCAACAATAGCCAAGTCAACACAACCTATAGTTTTTCCTATTTTAATCCTTACCTGACCATAGATGGTGTGAGCCGTGGTTTTAACGTGTTTTACCGTACCACAGATGCCGAAGAAGCTAATTTGAGTCGCTACACAACTGATGCTTATGGTACGGCTATCAATTATGGATTGCCCATCACAGAATATAATAATATTAGTCTTGGTGCGGCTTTTGACCACACAACTCTTAAAACAACAGACGCGACGGCCACAGAAGTTTTTGATTTTATTGAAAGAAATGGTGATAGCTACAATTCATATCGTCTCAATGCGAGACTCCGATATGATACACGTAATCGCGCCTTGTTTCCCAGTAAAGGCATGTTACAATCTATCCGTGCTGAGGTTGCCCTACCGTTTAGTGATCTCAGCTATTACAAGTTGACTTATCGTCATCAGTGGTTGTACCCATTCACAAAAGATTATATATTCTTATTCAAGGGACAATTAGGCTTTGGGGAGGGTTATGGTGATAATGAGCATTTACCCTTTTTTGAGAATTTTACAGCAGGGGGGCCTCGCACAGTACGCGGTTTTCGAGAAAATTCTTTAGGTCCCTTGGATTCCCAAGAGCGTCCCTTTGGGGGAAATTTAAAAGTGGTTGGCAATGCCGAATTGATTATGCCAATTCCCTTTTTAGAAAAGGTTCGTTCAGTTAGATTTTCCGCCTTTGTAGATGTCGGCAATGTGTATGGAACTGGAGAAGATTTTGACAATTCTCAGTTGCGTTATTCGACAGGCTTATCCCTGATCACTTTAACGCCTCTAGGATTGCTGAGCTTCAGTTATGCTATTCCTCTAAAGAGCCAAGAGGGTGATCGGCTTGAGAGGTTTCAATTCACGATTGGTACAACATTTAATTGGTAAAAATCAATTAGTTAAGGAGTTTTCCATTGAAACAGCGTCATTATTTATATCTTATTGTTGGTCTGCTTTGCAGTGTTCTGTCCTATCCTGTCGCAGCGGAACTGAAGATTGGTTTTGTCAACGCCTTAAAAGTCATGGACAAAGCGCCACAAGTTGACAGTGCTAATCGTCGCCTAGAGCGAGAATTTGCGCCTAGACAAAGAAGAATCGTGAGTGCCAAACAGGAAATCAAAAAATTGGAAGAACGCTTCGGAAAGGATGCGGCTATTATGACTGAATCCCAAGCGCGTAGGCTCAGCCGTGATATTAGGGAAAAAAAACGTGACTTAAAACGGAAACAGGAAGAATTTCGAGAAGATTATAACATCCGCCGCAATGAAGAGCTAGATAAAATTCAAAAAATCATTATCCTAGTGATTCAAGATTTGGCGAAGGCTGATCGTTATGATCTTATCTTCACTGAGGGCGTGGTTTGGGCCAATAAACGTGTTGATATTACTGATAAAGTCTTGAAACGCCTCCGTAAGAAGAGTCGCCGAAAATAGTGAGAGCCAAAAAGACCAGCGGGGGATTATGAAGCTATCCATTAGCCTCGCCGAATTGGCGACACAAATTGGTGCAGATTTAGAGGGTTCAGAAGATTTACCAATTGTAGGTATCGCCTCCTTGAGCTTGGCGAGCCCACAAGAAGTGAGTTTTTTTAGCAATGGTGCCAAATATCGTGAAGAATTGGCGAATACTCGTGCCGCCGCCGTGATTATAGCAAGCAAGAATCGGCGTTTTTGCAAAGTGCCAATGCTGGTAATGGACAATCCATATTTAGGTTATGCCCGCGCCGCTACTTTGTTCAATCCACCCCGTCCCAAAAAACCTGGCATACATCCAAGCGCGTGGGTCAGTCCTGATGCGCTTTTGGATGCCACTGTATCGGTAGGACCGCAGGCTGTCATTGATGCCCGAGCCAAAATAGATCGTAATGTATCTATTGGTCCTGGCTGCGTTATCGACAATGCTGTTGAGATTGGTGATAATTGCCAATTGATGGCAAACGTCACCTTATGCGCTGGTACACGGCTCGGACAAAGGGTGATTATCCACCCGGGAAGCGTCATTGGCTCAGATGGTTTTGGCAATGCCAACGATGCGGGAAAATGGGTAAAAGTTCCACAACTCGGCGGCGTTCTGATTGGCGATGATGTGGAAATCGGTGCTAACACGACTATAGATAAAGGCGCGTTAGAAGATACGGTGATTGGCAATGGTGTGAGACTGGATAATCAAATTCAAATTGGGCATAATGTCCAGATTGGTACACATACAGCGATAGCAGGCTGTGTAGGCATTGCCGGCAGCACTCGTATAGGTCGTTATTGCATGATTGGTGGAGGCGTGGGCATTGCCGGTCATCTTGAATTGGTCGATAATGTCCATGTCACTGGCGGCTCAATCGTGTTACAGTCGATTCGTGAGCCAGGGATTTATTCTTCAGGCACTGCGATAGAACCTAACCGACATTGGCATCGAAATTATCAGAGATTTAAACAACTTGATGAAATGGCGCGACGTTTACAACATTTAGAAAATGCGATGTCCAAGATAAATCTTGGACTCCTTTCAGGGCATTAATTATGAATAGTATGGATATCCATCAGATTTTTCAGCACCTTCATCACCGTTATCCGTTTTTACTGATAGATAGGGTGCTTGATTATACCGTCGGTGATTCTTTGGTTGCTATTAAAAATGTGACCTATAATGAGCCATTTTTTCAAGGCCATTTTCCGCAACATCCTATCATGCCTGGTGTTTTGCTGATCGAAGCGATGGCGCAAGCGACAGGTATTTTATCTTTTAAAACGGCAGAAGCACAACCAGAGGAGAATTCATTGTACTATCTGGTTGGTGTGGATAAGGCTCGCTTCAAACAACCCGTTGAGCCGGGCGATCAGTTATTGATCGAAGTCAAACTGCTACGCACCACCCGTGGTGTGTGGAAATATGCCGCAACCACGAAAGTCGATGATAAACTGGTTGCCAGTGCTGAAGTGCTATGTATGAAAAGAGACATTCAGTGATCGATAAACATGCCCTGATTGATTCCAAAGCCGAATTGAATAGTGATGTCCAAATAGGTGCCTATTCTATCATCGGCGCAGACGTACAAATTGCTGCGGGCACTTGGATAGGTCCACATGTGGTGGTTAAGGGTCCAACGCGGATTGGACGCGATAATAAAATCTACCAATTTGCTTCGATAGGTGAAGATCCCCAAGATAAAAAATATGGTGGAGAGCCAGATACTTGCTTGGAAATTGGTGAGCGCAATGTCATTCGTGAGTATTGCACCCTTAACCGAGGTACTGTGCAAGGTGGTGGTGTCACGCGGATTGGTAATGATAATTGGATTATGGCTTATTGCCATATTGCCCATGATTGTATTGTGGGCAACCAAACGGTTCTGGCTAATGGCACCACCTTGGGCGGACATATAGAGATTGAAGATTATGCGATTTTAGGTGGTTTTACTTTAGTTCATCAGTTTTGTCGGATGGGTAGGCATAGTTTTTCGGGTGGTGGCTCGGTGATAACTCAAGACGTACTACCATTTGTGACGGTGTCTGGCAATCGAGCCAAGGCTTATGCTATCAATAAGGAAGGATTGAAACGTCGACGTTTTAGTAGCGAGACAATTCAGGCGTTGCACGAGGCTTATAAAGTTATTTATAGAAAGAAGCTGACAATAGAACAGGCTATTGAGGCGTTGAAAGAGTTGAGTGAAAAATATACAGATGTCCGCGATATGGTGACATTTTTGCAAAAATCAGAACGTGGGATTGTGCGGTAATAGGAAAAAACAGGATTTTTTAATACTGATAACTGATAATTGATAACTGATAATGCGAATTGGAATTATCGCTGGCGAAATGTCAGGAGACATACTAGGCGCCAGACTCATTCAAGCTCTACGTGGCAGCCATCCCAATGCCCTCATTGAAGGCATTGGAGGCCCCAAAATGTTAGCAGCCGGTTTCCACAGCCACTATCCTTTAGAAACCCTCTCCGTGATGGGCTTAGTAGAAGTCCTCAAACATTATCCCCGCCTCAAAAAATGTCGTGACAGTCTGCGCGACCACTTTTTGCAAAATCCGCCCGATGTCTTTATCGGCATTGATGCGCCTGATTTTAATTTGGGCTTAGAATATGCCTTAAAAGCGGCTGGCATTCCAACGGTACACTATGTCAGTCCCTCCGTTTGGGCATGGCGGCAATATCGTTTGCGTAAAATCGCCCGTGCTTGTGACTTAATGTTGACTTTATTTCCCTTTGAAGCTGAATATTATCAACAGCATAATATCCCTGTGCGATTTGTGGGACATCCTTTGGCAGATGATACACTGACGATGGATAAGCAGACTGCCAGAAGTCGTTTAGGTTTAGCGGCTGACGGGGTATGGATCGCTATGTTGCCGGGCAGTCGGCGTAATGAGGTTCAACAATTGGGTATTCCTTTTATAGAAACAGCGCGTTGGTTATTGGCACAGCGTTCTGATTTACGCTTTGTCGTGCCCTTAGCCAATGCCGAATTAGGTAAGATTTTTCGTCAGCAAATGGCAGGGCACGATTTACCTTTTTTTATAATCAACGGACAATCACGCGAAGTCATGGCAGCCGCTGATGTGGTATTGATGGCCTCTGGCACGGCTACTTTAGAGGCGATGTTGTTGAATCGTCCTATGGTAGTCGCCTATCGCGTAGCTCTTATCACTTATTGGTTGGCTCGATTTTTAGTGCATATTCCTTTTTTTTCGTTACCCAATTTGCTCGCGGGGGAGCGATTAGTTCCAGAATTTTTGCAAGGGGATGTCACGCCAGAAAATTTGGGGGCTGCGGTATTGTACTGGTTAGATAATCCCAGCGAAGTTGAAGGCTTACAAGTTCGCTTTTCTGAGTTACATCAGCGTTTGCGCCCGAGTGAGCAGGCTGCGGGGGCGGTTTTAGAAATAATAATATAGCAGTCAGGGCAACCATAAAGGATTGCCCCTACTCAACCAAATAACCAATTATTTGCGTCCCGATCTCGCGCATCTTTAGTTTTATAAACTTTTCTAGAATATTCTGAATCTATTATTGCCTGGTACTTAACAGAAAAACAGGCAACATGTAAGTAAAAACGATTTTCAAATTCTGTTGTTATCACAAAGCAATAAACTTCTTTATCAAGTGTCATGTCTATAGTCGCGTAATTACTCATTTCGTAGTCATTTGGCCACTGAGTTTTAAAAAAATGGCCTAAAATACGGTTATTCAAGATAGTCTCGGCGGATTCTATTTCAAATTCGAGCATTTCGGATTCGGGTGGTTCAGGAGGCGTGGTCAGATAATCTAAAATACTATCTTCTAGCTGGGAGACAGAAGTTTCAGTCAGTGTTGATGCAATATCTGATGAGGGCTCGGTATTGTCATCCGGCTCATCGTTCAAGATCGCCTGTTCATTGACAATATCCGCCATTTTTTGAAAGGCAATATCAAATGCAGGATCAATATTATCATCCAGCTCATCTTCAGAGCGATGAGCCGCCTCAATAAAGCTGGCTTTCAACGCTTTCAATTCGTCTTGCTGGGAATACAATTGGGCTCTGCCTTTCAGCACATTCGCCTCTGCCTCTTTGACTTTAGCCCGTGCATACAATTGCCCAACCTTATCCTCGCTAGGCACTGCATTGAGATGGATTTTAGCATTGAGCAAATCTATTCGAGCTTTTTCAAGCTCAGCTTTAGCAACATCAATTTGAGCTTTTTTGTTACTCAGGCTAGCATATCGTTCAATTTTAGCGAGCGCTTGTTGACGTTTAGCTAATTGTTGTTGTAATTGGGCTTGCTTTTTGGACGCAACTTGGGTAGTATTGCTCATGGCAATCTCCTAATTTTTAAGGTTTATTGCTTTGGCATCCCTTGTTAACCGTGAAGCCTTCAAGGGATGCCGTTGTTTATTTAATAATTAATTATTAATTAATTATTTGTAAGCATCATAGCAATCATTTAATTATCTGTCAATTATTTTTTTAATTTTTTGTCGACTTTATAAATAACATATTGATTATGGAAGTAAATTTTCTATCTTTGTCAGCACAGCTTTTTTAGAATATGAGGAATTGTTTATGACTTCATGGTCAATAACAATAGCAATCTTATGAATTAGTTGCTTTGATATTTTTGGGACATTAATAGTTGTTATTTTGCCAACCCCACCATGTTTCCACACTGTCGGCTTGGCGCCCGCACCTTTTGGATTTTTATCATTCATAATCAGTCTCCATTTTTCGTAAATTTATAGTCAAAATCAATAATAGCCCCTTTGATACAACCTCGACAACCCAAACCGCTCTCGCTCTGCGACTAAATAAATAGCATAGCACAAAAAAAAGCCCCTTGACACTTGACACAAAGCAAGGGGCTTTTTTTTATTTTTTTCTCATCTACCCAGCACTCGCCAAACCTCTTCCACTTTATCTTCAAACACTAAGGCGGCCCATTTTTCACAAGTCCATAAGACACCTCTCGCTAATTGGCGTTGGCGCAAGGGGTGGGCACAATAATCTGGTAAATTTTTGACTGTGCCTAAGTCGCCCCCTTTGAGTACTTGCATTTGCATGAAGTCATCCAGTTCTAAAACTTCGACATGGCCATCAGGGCGTTGATAAATATGGCCGTGTAATTTTTCTCGGTACCAATCAAATGGGGTTTTTTTCCATTGATTCAGTTTGATCCTGACAGAAACTTGTGTCGATAGTGCTTGCCATGTAAATGGAATGGGCCATTCCCAAGGTGGTGCTGCTTTGGGCGATGTTTGTTCATTCTGAAAAAAACAGTTTTCTACGACGCTTTGTTGTTGGCAGACGTGCAGACGAATGGGAGTTGGTAACCTATCAGCCATGCGAGCCAGGCGGTTCCAATATTGACGTGCTTGCCCGGGGCGGGGGCGAATTTCCAATAGTCGCGCTAGGTTATAAAGCAGCGCCGGGGGTGCCTGGGCTTTGAGCGCCATTTTTTCTAGTCGCGCTACGGTCCGAGGCCACAGATCAAGGTCTACTTCACTTTGTTCATAAAGTGCTAAGGCTTGCAAGGCTTGAATTTCCAGATTATCTGGGTGATGTGCGAGCACGCTGCGAGCTTTGTACGGTTTTCCAAGGTATAAATAGGTCACCGCCAGATTGAGTTGTGCTGGGAGATAACTTTGATCGGCTTCAACTGCTTTTTTGAAATAGTGAATCGCTTCTTTCAGAAAGCCCTCTCCTTGTCCTGAGGCGGCTGCCTGTTTTAAGCTTTTAAGGCTCATTGAAAAATAGGACGGTGTTTTGAGGGTGGCTGCTAACGTTTCGACATCAAGCACTAGGGGCATCCAATAAAAATAAGCGCGTTCGCTTTTCATTTTTTGTCGCGCCCGTTGCAAGTAGCAAAATCCCATATTATTTAACACTTCTCGTGCGGGAAAGATGTGTTGAAATTCCCGCAAAAAATATTCTCCGTCGTCACAACGCTCAAAATGACTGAGCCGAACGCCAAAGTCAAAAAAGGTGAGTTTTTTTTGAATGTTTTGTAGATATTTCTGCAAAACAGCCACCCGTTCTTTAATGGGTGGATAGGGAGAATTTTTCGGCGGTTTGATTTGCTTGAGCCAATGCCTTAAAAAGGGCTTTTTGCCAAGCAATAAATCGACTCGATAACCGGCTAATGCCGCATAAGCATAACCTTCACCATCCGCTCTCAATTCTTTTATCATACGTTCCCTCGTAAAAAAACCATTGGTTTTGCATTTTTCCGTAGAAAACAGGCAAGCGATATCAAGATGCCAGTAGTCATCTTTGGCTAAGTGTCCCAGTTCATGTCCTAGCACAAATGCAAGACGTGCTTCAATTTCCTCTTTTGAGCGGGCGCCTTGGTAACAGGCTTCTATGGCGGATTTCCAAAGTACGATGTTGCCGTCACGTAAGGCTCTCGCCCAAGGCGTTCTACCTTTATTGTTGAGAACCCTCAGTTTTGGGTTAAGAAACTTGGGATTTTTGTTAGCAAGCTTTTTTAAACGCTCAAAAATTTGGTGCGCGGTGGCTACTTGACTATTTTCTGATGCTTTGATGCTACCATACCAGTCAACATAGTAATCAACGTAGTCCCGATAATGGGCGGCATCACTGGTTAGGCTGTAAATCAGTAATAGGCCGCTTGCAAGATATTGAATTGTTTTCATAATTCTGAAATCCCATTCATTGCCATTTCTATGTCTCTACTCAGTAGGTAGATCAGACGATGATTATTTGGCTGAATTTTTAATTCTATTATTAAGGGCTGGAGATTGGCTAAAACCTCAAGCACGGTTTTTGTCGTTTCATCTGGTGGGCGTTTATTAAAACGCGCTTCTAATTCTGATCCAATCGCGGTTTGCTGTGTCCAAAAATCTATCGGCATGGGCTGTTGTGTTTGTGCTACAGTCCATAATAATACAAACCAACGTCCAAGCTTGTATTCATCTGCGTCAGCATAAGGCGTAGGTGATGGCGTGGACTTAGTTAATATCGCTTGCCCGTTTTCTATCCCAGCCGTAAATGCTTGGGCAGCGGGTGATCTTTCTACTTCATCAAAACCTAAAGCCATTGTTTCAATGGGTAAATTTTCAAGTATTTGATTAAAACCATCTGGATTATGGGTGTTGACTGCAATATAGCTGGCATCAATCTCAGTCTTAGTGGGTGGGATAATAAATAGCAATACAGCTACCACTAAGACGGCTGTCACTGTGACAGAAACAAGGGGTTTCCAGTTGTCCAATGCGGGTTTTCCAACCTTTGTCAAAAAACTTTCCAGTTTTTTTAAGAGACTGATTTTTTCAGGTTGAAACGATTGGACATAAGATGCCGTCTCCAGCCACTGATGATAGCACTTTGGGCAACTGTTTAGGTGTGCTAACATCTTTTGGCGTTGTTTGCCTTTCACTGTATTGCTGATAAAAGCCGCGAGTTGTTCATCAGATGGGCAAGCGCTGGCTTTTGAGCTGTGAACGGCAATGCCAAGTAGGGCAATGACACGTTGTGTTTGAATATCCATTTTTTTCTCCTTAATTTATAGTCATTTTGTCTGAGATTTTTGCTTGTTTGGGCAGTATTTTGCCTAAACGGCTTAATATCTTTTTGATACGCTTGTCAACTTGACTGGCGCTTAAGTTTACCAGTGTGCCAATTTTATTGGCTGTCAATCCACTTTGGTAACGCAAGCGTAAAAGTAGGCACTCTTCCTCTGTTAGACGGACAGATCGTCCTAAAACCGCCAATAATTTGTTAAGCGGGTTATTGATTTCTTCGTCATTGTTGAGAAATTGCGCTAAAGTTTCCAGTAAAGCTTGTTCATTCCACTGTTCAAACTGTTCTTCTAAGGAGGGGGACGTCTCAAGATGGCTTTTGTTATTTTCATCGAATGGGACTTCTTGATAGTCTTCTTTGAGAGGACACTTTGCTAACACCGCCTCAACAATCTCTAGAATAAGCCATCGCTCCCGCTTAGGTTCTGTGGTTAGGAGTATTTCAATCGTTTCTCGTTTTGAGTATTTGCCTTTGACGAGTAAACGGTAGGCGGTTTGATAAATCGGATCAGTTTGTCGAGTCAACCATGTATTAGGGCGTTTTTTACCGAATTTTTTGTGCCAAAAATCGGTTAATAGGTTTGAAGTCACGGTGCTAATAAAGGCGATAAAACTTTTGCCTTTGAAAGCCCGTACTTTTTTCCAGCCGTCACCTTCAAGTGCATCCAAGACGTATTGTGAGGCTTCAAGTTGTAGGTTTTTATCGTTAGGAAAACGTCGCTCAGTGATGGCTTCTATATGTTTCCAATGCTCAAAAACCCCTTTTTTAGGCTCTGTTTTTATTTCTGTTGTGGAGTGAACGTTCTGCGATGGATGAGGTGTATTTTCTAATACAGACATTTGGGCAAGTGGCTCATCGTAAATATCTTCGATATAAAGTGGATGATTTACCGCAAATTCTTTGAGTTTATAGAGTAATTTGATGAGGTACATAGTGGAATTAACTCCGATGGCGCAAAGTAAAATGGTGTGCCATTTTACCAAAAATACTGAAAAAAAAGTTAGAAAAAAAATTTTGGTAATATTTAAGGTAGTGTCCGTCTATGAATAATAAACAAGCTGATAGGATTATATTGGGGGGAAATAATTATGTCTTATCTCATTTTAAAACATTTAAGTAATAGCGATTTGCCGGCTGAGTGGACAAAACTTTTGCCGGTGGGACAAACTTTTACGATTTCTATTGTTGCAGAAGGTGCGGGTCATCAGTCATCATATAAGTCGATTAATGATAACAAAGGTTTGTCTGTGTTCAGACGGCAATGGAAAGAAAATTTTTTTGATCCAAGTTGAGATTCTAGGAAATAGCAGCACAGTCCTCTATGCTGACATAGAGGGCTTATTTTAATATTTTTTTTGTGGTTATTCAGGAGCAGAGCCTGTCTACAAAACTACGCAACTGTGCCATTGACTCACACTAAATGCCATCCAAAAGGCTTCAATCATCAACTGGTTTGTTAGGAAAAACTGATTAGGTACTTAAAAATCTCTTGTAGTCTTCTACGTTGCCATTATTGAGACAACATTCTATCATTTGCCGTCCCAGAGGAGATAAACCGGGCTGGAGAAATTGCTTAAGATGTTCATGAAAATAGGCAAACAACACCTCCGCTCCTTGATCATAACCCTCGTTACCAACTTCTGGTTGCGTATTCACTTCTAAGAACCAGTGTGACACCCGGGTTCCTTCAATACGCATAGAGCTGAGTGCATAACCGAGTAAGGGACATCGTGCCGCAACGATTTGCGGTTCTTTAAATCGAGCATTTCCTCTTCGTGCCAGATAATCACGCACTAGCCACTGCGACATAAAACCGGTTTTCCATGCCCCTACGTGTTGGTTAGGAATAAGTATGTACTGTGTGCGCTCCGTTTCTTCAATTTGGCGTAGGAGCAGATTCGCTTGCTCGATTTGTTTACCCGTTGAAAATGGCCAATAACTTCCTACCCCTTCACTACTCATACTCCCAGTGTCAACAATACTGGGATTACTAAAGCCACGCGGGACGACCAAACGCCAGAGCCAAGCCAATGCGGGTGGTAGAATATGAACCATGCCTATAATACCGTAAGTTGGTTTTTCTCGTGTACAGGGTGGAGTCCGAATACCCATACTCCGAATATCTATACTAACGGGTTCCCGCGCCACAATCTCTGGAATGATTGAACGTGGTATGACAACTCGTGGATTTGGGCAGGTGATACCGGGGCTGTCTTCAATATGTTCCCAAATTAATGCCCTACTATTCGGAACGGCATCAATATTAAGGAATAACAAAGGCTTTGATGGGACGGCGGTTAGTTTTTCCAGTTCAGGATCAACACCATACTCGTTGATATGATCAACACGGACGAACCAAGCATCCTCAGCATCCATGAGCCAAAGTTTGCCGTTATCCTGTTGGATATCGGGATGGCACAGTGCCATATCGTCACAAATGGGATGCAAATCGCAAGTGCGTTGAATCTCCACATAAACTTTTTCACCAGTGATGAGATTTTGCCCTTTTAACATCCTGCCATCGGGCAAACGATGGGGTTGTTCGAGCATTTCACTTTTACCACTACCACTGGCACCCTCGTGCATAAAAGTCACAACATTATCATACGGTGTAATCACTTGAACCGCAGAACAATGAGCTGTCACCCACCCTTCCGCTTCGCCTTGGCGTATCAATGCACCATAAACACCTTTTTTGGCACTGGGACCAGGATAAAGATTGTATGAAAATATCTCGTGAATATCATCCAAACGATTATGGACCACAATCTGTTTGTCATCAAAATGTGTCTGTCGAAAAGGGGGAGCCACATAAATAATCACTTTGGGAGAAAAGGACTCGCCTATCTCTTCAGAAGAGACAATTCCTTGTAGAAGAGCCAGTCCCAAGGCAAAAAATGCCGCATTAACCGGAACGATTGCAAGGGCATCTTCGCCCATATCATAAGCACCCGTTTTAAATGCAAATACGGCTAAGTTTTGCTTAGCTAGCCAAGCAAAAGTTTCTTGTCTCAGTTGAGTAAAGTCTTCATTGAAGCGGTCATGAAATCTTGGTTTATCTGATGGTTGGTTATCCCCTATCAGCATACAGTCCGGATCACGTCGCCGCATGTTAGGATCAAGATAGTTGACGGCAATGCCATTGCGTACTCGTGCTACAGTGGCTTCAGTCACACAACGACCATCCGGCAGCTCGTACTCGACTTTGAAGAAATCTTGTTTGGCATCACCACAAGCTAAGTCTAGCAGTTGTTCGGTGTTATCTGCGATGACTAAATTGGGGGAACTCTCAAGAACTTTCAGAACTTCTGGGTATTTAGTTATGATTTTTAACAAGTTATTTTTCATTTCAAGAAATTGTAGTTTTTTAGAACTCTGCGGGATAAAAAAGTTTCAGCCTGCTACCGGCTTGCTCACCAAATAGAGCCATATAAAACCAGCCACACCCGCCAGCAGGGAGGCGGCAAGAATGCCCGTCTTCGCCATCAGCAGCAGATCCTCGCGCCCGCCGAAACCGAGCTGGGCGACAAAAATGGACATGGTGAATCCGATCCCTGCCAGCAGCGACACACCGGCGATCTGGGTGAATCGGGTATCTTTCGGCAACTCCGCCACACCCAATTTTAGCACCAGCCAGCTAACCCCGGTGATACCGATAAATTTGCCCAGTACCAAACCCAGCGACACACCAAGCATTACTGGGTGGGTTAGAGTCTCGCCCAGTGACCCAAATGCCAACGGGATGCCGGCGTTGGCTAGGGCGAAAATTGGGATCACTAGATAGGCCACCGGCATGTGCCAGATATGCTCCAGTCGCTGCAACGGGGAGCCAACACTGCGTACACCGTTTTCTAGGGTCTGTACTATGGCACGCAATGCGTCATTGGTCATGATGCTTTTTCCGGGTTGATGGCTGGCTTCAAAGCGGCGCATCAGATTCCTGACCTGTTCACTGAAACGCTCAGGATTGTACTTAGGTGTAGCCGGCACCGATAATGCCCCCAGAATACCGGCCAAGGTGGCGTGTACACCAGATTGCAGCAAGGCGTACCACAGCAACATTGCGACAATAAGATAGGGTATAGTTTTGCGGATGCCGCTCATGTTGAACACCAGCAGCAAAGCGAACAGACCGCCTGCTGTCGCTAGGGGGCCGAGTGCAATGGTGTCGGTGTAGAACACCGCAATCACTATCACGGCGCCCAGATCATCCACAATCGCCAGCGCCACCAGAAAGGTGATCAATGCCTTGGGCACCCGGCTCGCTAGCAATGCCAGCGCACCGATGGCAAAGGCGATGTCGGTGGCCATGGGGATCCCCCAGCCGAGCGCCGCATCGCCGTCTGGATTGATGGCAAAATAGATCAAGGCCGGCACCACCATGCCACCCACCGCTGCCGCGATCGGCAACGCTGCATTGCGCGGTTTCGCCAACTCTCCGACCAGCAATTCACGTTTCAGTTCCAGACCGACAACGAAAAAAAACAGTGCCATCAGGCCGTCATTGATCCAATGGTGCAGGCTCATTTCTAGCGTCCAACTGCCGATGTCGAGGCTGATCAGGGTATGCACAACATGTTCGTAGGCGGAAGCCAGCGGTCCGTTAGCCAGCACTAGCGCGAGAACTGCCATACCCATAAGTAGCATACCACTGGTGGTCTGGCGGTGAAGAAACTCTTCAAAAGGCGTGAGGATCTTGTCGAAACTCTTTTCCCAAGGGGCATTATAGATGCCGGTTTTCACTTTGGGGTCAGGATTCACTTCGGTTTGATTCATCTCATTTTGTACCATGTTTATTTCTTCCAGACTCATCACCTTAATTTTTTTCGCCCATAAAGGCACCAAACAAATGCAACAAACTGATAAACAGATTATAAATGGTCACATACAAAGTCACGGTTGCCATAACGTAATTGGTTTCACGCCCATGCACCATGTCGCTGGTTTGATAAAGAATCATACCAGCCATCAACAAAACAAACATCGCTGACACCGCTAACGACAAGCCAGGCAAATTAAAAACGATGGCACCAATGCCTGCCAAAAAGGCAATCAAAACTCCGGCAAATAGAAAACCGCCCAAAAAGCTAAAATCCTTACGGCTGGCTAAAGCGTAACCAGACAAACCTAAAAAAATAACCGCTGTTGAGCCAAAAGCCATCATCACCAACTGGGCTCCATTACTGAATATCGTCAAATATGCACTGATAATTGGCCCCAAGGTTAAACCCATAAATCCCGTCAGAGCAAAGACAGAGGCAATACCCCAAACACTGTTCCTGAGCCAATTTGTCAGGAAAAATAGCCCAAAATAGCCCCCCAAAACCAGCAACCAATGTAAGGGTGGCATTTTTGTTACCATAGCAATGCCCGCCGTGATGGCAGAAAAAAACAAAGTCATCGACAACAACATATAGGTGTTGCGAATCAGCTTATTAGCCTCACTGGTTGACAGCGGTTGCTCAAAAACCTGTTCTTCTTGGTTTTCAAACGGAATGCTTTGAACATTTTGAGTCGCGTTCATGTTGTTAAACAGGCTCATAAAAATACCTCCCCAAAATTTTAATGGACTACCCAAGTTTTAAAATAAAACTTGGGTTCTTTTGACTACTCATCAGCTAATGATCAAGTACCTTGCGCTTTTTCACAATCCTTAATCAAGTCATCTAACTTTTGCACAGAAGTCTTAGCGTTGCTTTTCAGCTCCTGTAGAAAATCCAGTTCGCTCTTTGATATCTTACCATCCGCAAACACTTTACGCCATTCTGCCATTGTTTTGCTCCTCTTGGCTTAATTGACTAACCACGGTTTTTAATCATCATCACCTCTAAAATCTTAGCCCCGATGTCGTCAGAAATTTCCAAGACTTGTTGAAGTTCTTCCAACAAAGCTTTTTCGCTGTCCTCGATAACACCGTCAGCAAGGGCAATGTCAACCGCGCACGCAAAAGCCGTTTCCCATACCTCGCTGGGCAAGCTGCTTTTAGCAATCGCTACCAAGCCTCCGACACCTTCGTTCTCTAGCACAGTCACCAATTTTTGAAAAATATCAGACATTTGTCTATCAGTGTAGTCATCAAACATTCTCATTTGCAGCAAATAAGCAAATATGCCCTTGGCTTCTGATTCATCAATCGTTCCATCCGCCGCTGAGGTAGCCAGTGCAATCGCTAAAAAAGCCTCTTGCTTGGTAAAGCTATCAGATGATGACGGTGCCTTAGTCGTTGTAAACCAACCCATGTTGTTTCTCCTGTGTAATGGATATTAAAAAATAAAAATCTATTATATATAGCCAATAATCTATGGATAAAAAGGTGAGATTATAATGAACATTATGCCGCAATTAAGCTATATAATATATATATAATTAGCTATGAATTCGTGACGAGCATTTTACAGCAATTAATTTATAAATAATAATCAATGCTATCTATGATATATATAGAACATAATCTATGAATAAAACCAACACACAATTTCTTATCCGCCATATTACATTACGCCAGTTACAAATTTTTGAAACGGTTGTTCGACTGGGCAACTACTCACAGACTGGCAGATTGTTGCATTTAACTCAGCCCACCGTCTCAATGCAAATCAAAAAGCTCAGTGATGCCATTGGCTTGCCACTGCTGGAGCAAGTGGGCAAGCGGACACATCCTACAACAGTTGGTCGTCATGTTTACACGACTGCTTGCAACATTCTTGAACAATTATCAGATTTAGAAAATACGATAGCCGAACATAAAGAAGTGGTTAAAGGAAACTTGCAAATTGCTGTTGTTACCACCGCGAAATATTTTATGCCCCATATTCTTGGGGCATTTATAGAAAGCCATCCTCAAGTTAAGCCCAGCTTGACTGTAGGTAACAGAGCCCTGGTTCTTGAACGCCTGCGCTCTAATCTTGATGATTTGCTGATTATGGGGCAAGTCCCTGAAGATTTAAAAGTAGAAGCACACCCCTTTATGCAGAACACCTTGGTCGTTATATCACACCCCGATCATCCTCTAGCGCAAAGCCACAATATTCCGCTGGAATATTTGAGCAAAGAACGTTTTTTGGAACGTGAACAGGGTTCAGGTACCCGCTTATTAATGGATCAATTGTTTGCCAAACATGGTATAAAAATTGATCCTTATATGGAATTGGGTAGTAGTGAGGCGATTAAGCAGGCTGTTATGGCAGGATTAGGGATTTCTGTTTTATCACTCCATAATTTGCGGTTAGAATTGAATGGGAAATATGTGGTTAGATTGGATGTCGAGGGTTTTCCTCTGGAAAAGCTGTGGTATGTGGTGTACCTGAAAGATAAAAAACTTTCCTTAGCCACTCGCACTTTTATTGAATTTATTCGAGACGCAAGTAATCATAGGCTCCCAGCCAGCAGTTAGGTCTCGGATTGGTTTGCAAATGGGCTTGACTGCATTCCCAAAGCCAAACGCAAGGTCCAGTTAATCACAGAGGTCAAACCGTTTTTTTTAATGCGGCTTATTCCATTGTTTTGATTTGTGCCTTGAGTTCAGCTATTTTTTCTTGATAGGGTTTATTGGTTTTCCTAAACTCTCGAATTTCATTTGCCCTGCTAACGGCTTGACGTTTCCATTCCTCACGACTTCGTATGATTTTTGACATTCTACGCAACAGGTGCGTCAGTCGCGTTTTGCGCCGACTTTATTTGCCATTGACTCACACTAAATGCCATCCAGAAGGCTTCAATGAGTTTAGTTTGCTCTTGGCTTGCCTTACCTTCAATCTGAGTCACTTTCTCTAAAATAGATTGGGCTGACTCTATTTGTTCCTCAGTAAAGCGAGACTTACTCAACACTTTCTTTGGATTTTTTCTAAACTCTTGCCCATTTCCAAGCAAATATGAACTGGATGCTAAGAGTACAGTGGCTTCTTTTCTTGACAGATCGAATTCATTTTCAAAGAGACTAAGAAGTGCTTGCTTTTTCTGAGAGCTTATCTCGCCATCAGCTTTAGCAATAGCAAGCATAAATAGCGCGGTGACATCCATTGGCTGATCGAGAGTATAAATAGGATTCGGTTCGAGAGCTTTTCTCCATTTTCTCCTTCTATGCCATAAAAATGGATTTAAACCATTGAAGTTTGCATTCGCCAATTGGCTAAACAGAAAACTAATTGTGACAATTGTAGCTAAAATACCGAGCAAAGTGTGCATTGTTTGTGAATCTCCTGAGATGTCAAAAAATAAACGTAGTAAATCTTGGGCTCCAATTATGACTAATCAACTCTCTCAGTTATATAGAATGATAGACGAATGGTCAATTACATTTGATAAATGGTCAATGTGACCAGCTGGCAGCGGTTAAATAAAAGTGTCCTAATCATTGAAGGATTAAGGATTTAAGCAATATTTTCTTGATCGGCTTATTTTTTTGATTTATACTAATTGAATTTCGGAAAGGAAGATCGCTAGGCTAAGTTAAAGATAGCAGAATAATGCAGTGTTTAATCCAAAAATGTTAATAGAAATGGCATGTTTATCATGAAAATAAAATTTCCCCAATTGTTTCTTAAAAAACGACAAAGAAAACCGGTTTCATCTGACATTTGCTTGATTGTGCATGGCACGATATTGTTGCATGGTCAACAACAGATTCCCATTACACAAGCAGATGAATCCTTGTTTACAGCAACACAATTGGCAAAAGCGGCGCGACAGCTATTACCCAAAACCACTCAAAAAGAGCGGATTACGCTTGCTTTACCAAGTATAGAATTTGTTGCCACAAGTCTGACATTACCTGCGCTTGCTGTGGCAAATCCCAAAGGAGCCGTCAATTTGCAAAAGGCAACACTGTTGCCAGGTGTGACAGAACAATTATTGCTCTCTGTGGAAGCCTCCAGTGATGGAGGGCAGACTTGTGCATTGTGGCTACCTGTCAAACGGGCGGAAGAATTATTCCAAGCGTTTGATAAAGTCGGTTTATTTTTAAATTGTATCTTACCACGCCCCCTTGTTGCTTTGCCTCAGAGCAAAAAAAACTATCAAGTGTATGATGAAGATGACAAAACTATCACCTATATGGGATGGTCAGGCAATGTTATCCAACGTTGGTTGCATACACTTAAAGTGGATTGTGATGAGCCATTGTTTCAAGCACAGCTAGATGATGATTTGTCTAGTTTTTATAATGGAAAGGAACAAGAACGAAAAACCAGTCTTAGCAATTGGCAAGGAATGCCGATACCGTCACCAGGTGCCTACAGTTATGCTTTTATACCACCCCATGCAGGATTACGCATGGCGCAAGAGGCGCGGCAAAAAAAGCAGCGTCAGATGAAAGTCGCTGTAGGAGTGCTTATCGTTGCCGTCATTGGGGGCATCTTTTTTGCGAATTTCTATAAACAAGGACTCGAACAACGTTTAGCCGAATTGCAACGCAAGGATACGATCAGTCAATTACGTGCCGAAGTGGTTGAAATAGAAGAAATGATTGGTCCTGTTAAAAATTTTCCACATCCCGATGTGATCCTTATTTTAGATAAGTTGAACGCCATGATTCCTAAAACCAGTTGGCTTACTCATTTTCAGATTGAATGGGGAACTGTCAAATTTGAAGGTTACAGTCCGAATCCTAGCGAATTGATAGAAATATTATCAAAGGAGCCTCACATTTCTAATGTCGAGATCACTCGTGGCACTAACAAGGAGCGAGGTAAAGAAGAGTTAAAATTCGGTATTAGTTTGAAATTGAAGGGGTTGAACTGGTTGGATTATCAATCTGAGTATTTTTCAGAGAGCTAAAAACGTATCAGAGTTAATCTGGAGAGAGGAAAGGATTTATTTGGCAACAACTCTAATAAGTACTGAATCAAGAATTTTATTTCAAGCACCCAAAAATTCTTGGTGAAAGTACTTAATTTCTACAAACTATTTATGAAAATTATGAATATTATAGATATTTTTTGTGGAACGGGTGGATTTTCAGCCGGTTTTGAGGCAACGGGTGAATTTAAAGTTAAAGCAGGATTAGATATTTTAGGGGATAGACTCAAAACGTTTAAAGCAAATCATCAGTTTGCTCGTGTGATTGAAGGCGACATTAGAAAATGCTCTCCTGACACTTTTTCAAAAGTCACCGAACTGGCACCTGGCGATATTGATGTTATCATCGGCAGCCCCCCATGCCAAAGCTTTTCTTCAATACGCCCTTTTAGAAGTTTAACTTTCGATGATCCAAGAAATACCTTATTTGAATCTTTCGCTTTTTTTGTGCAATTTTATCAACCGCAATTTTTTGTGTTAGAAAATGTAGTGGGTTTGATAACACATCAGCAGGGAAAAACGCTTCAACAGATGAGAAACACTTTTGAAACATTAGGTTATAGGATTGACTGGCGGATAATGAATGCGGTTAATTATGGGTTACCACAAAGACGCGAGAGGATGATTATGATTGGACGACGTCGCTTATCAAAGATTGTTTTTCCACAACCCACGCATTTTTTTGAAGGGCGAAGTATGATGCCCTTGAACCATCCAAAACTGATTCGTACCTATCCTTTAATGGATAATAAACTCCCTAATGCTATTAGCGTTATGGATGCTATTCATGATTTGCCAAAGCTAAAATCGGGTGAAGATGCCAAACATTATAGAACGGAGATTTCGCCAACCCCTTTTGAATGGGCACGGCGCAAAAATACTCAAAAGCTAACACTTCATAAAAGTACCGCCCACTCACCCAAAATGTTAGAAATCATCAAACATGCTGGTTCAAATATTTCGGCTTTGCCACCTGGCATGGTATCAAGTGGCTTTAGCACCTCTTATAGTCGAATAGAAGCTGATGAACCTTCTGTCACCTTAACCGTCAATTTTGTTCATCCCGCTTCTAATAAATGTATCCATCCTTACCAAGATAGAGCATTGAGTCCAAGAGAAGGGGCGCGACTGCAAGGGTTTGACGATGATTATATTTTTATAGGTAATCGTAGTCAGATTGTCAAACAAATTGGAAATGCCGTACCTCCGTTGCTTGGACGCGCTATCGCTACCGCCTTGTTGGAACAATGGTAGTCAGTTAAAATCAACATAAGGTTTATCGCCAGAACGAAGACTATAAGGGCTTATGGTTTTATCAAAATAGACTAAAGACATCCGGCGGAATGCCGCAGTGGTAATAACAGCCGTTTTGCCACTATCACCTTTAGTATTACTGAGTGAAAAATCCTCCTCAGAAATAAAGCCACATCGCGCCTCCCATAAAGTGGCTATATCACCACGTTTTTTACGGTCAAAACCGGTGTTGCTTGTCAAGACATAACTAAAAGTCAGATAGTTACCCGGTTTAGCCAGATGTCCTTTTGGCTTATTTTTTTCCAATGCTACCTTTATCTCAATACCATCTTCAAGTTTTCCCTGAGTTGCTAACAAGTCAGGAAAGGTATGGGGGCGGTTACGATAAAATTTTCCGCTCGAATGAAATGCTATTCGTGCTCCTAATAAATTGCCAATGATAGAAGACAAATTAGCAAGTTCAACAGTACCCCCCCCTAGCCTTGGTAAATTAGTCTCAATAAGTTTTTCATCCAATGAATTAAGTATAAAATGGGTATCAGCTATCGCATAGCACAATATTTCAGATGTTATTCCTATCGAAAGAAGTGCCTGAGTATTTCTACAATTTTTTAACAATTCTTCGGGCGTGGTACGCTGGACAGTGCTTAGCGGTTCGGGTAAATGAGGCTTAAGTAACTCAGTGAGAGTGATATCCAGTGCCAATGCAATTGATACCAAAGTACCAATAGTGACATTGAGTTCGCCAGATTCCAATTTTTGAACATGACGTGGATTTAAAGCCGCTTTATCAGCGAGTTCTTCTTGCGTTAATCCAAGTTTGAGTCGATAAGATTTCAATCTGCGAGCCAAGTTAGCTATTACAGATGAAACGGGTGAAGTCATTTTAGATTTTGCCATATAAATATATAATATTGATATGACAAAAATAATCCACGCCTTAAAAGGCGTATTATTTTGATACAACTGTTATTTGTTATGTTATAAAATTATCCAAAAAATGACATTTGAGCCTGCTTATGATGAATGCTTAGCTAATCCACTCTACAAATTTTTCATATTTCCTAAATTATGCCTTGGTTACAAATTATCTTAGAGAAAGACGCAGACACCGTTGATCAGATTTCTGATGAATTGTTCGCTATTGGTGCGGTTTCCGTGACTTTGCAAGATGCAAAGGAGCAGCCGTTATATGAGCCCGCTTTAAATACCACCCCGCTTTGGGAACGCACACGAGTCGTTGCTTTATTTGAGGGCGAGACTGATATCCAGCAATTGCAAACTCAGTTGCAAGGGATGCCCCCTTATCAAATAGAAATGTTAGCCGATCAGGAATGGACTCGCGTTTGGATGGATGATTTTCATCCGATGCGATTTGGGGAACGTGTTTGGATTTGCCCCAGTTGGCAAACGCCGCCTGCACCACAGGCTGTCAATATTTTACTCGATCCTGGGCTCGCTTTTGGAACGGGTACACATACAACAACGGCTTTATGTTTAGAGTGGTTAGATCAACAAAACGATTTTTCGGGTAAAACGCTGATTGATTATGGTTGCGGTTCTGGTATTTTAGGCATTGCGGCGGCTAAATTGGGTGCCGCTTGCGTTTGGGCGGTGGATAATGATCCACAAGCTTTATTGGCGACTGCGGAAAATGCGAAAAAAAATGAAGTAAGTGCCTTAATCCATCCCGTTTTACCAGAACAATTGCCTGATTTGAAGGCGGATGCCATAGTGGCTAATATTTTGGCAACGCCTTTGATAAATTTGGCAGGGCTGTTGACAGGACTTTTAAAAGTGGGTGCGCCGCTGGTATTGTCAGGCATTCTCAACTCTCAGTGTGATAGTGTCACAGCGGCTTATGCACCTGATTTTAATCTCACGGAAGTTGTGGAACGTGATAATTGGATGCGTATTGTTGCTTTTAGGAAATAAAGAAGATTGATTTTTAGACTTGTTTTAAGCGAATTAAGACCTTATTTTTGGACTCTCCAGTTAAACTTAAAGGATATAATAGTGAAGAGACTTATAATCATATTGCTTCCCCTCAGCATTTCTGGATTAATTCAGGCGGCGACATTGGACGGCAAGGAGGTGCCTATACATCATGTCAGTTCTGATAATTGTCTGGAGTGCCATCAGACGATCTACAAACAGTGGAAAGGCTCCATGCACGCTAAAAGTACGGCTTTGAAGGATCCCATACATGGTGCTATTTATCGCAAAATGGTTGGCGATCCAACCAAGGAAAATGTCAAAGTATCGGGCAAGTATCCCGTCTGTTTGCAATGTCACTCTCCTAACGCTGCCTTGGATCAGACGACTAAGCTGGATGCTAAGCCTGCCTATAGTGAAGGCATTAATTGTGTCGCTTGCCATACTATGAAGCGATATAAGGGTTTGTACGGCAAAGATGGAAAAATGCAGTTGGGACAGAGTGCTTATGAATTATCGGATAGTTTGCAAGGACCAAACGGTTTTCTTCACGAACAGGGGCAGGGCGCAGATAAGCTGCGTTCGCACCTTGATGAGGAGGGAGAGTTAAATCCGCATTTAGGTAGGGATAACAAGGGTCAACCCTACCTGACAGATAAAGAGGTTCAAGCTGTCGATCTACCGATGGTAGCTAATTCAACTCTAAAAACCTCAGCCGCCTGTCTGGGTTGTCATGACAAACGCAAGAATTCCAAAGGGGTTGCGCTGTGTGAGACTGGCGATGAATATCTTGAAGGTAAAAGCCGGCAAAATTGTCAATCTTGTCATATGCCCATCAGTGGGGGATTGGCCGATCATAGCATGGGCGGTGGCTACAGTCTGGCGATGTTGAAACGTTCGGTACGTCTTGATCTGATGAGTCAAAAGGTGGGAGATAGGTTGACAATTGATGTGATGGTGGAAAATATGCAACCTCACAATGTGCCCACGGGTGCCCCTTTTCGTAATATGTATCTGAAACTCACGGCCCTTTCTGCGGATGGTGATGTGCTCTGGCAGAATTTTCAAACGCATCCGGCTAAGGAGGACCCTAAAGCCTTTTTTGTTTATACTATGATGGATGATGCCAATCATCCTGTCCCTCCGCCGATGGCGAGTAAAGTGGGTAAAAATACGCGCCTTAAGCCATACGAGACTCGTGTCCTCATTTATAATATCCCTGCTTCGGGTGTTGATTCAGTCCGTGCAGAGTTATATTACAATTTGCTTTGGCCTGGGATGGTCAAAAAGATGAGGAGGTTGCCGGCGGCACTCAAGGCTCCAAAACGGTTCGCTTGGTTTGAAGAAAAAATTCGTTAATTTTTGGACGTCCAAGATAAATCTTGGACTCCTATTCATACTATATTTATGTTGACCATCTTGTAGTCCCCCATCATTGGTTTTGTTTTCCCAAGTTATTCCTGTCTCATTGTCGATAATCGCTGCCCATTGTGTTGCTTCATCTGGCAGGGTTTGTCCTTTTGTGTCTAATTTGATAAAACGAGAACGCCCTTGGTAAATATCGTTTTTTAAGTCTTTTAAAATTCATCGCGTTAACCTTAACTACAGGGATTTTTTTTTAGCAGGGATAAGTCAAAATCGAAGGCGATCAGAATAAAAAATTGGCGCTACGATAGGTTTTGACTTATCTCTGCTCAAAAAAAATCCCTGTCGTTAAAGAAAGTAAACACTAACGCACTGAAGCGCTTTATTTTTGCAACCAATCCTCTCTCTTAACGGTGTTTTTCTTGAGGTAGTCTAAGTTGTTTAAATTTGAATCGTGAGTCGCCAAAATAAGATTATACCTTTTCGCAGTAGCAGCAATGAGGGTATCCATGTCGGCTATCGTTCTTCCTATTCTTTTTAATTCAGCTTTCAATTTTCCAAAAATGGTCCAAACTTCTTGATCCACCAAAAGAGGGGGAATAGCTTGCTTAAATTTTTTGAGTTGTTCTAAATTATACTCTTTGTGTTGTGACCTTTCAGCCCCATATATCAATTCCCCCAAAGTCGCTTCACTCATGTAAAGAGCGGTATTATATTGGATAAAATCAATAATGTGGAGTATACGTTTTTCTTTAGGAGTTCTTCGATGCTCTTTCTTTTTTAAAGCATTGGAATAATAGATACAATTGTTTGTATCAAGTAAATATCCATCTGCTGCATTCTCTACACTATTATTCATTCTTCTCCACTCAAATTCTTTTCTTCGATAACATTTTTTCTGGAAGATTGAACTTCCTGAATCCATTTTTCTGAATCAACATCATCATAATCAGGGGTTTCTTTAATAGAAGCCAAAATAGCTTCCCTCTGTTGTTGACTAATTTTTGGTATCTGAACTTCTGTTGGCTGATGAGGGTCAGAATTCGTCAAAATAGATTCCAATACTTCTGGATGTTGCTGAAAGTAAGCGTTAAAAAATGCATTAAAAGCATACTGAATTTGATGCTGATTGATACGATTCAAATCCATTTCTGTTGGTGGTTTCACATTGAAATTAATGTGAATGCCTTTTTTTAGGGTAGTTTTTTCTATTTCCATGTTTAATATTGGCTGTTGTTAAAGAAAGTGGTCGTCCGCACAGCGGATTGAGTTAAATTGGCTCTATCTAAACCCTAGTACAACGGATTCGGGGAGTCAACGGATTTTTTTTGAGTTGCTCAATCCGTTGACTCCCCAAATCCGTTGTACTAGATTTGTTGTACTCGATTTATTTTGTTTTGTAGGGTGCGTCCTACGCACCTTTTGAGTATCTTTTTGCCGAGGAAGGCAATCCCTTGTGGTTGCCCTTGGTATTTTATTTTTTGGACCTAAAATTGTTTCGTGCGGAGCATCACCAAGGTACAGCCGCGAATCACTTCGATCTCAAGTTTTTTGGCTTTGGATTCCAATAAATCATTTTCCGCGCCAGGATTCATAATAATTCTATTTGGCTTTATGGAAAAAATTTTGTCCATCAATTGCGTCGATCTGTCTTTGCCAACATAAAGCGTGAGTGTATCGACTTGGCAAGTGATCTCATCCAAAGTTTTACAACTCTTTAGTCCGTGTATCTCCACTCCGAGCGGATGCACGGGATAGACATGGTGTCCATAACTGAGCAGATCACGCACTGCTTTATTAGAATAGCGTTCCTCCTTTGGAGACGCGCCTAAAACGACAACGTTTTGATTATTCTTCATGATTTTCTCCGCAACACCGGACCTTGAATGCCGCCTTCGAGTTGAGCAGCAATCGCTTTTAGCGCATCATCAAGTCCTTCCATCACAGTCGGATGATAAAACGGTGTCAGCAAAACATCTTGCACAGTCATCTCATGTTCAATCGCCATCGCCAAAAAGTGGCCAATATATTCGCCATCCGGTATCATCATCTCCGAGCCCAGTAATCGACCGGATTCACGATCCGCATAAACTCGCAAATGTCCATGAGTCCGTGCCATCACCTTAGTGCGCCCTTGCATGACAAATCCGCGTTCTCCGATAACAATATCTTGTCCCTCTAATTCAGCAAATGAGGCACCCACAATAACAATTTGTGGATCTGAAAAAGCGATGCTGAGCGGTACGCGGCGTTTAAAAGCGGTGGCGGAGTCTCTGACAGCATTATAGCCCGCAATCACCCCATCATCAGCCGCTTCATGCAAAATCGGTCTGATCGATGTCACATCTCCAGCAACAAATACAGGAAAATCACCCAGTTGCATGGTCTGAGGGTTCACTAAATTTTTGAGTCCATTAGATAAATCTATTCCAAACACTTCTTCAAGGCCCATATTATCAAAATTGGGACGACGACCGAGTGAGGCTAAAACCAGATCGACTGTCGTTGATTGTCCTTGCTCGGTTTCAACTTTTATACCACCCACCGGATCAGCCGACAATTGTGCGGCACTCCCCAACCAGAGTTGTTCAAAATCCTTAGAAAATTCATCAATGGCAACCTTATTAACAACGGGATCAGAAAGGCTGCTGACGGTGGACAACATTTCAACGCCAACCACTCGGATACCAAGCCGCCCTAGTGCTTGTCCGATTTCGCTGCCGATGATGCCAAGTCCAATGATGGCGATTGAATCGGGTAAATTTTCGAGTTCAAAAAAGTCATCAGTGCTAATCACACCCAATTTGTGCCATTCTGGGGGCATAATGGGGCGTGAGCCGGTGGCAATCACAATTTTATTGGCCTGAATTTGTTCGCCATTGACTTCCAAAACGTTGGGCTCAACAAATCGGGCGCGTCCTTTGATATTTTTGTCACCAATTTTATTGACACCTTCCATGACACGGCCTACAAATCCGTCGCGCAGTCGACGTACATGTTTCATCACTTGTGCCCGATTGATTGTCAGGCTGCCGCTGCCTTCGATACCAAAATTCTCAAAATGTTCTCTTCTCGAAAATTCTTTAGCAACTTCAATGAGTACCTTTGAAGGCATACAACCGACTCTGGCACAAGTGGTGCCATAATGACCGGCATTGATGAGTACCACGTTTGAGGTTTTTTGCCTCACTTGACCGAATGTGTTTAAGCCAGCAGTGCCAGCACCGATAATCGCTACATCTACTTTTTTGGACATGTTTTATCCTTGAATATCTATTAATAATCTAAAAAATGTATTTCTTTCAATAATGCCTGAACAACCCTAACAGCGCGACGGCTAGTTTCTCCCATTTCCAAGTGTAAAGCAATCGTGATCACTTTTGTCTCAGGATGATCAATCTCTTTAACTGTGGGGGGACGTTTTGCATTTCCCATGACTTTTTTGGGTACTTTGACCAAGGAAAATACATAATTTGCCCCTTTACTCTTTACCTTATTACTAGAGAAAAGCTGATTGCTTTTATTCACTCTCAGTTTATCCCCTAACAAATACAAGGGACTGTCTCTTTCATTCATATTGTTTACAAAACCATTAAAGACTTCCATAAGGGTAGTTGCCATTTTTTGACGTTTTGCTGTTTGGGGAAAAGCAGGGTTCTCCCGCAATAGCTTCAACAAAGCCTTATTGAATGCTTTTGACGGATACTGATGTTCTTTCCCATCCACCCTCAGAAACAATTGACTGTTTTTGACGACAATAAAGGATTTTGTGACCAATATTTCTAGTGCCTTGCCAGATGCGCGAGGTACATATAATTCCAAAGTCGCTGAGCCTGTCTTTGAAAACAAAAACACCCTATCTTTAGGATAACGTTTTTCTAAAGTCCTCAAGCTTCTCTGTAAACGCCTAGCCGTACCCGCACCCGATTTAACAACTTGTTCTGTTCCACGTAAAACTTGCTCACGTACTTTAGCGTTTAAATCTACAAGCGTGAATTGATCATTGTTCCCCGATGTGCCCGTCGTGCCCTGCTCAATAGCCGAAATCAAGGTCGCATTCACTTGACGGCCTGTGACTAAGCGAGACATCGCTTCTGCTATTTGAATATTAGTCCAAACACCCGTTCCCCCACCAAGCAATAGGGTGATGTAATCACGAATGCTGTTGATCTGATTAAAGCCCAAATTCACGCGCTCTGGAGAAACGCCTTTAAAATCAGAACGTACCTTCCATAGGCTATTATTATCAAGTCCCTGAGTCAGGTGACTGATCAAAGGTCTCCAAAGGCGCATATCGTATTGACGGGTACGGAGAATCTCATTAAGATTAAAATTGTCACTTTGCTGCAAAACGTTCGCGCCAAGGTAAGTAGAAGCCCCGGTCAATTGTCCTAATGACTCACGAAAATGAATATGTTCAAAAGGCGTTGTAAACCTATTACAGTTGGGCATGTAAGCTGTGAAATCGGGCGCATAGCGCAAATTCTGACCTCGAATCCATATACCAGAGCGTTTACCAGGCCATTTATATTTTTTAGCTGCCTTCGGTATCCAATCCTGAATATTTCTGCCTGACAGATTGCTTGCCTTATCGGCTGCCAGTGCCAAGGTCGCCAACTCTATAGTGTACTTATTAGAAGAACGTGCCAAGGCCGTTACAAGATCTAAACGCCTCCTTCTATGATTCTTCACAGGTGGCAGCATACTGTGAATTTCATAAGCCCCTCCTAAAGTACACTGAAACAGTTGTTTGTGTTTAGAGTTTTTATGATAACCTGCGATCTCCAATTTAAGCAGCGGTGGATAAGTCTCCATGATGGCCGCATAAAAAAAAGGTTTAGAGATCGAACCGATGGGGTGGCGTACCAAATTTTGATTGCGGAGCCAATTGCGCCGTTGTCTGCTTTCTATGTCTTCGGGAATATCTTCAGGCCATGGATAAGTTGACATGGCTAAAATTTTACCACTTTTACCGTTCATCACCGTTATGCCGGCCGGAAAAGGTCTGCCAGATTTGACATTGTTACTGATTGTCTGGCACTGTTTATGAAACGCTGCGTTGAGCTGCTTTTGTAAATCCTGACGCAAACTGAGTTGAATATCAAAATCGCTCAGCCAATCGGCTTTTGCATCAGGCAAATAATCGAATATCCGATTAATGCGTTGTACCAAGACTTGAAAAAAGCTGACTAATTTTCCACCCGTCTGTTCACCATACCATCCTAACATGGCATCTTCTGGATAAAAACGTCGCGCTTTATCGTTTTGTTGACGGATGGCAGTGGCGATGGGACGGGTTTCTCCGGTACTGAAAATAAAGGTTTCACTGACGGGTTTTGGTTTAGATGCTGCCAGATATAACCAATCTCCAGTTTCGAGCCAAGCATGTCGACCCCTGGGTATTTTATAGCCCATGAGACGGACTATGCCGCTATTAGGCCTGTTATTGATAACTAACCTGTCCCCAACATAATAAAAACGAGCGGCAGGTTCGCCACCACTAAAAGTGAGTAACAATCTATTGCCATTCAGGTTTTGGCTTGAACCGACCCTGCTATTAATCTTAATGATTGAACTCAAATCAGATACCTTGGGTAAAGTGATGATACGTTGTGCAGAATGCAATGCTATTTTGGCACTGTTGCCCTCATAATATATACTGCCTTTCCAACCGGTTTTTCCAGCAAACGGTAATTTGAAATTACGTATGGAAGGATGTATTTTTTGTAGCTCACAATTGGCATCAATATAGAACGTCCATCCATAATTTTCAGGCGAACGGTTGAACCTTTCTATATCGGCACGCAAATAACTTTCCTCGTACCACTCCTTGTCAGAGTCATCCAGAAAATGGGCTGTAATTTGAGGATGTTGACCCCTGCAATTGGCTTTTAAACTTCCCTGCTTAATCAATTTGTCAACATTGTTGACGTAAGCTTTAGGGGAATAATAAGTATTCTCTGTTTTATTTCCCGAACAGAACATTAACAATAACGGTAATATCAAAAGTAGTGAAATTAACAGTAATCGTTCTACCATGAGCCAGTCTCCTTATCTCTGATGATTGCGATACCAACAGCGATGATTAACAGTAAAACAAGGGATTCTATAATATCGGCGCCCGAATCCAGGCCGAATAGATAGAGATTTTTACCCGTAAACAAAACGAATTCATAAGTGGCGAGTATGATATAGATGCTTGCAAACGCAAAAGTCAAAGCCGTTAAGCCAACAACTGCGGTGAGGATGTCTGTTGATTGGGAAGTCCTGCCCAGTGCGTTTTGATACCAGGGACGCCAGGGTAATAACCTATAGCCGACAAAGGCGATGACCATATAAATAAACATCAGACCAATCACGCCCAAGCTGCCCCATTCTCCAGCAACAAATATCCCAAGGGTATGTTCACGCAATGCCGTGCTTTTGAGACTCAATTCGGATTTAGTATAACCGCGCCCTCCCCAGGGACCTGAGGTATAAATATCCAGAATCTGGATCATTTGCACCAAATCCTCACTGTTTCTTGTCGCAAATCCTTCCAATTTTTCAGGATAAGCCAATTGCAAAAAGCGCAAATAATTGCGGTCAGACTTCGAGTCTATATCAACTGCAAAATTTAAGACTGTTAAAGGCACTTTGGGTACGAAAATCACCACCAAAATCAAGACACAAGCACCTATAAAAATTCCGTAACCTTTACCCCGCGCCTCCATTAATTTTGATAAGACGAGCAAGGCAGATATGATGACAAAAAGCGGGTAATTTAACAGAAAAAGGCCGAAATCACTTGTCACGACGCCTGGCAAAAACCAAAGATATAGCCCAATGAAAATGAATGGCGACCACAAATCAGGAATAGGTGAAAAATTCCTTTGTTCAAGTTTGCGCCAGAGCCAAACCAAATATCCCGCTTCGATGAGCAAGGCGAGGGGAATATGTATAATACTTAAAGACATACGTGTCCCACCGAGGGATAAGCTTTCGCGCCAACCAAAAAACAAGAATAAAATGCGAAGAATTAACAAACCAAAAGCCCACTTCGTCCAAGGATTGACGTTGCTCCACCAAACAGCCAAGCCGGTGAGTGTTCGTGAAACCCAAGGCAGACGAGAATTGATGCGAGGGAGTTTTGAATGCCAAGTGCTTGCTTCTTTTAGACGCTTTTTTTTGCCCCTTTTTTGATCTCGAAAAAAGAATCGCACTAAAAAAGGAAAGAATAGAACCCCGAGGTGAATGCCAACCCAGACTAAGGATTTAAGCCCGCCTCCCATTATTTGATAACACCAAATGGCAGAAAACAGTAAGCCAAAAAAGGCCGGTAGCCAACGCCATAGTTTGAAAGAAGGCTGCGAGACATATAGAAAAGCCCAAGGTAAAAAAGCCCATGCGATCAGTGCTAATTTCATGGCTTCCTCTTCAAAGGGGGGCATGCTCCAAACACGATAGCCAAGTAGTACACGAAACAGGACAAAAAATTCAATAGCAGCGGCCACTATCAAGTGTAAAGCGGAAATGCGGAGAGAGACGGCTAACAGCGTTTTGGCTAGAACGAGCAGCAGCGTCAAAAAAGCCAATAAGACGGGCGGTTTTAAGAGATCAATTTGAATGGCGGCTAGATTGTGTTCACCAAGCCAAGCGGGCTCACCATTGGTGATTTTCTGTTGTCCGCCCGGTGCCGTCAGTACCAAGGGTTCTTGCGACTCTTGAAAGCCCTCCAACCAAGTTTTAGGCAATTCCAAAATCGCAAAGGCTTCGCGGCCTACTAATAATGAAATTTGATTGAAGTGAATATATTTATCAGTAATATCCCAGTCACCCATAGCGAGATTGACACGGAATACGCCTGATTCTTCTGTATCCATGCGTAACTTTAGGAGTTCTTCTTGTGCGAGACTATAGATTTCGGGTGTATCATAAACCAGCTTGAGACTCCGTTGACCAGGATAAACCCGAAAACTACGCAGATCGCGTACACCACCGGCTGTCTCTTTTATACCCCGCCAGCGCGGTAATCCCAATATATGAAGCCGCGTTCCTGCTGGTATCTCCCACTTCGGTTTATTAGAAAGATACTGACCCGCACGTTCTAACAAAATATCATCACTTAAAGCGGCGATGAAAAGTTGATTATTATTTCTGTAAAAAAATCCACTTAAAGTATCGGATTGTTCATCCGTTTCTTTGACTTGTAGGATTTTATCTAAAGGATAAGTCTTTAATGTGACTGGAAAATCTCGCCAGATAGGTAATTTCCACTCAAGTATTGGAATTTCTGATAATTTTAGTGGCAACTCATTGGTTTTTCCTTCACTTTCATTGTAAAAATAAATTTTCGGTGGTCTGAATAAATAATCTTCAAAACGGACTTGCCATATCTGGCCATTAAAGTGTATTTTGTCTCCATCTTTCAGCTCGATTGCGTTAGGCAATACGAATGATTTGTCTGGGCTTCTAAAGCCTAATATGCCGACGGGTTTAGGGTCTATTTTGGGGCCTTCAAGGCTGATACTCTTGCCAGGATGCAATGCTAGCTTTCCCACAGTCATAGAATTATTGGCAACCTTACCGGGTAAGTCATCTTCCCAAATCTGATGATTTTCCCGATCTCCGCCAACTTTGAGTGTTAAATCATCACCTATAAATCCGATACCCACTAAGGCAACGCGCAAGCGCGTCGCATTGTCTGGTGCGCCTAGCGTCGTCCAGTAGAGAAAAAATAGAGCGGGTATGATGTATGCTAAGAATGCGACGAGAACGCCTGGTGATTGGCTCAACGGCTGGCTGCGACGGGATAACCAAAAAAATAACAAAATAATGCCTGCAAAAAACAAAGTCATATTTTATTTTTCTCCTTTATCAGTTTTTTATCTGCTTCAATTTTGTAAAACGAGCTAAATAATATATTACGCTCCTTTGCTCTGCCTGCCCGGAAATAACCCCATAAGAATATCACTAACAGACTGATAATCATCATTATCCATTTATAATCAGACAAGTCTTTCCATAATTTAACGATAACAATTTCAGGGGGAAGTTTTATTGCATTTAGCCACTCATCCGCTCGTGTTCCCAGCGTCTCTTTGATTTCATCACGTCGTTCAGTCAACCAGTGAACAGAATCGCCTTCACGTATATCGGTGCTAAAACGAATCGCTTCGATCACTTGCGCCTGTTCTTTATTCAAATAAGCGCTTATGTCAGTGGGTATTTCAGTCGGATTGTTGATTGCCAGTCGAACGAGACTCGATGCCACAATCCGTTTGTATTCTTTTGGTGCGGCGTCCCAGTTTTTAAAGCTAAGGCGACGCAGCAATTCACGTTTTTTCAATAAGGCATTTTGTACCTCGCGCGTTTGATCGCCACGCTGAATGATTGAATCAATCAGTAACATTAAGTTAATATTCAGTAGCGAATCTGGCGGTTCGAGTGCTTGTTTGAACAGGCTTTCAGCATTGCTAATCGCCCAAATCCAATATTCATCAGTATTATTGGAGCGACAAAGCTTTTTCAAAACAGACAACAGAGGTTTTTCCTCAAATGTTTGACTCTCTCTCCATGTAGGTGATCGATAACACTCTTTATTCCGTTTTTTTTGATTCGTGTAGTTTTTTGTCTTCATATAAGCAACAATCAAGTTATTGTAAAGTGCATAGGTTGTTAATTTATGAGCACCAGAACAGCCACCTGGTTTAGGTATGGATTGATTGCGTGTTGTGGGCTGAGCAATAAAAAATGTTGATACCCCAATAGGACGTTTTAAACTCTCCCATAATAAATCAGAATGACCAATGTATTGACCGGTTTTAATACGTAACCATCCATACATGTAACCCAAATGTATCAGCGCAGAACGGTTGGATTGTCTGCTGGAATTTTTAAGCAGCCTCCAGTTTGCATGGAGATACTGTGCCAAAATTTGTAGGGCATCTTGTTCTTTGTTGTTTTTTGCAGCAAGTATAACCTGCGTCAGAACTTTGAGTGCCTTTTGAGTTTTGGTGCAGGGTAACGGGCTCAGTGGTGCGAGCAGATAATCCAATTGAGGAAAAGCTTTATCAATCCAATTATTTTCAATTTCTTGTGCTTTTTCAAATGAAATTTTTACAGGTATAATTTTTGTTGGTCTCTTATCTAAAAGCCAAAAAACGAAGACAAAAACCAGAATTGTCATAATCATTATCAGAAAATAAAATAAAATATGAGTCCACGGTGTGCCAGGTAGTTTTATTTGTTTCATTAGCTTTTACAATCCTATTTTTTTTGTAAGTACTGAACCATGAATTTTATGATATTTTGTCTGAATCATAATTTTCAATTCATGGTTCAGTACTTAGAAGTCCAAATTTGCTGTTTTTTATGCCTTAACTATGGATTTCTTTTTCCAACGAGAACGCCGCCAGAACAAGAGCTTATCTATTTTTTTTTGTTTTTCAATCAAGTCCTCAGTTCGAGGTGAACCTTTGCCCGGATGATTGAGTAGCCATTGAAATGATAATTCCACTCCACAGGGTTTATCTTCTTCTCCTTTTTTCGCAGCCGCTTCCACTTCTTGAGTATCCGTGTCTGTCACGATTGAATGCACAAAATCGTAACGGAAATAATGAGTATGTTCGAGCAAAGCCTGATGAAGTCCTGGGAGATAGTGATACGCCAGAAAAAAAGGCGAGTCTTCGCGAGGAAATAACGGGTGCTGACTACCAGGAATTGTAAGATCATAAAGTTTATCCGCTTTTGAAAACAAAACTTGGACGGGTATATTAAGTCGAGTCTTCAGTCCTTTCATGTTGTTCACAAAATGATTAATATACTCCTCTAAACTCAGTTCGCTCTTTGGATCATAAAAGCCGTCATTAAGAAGCCAGCGAAAAAGCATCAGAATCCATGTCACAATTCTAATTTGATTTTTCTTGCTATATTGATCATCAGTCCAATACGCTTCGAGTTCGATAACTAAAATCAATCCACGCAATCTTGGGAGCACCAACTCTGGTAGCTTAAGGTCTTTTTGGGTTAAGCTTTTACCATCGCCTGGATAAAGCCCTGAAAAATTTTCACCGGCGGCATCTATAAAAATGGCATTATTTCCTCTAAGATGACTGCTTTTGATGCTTAAATAACTGAGTGTGTTGAAAGCCGTCGCCTTAACTCTACCATTACCCGATTTTTTAAAAACGGATAGTGTTCCATTTTGATGTTCATCAAAAGCATCTAAGAGTTGCGTTTTTCCTACGCCCGCAACGCCTACAACTAAAAAGAGATCATTTCCCTTCTTAATCAACTCTTGGATCTCAACTTCTCCCTGATAAAGAGTACCTTCATCATCATCGGGCGGATTTTCCATTTTGTTGTCATCAGCTTGAGCTTCAACAACTCTCTCTGGTTGCTGGGGCTCATCCTTGGGTGCTGTTTTATCCGTTGGGTTTTCTTGGTTCTCAGGAATAATCGACGCCCCTAAACCAGGATAAACAGTAGGTTTTATGATAGCCGGTTCTCCCTTATCGACGGCACCGGTTTCGATTACTAATTGATGCTGATCATCAAGTACCTGAGTTAATGTATCAGGTTGGAAAAAATGGTCGTTCTTATTTTTGGGCAAATCAATCTTTGGTTCTATCAACGGTTCATCATTATGAGTCATAGTCATTTTACCTCGGCAATCAGTCCAAGATAAATCTTGGACTCCTAAATTCGCCTATTTATTGATAAGATTTTATAAATAGCCAGTTTGATAACCGGTGTCAGTTGAGGATTATTCATATAATCATTAGTTAGCTGACGAATTTCATGCTTGTTAAATAACACACGAAAACCCTTTTCGATAAAAATATCTAAAATCTCTAATAACTTGTGATCCATAGAGTAATAAGCGGAACAAAGTCTATTAGCGGCGTCCTCAAGGGACATCAATTTATCCGTTTGCTTTTGACGACGAATAGTCTGAGCGGCAAATTCTATATAAATCTTTGGATGTTCTCGCTTAGCAAATTTATCGACAAGTCCTTTAAAAAGGACGACTATTTTAGAATGACTCCGCCCTATCTGTGGCATCCATTGATCGATCAGGTCTAAAAATTCATTTTCTCCCATCAAGTCAAGCATGTTCAATTCTGTCTCATTAGGTTCTTTCCAAGGCTGATCGGATAGTTTGTTCCACCATAGCTGAGCTAAACGAGCGGCCCATTGCTTTTGTTGCATAAGAGGGAAAGTTTTTTTGACTAAGGATTCCCAATCTATATCAACATTTTGACTGAATAGTTTTTCAAAAATATTGTAAAACTGGGCGGGTGCGACTTTTGCGGCTTTATGCGCGATGCCTTCAAAAATAAGAATAGCAACCTTATGATATTGCTTTTTATTTTGCAATATTTTTGTGATTTGTTTAAGAATGACTTTCGTCTCATCCGCATTCTTATCGGTTATAACATAGCGGATGGATTTTTTAAAGTCACTTTCACTTTCTTCAGAGTCCGTATTCAGCACCCACTGAGCTTCGACCAAAATAAAGGGTAACAAAGACTCAATGGGCAGTTCCAATTTATCCAGTTCTCTTGTGATATCTTTTATTTCATCACTTTTGTCAAAGGAGGTTGATAATAAGTTGCCGATAAGCACTTTACTGATAATCTTTTTAGCGTCCTTCGGTTTCCGCTCTATCAAGGCTTTAAATTGAGACAAAGCCTTATCAAAAGGTGTATCATAACAGAATTTAAGTGCCTGTGATATGACATCAGGATGTCCTTGTGTACTGTTAATACCTTCAATAATAACCTCTTCTGGAACGTTTTTCATAGAGGGAAAAATGATATGGATCATAATCTCGGCTATGATATCTGTCCTTTTCACTCGTTTCGCTATTTTGAGCAACGCAATAGCCGCAGATAAAGGATTTTGAGTTTTTCCAAGGTAGAGCAATGTGTTATCTAAAACACTCGGGTTGTTATTAGCAATCACTTGAAGGGTTAACAGTGCGGGTTGAGCCTGATTGAATATTCTTGATTTGTTGTATATAATCAACTCAAAACCCATTTGAGCCAGAAATGGCAGCATTGTCCTATTATAAGCTTTGCCCAGTTCTTCAATCTGATATTTGTCAAAAAACGCGCTAAACAACATTTGGTGCTCATCATAATAATCAGGCAATGCTGGCAATCTCTGCCAAGCCAATCCCATTGCAATGAATGCCAGTTTAAATGAACCGTACTGTGTGATAAAGTTCGCCACTAAAGCAGGTTCTAAGCACTTTTCAATCACAAGATTATGATGTTTTTTGATGAGTGTTTCGTCAAGTTTGATGACTATTTCGTCAAGTTCTTCCAAAGAGGTAGATAGATTTAATCCTGTCTGACAAATGGCATAAAGCACATTCAATTCAAAATCATCAAAGACTAATTTGGTATGTTTCACCCTAGATTCATATTCTGAGAGATTTTCCGAAAGTGTTGTTAGCGTTGAGGCACCCTTTTCTAGAAAATATCGAAAAACTTCATCAGAAGTCCAGGACTGCAAATAGTGATCAAATACTTTGGGATCATCCAACAGGCTGACTTTATAATCCTGTAAATAAGAGTAGAGCGCCTCTAATTCCGAGGGCGAATTTTTCATAATATGATCACAAAGCGTTACAACAGCATCATGGGCTTTGATATTTTCTATATCTTTTAATAAGAGACACGCTTCTTTCTTAGGATAGAGTAAGCGGGCTTCTTCGGGTTGGGGCGCATTCGCTAATCGAAATAAAACGCTCCCCGGCGTAAAATGCGTCGTCCAAGAAATAGGCAGCCGATCACCGATGGGTAGTGATAACCAAGCGAAGTTTAACAATTCTCTATACTTCATTTCCTGGGGTAGCAGGACCCATTTTTTCTGTACTAATGTTTCAAGTATGCCAAGAAGCAGATGCTTTAATTGGTCTTTGGTCCAGTGATTGAGTAGCTGCTGACGTTGTGCAACCAGTCTTTCAAAATACCTATTATGCCCTGCTGGCAATTGACAAACGAGATCAGGAAGGGAACTTCCCCCCCCCGGCTGACCCACTTTCTCACCCAGTTGATTGAGTGAAAGTGTTTTGTTTCCTGCCTGAAATTGGCTATCAATCAACAAGCAGATATTATTCTGAATACGATGTAAGAAGTCGTTGGAAACGACCAACATGTGGACCACCACACGGTTGACTCCTCGCCGTTTGCCATAGATAAAGCGGCGTACCAGTGCATATTTTTTGCTCGGCAGCGTAAAAAAACTAAAATAGGACTCTTCAGTCGCTTGTAGCTCTTGTAGATAGTCGCTGATACCAGGCGAAGCGGACAAAAAATCGGCATCTTGAGATAGAATGCTGGGCGATTTGGCGACTAACATATACCCCCCCGCCGATGAGGAGAGGGGATCGGTCACGACTGCCTGCGCGATGCTAGAATGATTTTCTACCATATTTTCTATTCCTTGAGTTGGGCAAGTATAACCGCTGCCATGAATTCTTGGAATTTTTTGTTGTTTTTATTCACGGTTGGCAGGGGATCAAAACGATCAGGCTCAGGCAATTTTTGGTTCAAAGTGGTTAAAATCGGTTTTTTTATCTCCCTCAACACTAAGTTGACAGTTATTTTTTGTTGACAATCTAAACAAGAAATGGCTGCAATATACTCAAATAATCCCATTTTTATTAACGAGGCATTCTGGCTGAGACTCGACTGCTTAAGAAGCTTTTCAAATCGTCTTTTTTGAGCCTTACTCACTGAATGTTTAGTCCCTTCCAAACCTTCAGCCTTAGACAGTTTTTGTATCAAGGCTTTTAGTTTTGAATGTTCTGGTGCCGTTTCAGTCTTGATAATGTCGTCTAATGCGGCTACATAAGTTTGATGCTCACTTTTCAAGTTCGTTTTAACAACGCTAGTTGTTGCTTTGGTCGTGTTTTGGGAATCAGCACCTAACATAGAGACCGGTTCAGGTGAACTGATGATTTGAGTTTCAACTTCGGCAGGTGCCGGTTTAACATCACTGACAGGAAGCGATGATTTTGTTGGTGTAGGCGAGGATTCCTGCTCTGGCCATATAAAAAAAACCAATAGGGAGACCAACAAAACTAATAGGCTCGGCATAGAATATTTTTGCCAATATTTCACACGATTTATAGCATTCTGCCTATAAGCCTCATCCCCAACGGGATACCTTTGTTCACCTTGTTTAAACCGATTTGAGTGCTTCAAATCTTCTTTGGTTTTGTTAATATCACATTCAAGCGATTCTATTCGTATAGTATTAGCCTTAAATGCTTTTTTGATACCCTCTTCAATCTCCTTTTTGATAATTTCTTGCATGGCTTCATGCTCCTTGTACAGTGCCATTTTTATTTCAGGAGAAAGAACAGGAGAATATAGTTCCGATTCAATATTAAGTTTGGACATGATTTTTCGACTCCTAAATACTAGACGGGCTCTTCAATATCAAGCAACCATTGTAAGGGTAAAAAAGTCCCTAAGGGTTCTGGCTGACGTTCAAGTTGTTCAGAATTGTCCTTTGGACAAAAACCTAAACTGGAGGTTGCGAAAATATATGTATCACGAAAATAGCGTTCAGCGAATATTATAAGTGTGTTACGTCCTGATTGTCTGAGAAACTGCTTTAAATCGTCTTGTTTGTCCACCGTTTTTGACAATGACTCACAAACTTCCTGCAAAAGTGGGTATTGATGCCACAGAATATCCGCCTTAGTGATAACTAAAGCTAGTTTAGTATTATTATAGTCTTGTTTATTCCAATTTTCAGTGATGTGCTCCAGTATCTTTAAGTCGTCTATATTATTTTGTTCTCCATCCATACGGGCACCATCAAGTACGAATATTAGATGACCAGGTAACGCTAAATAGTTAGTCAAATTTTTAGGACGTTGTTCCTGTTCCCAAATTTTTCCGCCAATATCATGGAACGCCAAAACAGGATGCTGTGCGCTTTGTGCATCCATAATTCGCCAGGCATAAGCCTCCCCTGTCAAGCTGGTTGGCTCAGGCCACCGCTTATCTTTTAGCAATACAGACGAAACTTTCTCAAAATGCTGACTTGTCTCGCAAATCCCACGGAGTGCCATCTCTTTGAATTCCTGATTGAAACTATCAATCATCCTTATCAAAAATAAGGTTTTGCCGCTATTTTTTGGACCGATGATACGAATGGCTGATAGTTTATTCGACAATTTGGCACATCGTGGCATTGCTTGACCACATTTGCATTTAACTGTCCTGCCGTTTTGATTGGCAAGTTGATAAGGGTCCTTGGGTGCTAACCCCCACAATTTCTGCCAAAAAGTGTGAGGATATAAATCACCTAAACGTCCGCCTGGCGGCTCGTACCAATGAGACTTCACGATCAAATCATTGACATGGCTAATACGCCAGCAGTTCAGGCATAGATACTTATCATTCATTGTCCTGACGCTCCTGCTGCTGGTGGCGTGAGATTTATAGTAAATCGCTGACCCGCTTTCAAGGGTGTATTATCATTACCCATCTGCTGAGTAATTTTAGCCCGGATATCTGACATATTGAGCTGATAAAGTTTTATAAAATCGTTAACGCTCATATCTCGTGGCACTTCGACTTCAAGCGTATTGCGCTCACGAAAAAAAGAGGTTGGCGGATAATCACCTTTTTCTGAGTGCTCCAACTTGTCGGTAGAGGGGGCTTTAAGGGGACTAAAAGTCGCAATTTCAAATACATATTCTGGTTTAACCCAAAAAATAATGGAGAGTGGCAATAATATGATTATTAATAGAATTGTAGAGAGTTTATTTGTATGTTCTTCCATAAATCACTTGTAAATGTTAGGGAGCCTATTATAAGTAAGGGCAACCACAAGGGATTGCCTTCCTCGGCAAAAGTTTTCGCTGCGCGAAAACTTTTGCCGAGGAAACAAAAACAAACGATATTGTAGGGGCAATCCTTTATGGTTGCCCCGATTGAACTCGATGGATGCACTAGTAATTGTTACCATATCCATATCCATATCTATAGTATTTGTCAGAATTTTCGCTATCAAGCTGATTTAAAATAATATTATGTACGGGTGCTTTGACTTGATGCAAGCGTTTAAGACCTTCTTGTACAATTTTATAGGGGGTGGCATTAGCCTTGACGACATATAGCACGCCGCAGGCATGTTTCGCTAGCACCAGTGCATCACTGACTGCTATGGTGGGCGCACTGTCAATAATAATATATTTATATTCTTGAGAAAGCTGCTCTAAAAGTTCCCCAAAACGTGGAGATGATAGTAATTCTAGCGGATTAGGTGGCACCACTCCGCTGGGCATGATATCAAGTTTTCTCCTGTTGTCGCTTAGATGAGCTTGAATACATTCATCTAAATCACGCTCCCCTGTTACCAGTTCAGATAATCCGGGGGTTTCGTCACTTAATCCCAGTGACTTCGCTAGGCTAGGCAGACGCAAGTCCGCATCAATCAATAAAGTTTTCTCTATGTGCCCTAGCGCAAGGGCTATGTTGATAGCAAAGGTTGTTTTCCCTTCGTTTGGAATAGAAGACGTTACAATTAATACCTTATGTTGGGTGGTCACGTTAGATAACAAAAGACCAGTACGGGCGGTGCGTATAGATTCAGAATAGCCGGATTTGGGCTCTTTCAAAAACATCCACCGGGCCTTGATTTTGTCCTCTGTCTTGCCTATTTTGACCTTGGGCAAAACAGTTAACAGTGGTAATCCCAATTTTTTTTCTACCTCTTCAGGCGTTTTGAGCGATTTGTCTATAAATTCAAGGAAAAACGCTAACAGCGTCGAAAAAAACAAAGCTAAGATTAAGCTGATAGCTACGATCCATTTTTTTTGAGGTTTATAAGGTATGGCACTCACGCGCGCAGGTTCGATTAATCGACCAACCGTCGTTTGTGGATCTTGGAGCGTTTGCAAGCTATCTATCTCTTTGAAGCGAAGTAGCCATTTTTGATACAATTTACTGTTGCTATCAACCTCTTCTTGCAAGATTTTCAATTGAGATTGATCAACCTGATCGTGATTTTCTATATAGGTTTGTAGCTCCTTTTCCGATTTTATCAGTGAGTTGCGTAGTTTTTCTATACGTTTAGTTAGCCGTGAATAGGCTTTTTTAATCACTGCCAGTTTCGTTTCTAGGGTATTTTCAAGATAAAGTTCGACTAAAGCATTGGGAATTTGGGCGGCTAATTGGGCATCAGTCGATTCAAAACTAATCTCCACTAATTGACTGTTAGGTACCGATGTGATATTGAGCCCCTTCATAAGGGTTTCGACGATAGCCTGGCGTTCTGGCGCTATCGCTAGATTGAGCTTATCAATCAACTTTTCCACCAAAATTCTGGAACCTAAGATTTTCAACTGAGTTTGGTAATAATTATCTAATTCCTGACGATTTTCCTCAACATTTTCAGTATAAATCTCTTTGTTATGCTCAACTCCAATTAATAATATTGCTGTGGAGCGATAGATTGATGCTAATGAAGCTACATAGAAAGTTGTCAATAAACCTATTATTAGTGTCAATCCTAAGATGAGCCATTTATGTTTGTTAATGGTATGCAAGATTGTTAGCATTTTTTTTTCTCGTCCAAAGCTAAAGCTTTGGACTCCAATTGTTAATTATTCCTAAAAATTAGAAATTGAAAAAATTGTTAGATGTTTATTATACTACAGATATAGCTTTCATCGTTCCCACGCTCCTATAGATAATAACGACAATGCAAAATTCAAAAATCATTCAACGCGATTTATCAGTATTATGGCATCCCTGCACCCAAATGAAAGATCATGAAACTTTACCCCTCATCCCCATTCGACGCGGTGAGGGGGTTTGGTTAGAGGATTTTGAGGGTAAACGCTATATTGATGCCATCAGCTCATGGTGGGTTAATTTATTTGGACATGCTAATCCGCGCATTAATGCCGCTGTGCGTGAACAATTAGAGACTTTGGAGCATGTGATCTTGGCAGGTTTTAGTCATGAGACTGTCATAGAATTATCTGAGCGATTGGTTGCGATCACGCCGCCTGATTTAACGCATTGTTTTTACGCCGATAATGGATCGGCAGGCATAGAAGTCGCCTTGAAAATGAGTTTTCATTATTGGCGCAATCAAGGTTTGCCACAAAAAACTAAATTTGTCACATTGCAAGACAGTTATCATGGCGAAACTTTGGGCACTTTAGCGGTGGGAGATGTCGCACTCTATAAGGAAATCTATGCGCCTTTATTGATGCAAACTTTAGTTGCCCCCTCACCAGCGGGTTGTTATGCCGAGCCGGGCGAATCTTATGAAGATTATGCGCGACGCCAATTTGAAAGCATGGCTGCCTTGTTAGAAAAACAGGGACATGAAATAGCGGCGGTGATTGTTGAGCCCTTGGTACAATGTGCTGGCGGGATGCGAATGTATCATCCAATTTATTTAACTTTATTGCGACAAGCCTGCTCACAATATAATGTACACTTAATCGCTGATGAAATGGCGGTCGGTTTTGGGCGTACTGGCACAATGTTTGCTTGTGAGCACGCCAATATCACCCCTGATTTTTTATGTTTATCCAAAGGATTAACGGGCGGTTATTTGCCCATGGCAGTTGTATTAACCAACGACAAAATTTATCAAGCCTTTTATGATGATTATACGACATTAAAGGCGTTTTTACATTCGCACAGTTATACCGGCAATCCTTTAGCCTGTCGGGCGGCGTTAGCCACTTTAGACATTTTTGAACAAGACAATGTGATTGAAAATAATCGAAAACTCGCACACGTCATGGATGAAGCAAGTCGCCCATTGCAGGATCATCCCCATATCGGTGAAGTGCGCCAACAAGGCATGATACTCGCTATCGAAATGGTTAAAGATAAGAAAAAGCGAGAAGCCTATCCTTGGCAAGAGCGGCGCGGTTTGCAAGTGTATCAGTATGCTTTAAAAAAAGGTGCCTTATTGCGCCCCCTTGGTAACGTCATTTATTTGATGCCACCTTATGTGATTACGCCTGAACAAATTCGCCAATTGGTTGAGATTGCTCAAGCTGGGATTGATACATGAATCTCGCAAACAATCTACGTCAGGGTTTAGATGCCCTACAACTCAAACTGTCCGATTCCACCCAAACGCAATTATTAAATTACCTTGAATTGCTCGTCAAATGGAATCGCGTTTACAATTTAACCGGCGTGCGCGATGTCGCACAAATGATACCTAAACATATATTAGATAGTTTAACGGTATTGCCTTATGTGCGTGGCGCACAGATTTTAGATGTCGGCACGGGTGCCGGTTTGCCCGGGTTAATATTGGCGATGGCACGCCCCGACTGGCAATGTGTTTTATTAGACAGTAATGCAAAAAAAATCCGCTTTGTCAAACAAGCTATCATTGAATTAGATATCAAAAATGCTGTTGCTGAGTGTACTCGCATTGAGGCATTCCATCCCTCTTATAAATTTAATACTATTATTTCAAGAGCTTATACAAGCTTATTTCGTTTTTACACGCAAACGGGGCGGTTGTGTACAATGGACGGGGGATTGTTAGCAATGAAAGGGGTTTATCCTGAAACCGAAATGGCTGAAATGGCAGACTTGCCAGTGCATTTAGAGAGTTTTTCATTAGAAATACCGAAAGAGGCGGCACAACGGCATTTAATTGTGATGCAAATTAACAGGGAATAAAGTAGATGATGACAAGTATCAATCGCAGGGCTTTCACAAAAACACTGCTCGTTATTTTCATCAGTTTCAGTGGCACCGCTTGTCGTAATGCGCCGAAAAAAGATAAGCCCGTTGTCAAAAAGCCTGAAGTCGCTGAAAAAACGGCCTTAAAAGTGGAGACACCTGTTCCACCAGACAGAATATTACAAAAAAAGCTGACTCAATGGAATCAAACCAAGCCTTTAGTGCTCACATTAGATGATGCTTTCTTGAAAGACAAGCGTGATATTGAAACCCTGGCAACCTTTCTCAAGCAACAAGCTGAATTAAATGTTTTTATTGAAGGACATAGCGAGAGTACTGATCAACATCATTTAGGTTTATCCAAGCGACGTGCCACTGCTGTCCAATTTGCCCTCATGAAACAGGGCATCAGCTCTAAACGCATCACGGTGACAATTTTTGGTGACAGTCAAAATCGCCGCGTGGATGTCAAGATAACTAAAAAGAGGTAAGCTCATGGGTCAGGATATCGCCCGTTGTCATTTTAAGAAACAAGATTTCCAAGCCTTTGAATCCCGTTTGCGGGAAGAAACGGCACTGGTACAACAATGGTTTTTAGAAAAGCGTTTTGCCATGGAACCGAGCATCGTCGGGTTTGAACTGGAAGCCTGGTTGGTGGATGACAAGGGCTTACCCGCGCCCATCAATCAAGCTTATTTAGAGCATCTCCAAAATCCCTTGCTCGTACCCGAATTGTCCGTCTTCAATGTCGAACTTAATACTGAGCCTCGGATATTAAAGGGTGATACGCTGTCCCGTCTGCATACGGCACTGGAGGCGCTTTGGTCTGTATGCAATAAAAGTGCCGCAGAATTGGAAGCTTCGCTATTGATGATTGGCATTTTGCCCACGGTGCGGGATCAAGACCTCAAAATGGCCAACATGTCGCCAAGAAGCCGTTACCGCGCTTTGAATGAACAAGTGTTGAGGTTGCGTAAGGGAAATCCTTTGGTTTTGGACATACAAGGCCAGCAGGAACGGCTACGCACAGAACATCAAGATGTGATGTTAGAAGCGGCGACCACCTCTCTCCAGATTCATTTGCAAGTTGAAGAGGCGAATGCGGTGCGATATTTTAACAGCGCATTGATCCTATCAGCCCCCATGGTGGCTATGGCAGCCAATTCTCCCTTTCTATTTGGACGAGCACTCTGGGAAGAAACTCGGATTCCCGTTTTTGAGCAATCGGTGGCCGATAAGCAAGGCTTAGCTCGCGTCACCTTCGGCTCTGCTTATGTGCAACACTCTCTACAGGAGTTGTTTGTGGAGAATCTGGAATGCTATCCCCCTTTATTACCCTTTGTCTTGGATGAGCCTGTGGAACAGCTCACTCACCTGCGTCTGCAAAATGGCACACTTTGGCGTTGGAATAGGCCGCTCATCGGTTTTGACAAGAATGGAATACCACACTTGCGGATTGAACATCGGGTGATGGCTGCTGGACCCACAGTTGTTGATACAATTGCCAATGCCGCGTTTTTTTACGGTTTGATACATTTCTATGGAAAAGAGGCGATCCCGCCTGAGACATTATTGCCCTTTGATCGCTGCCGAGATAATTTTTACGCGGCGGCACAATCTGGTTTAAGTGCGGAAATCGTGTGGTTGGATGGAAAATCGGTAGTGTTGCGTCAATTGGTGCTGGAAGTTCTTTTACCTTTGGCAAGACAGGGCTTAGAGTTTTTAGATATTAAGCGTGACGATATTCAAACTTACCTTGATATCATCGAGGCACGAGTCAGAAAGGGGCGGACAGGTGCCCGTTGGCAACGCGACTTTGTGGCACGTTATGGCCCAGATATGTGCGCTCTGACCACGGCCTACCGAGAACGGCAACAGCGCGGGATACCAGTGCATGAGTGGAGTCTTACATGTTAAGCATTATCAACCATTTACCCCCAGGATTATTAGAAGTGACACCGGTTCAGCTCAATCAAGTGCTGGCGGGACCCACTTTGATTCATTTAAAAGGACGACGCGATCCGCCGTTGTTTATTTCAGTACTGTTGCACGGCAATGAGATTACTGGTTTTCTGGCGCTCCAAACCCTGTTGCGACGCTATACAGATCGCGAATTACCACGATCTCTGTCTTTATTCATTGGCAACGTCGCGGCAGCCTGTTATGGGTGTCGGCGATTTGATACGCAACCCGATTATAATCGCATTTGGAATGGGGGGGATACGCCAGAACATGCGATGGCTCAACAAGTCCTAGAAAAAATGCGTGACGTTTTCGCTTGTGTTGATGTCCACAATAACACTGGCTTGAATCCTCATTATGCTTGTATTACCCATCTGGATCAGCCTTTTATGCAGCTAGCCAGCCTATTTAGTCGCACTGTGGTGTACATCCAACGCCCAGACAATCTGCTATCACGCGCCTTCGCCGATTTCTGCCCTTCTATCACTGTGGAATGCGGTCAACCCGGCACCAAGTATAGTGTTTCCCATACTTTAGAATTTCTGGAAGCTTGTCTGCATCTTTCAGAAATTCCACAACATCCGGTGGCAGAACATGATATTGAGCTGTATCAAACAATAGGCACGGTACGGGTGCCAAGCAAGCTGAGTTTTGGTTTTGGGGATTGTCAGCGCGAACTTTGTTTAATACCTAATCTGGATCATGTGAATTTTCAGGAATTGCCCGTCGGAACGAGCTTAGGCAGATTAAATGTCCCATCTAAGCAATATTTTGAAGTATTGGACGAGAATGGTTATAATGTGACGGCTCAGTATTTTAAGGTGGAAAAGCAAGAAATTCGTACCATTTGTCCGGTGATACCCGCGATGTTTACTGTCAATGAGCAAGCCATTCGCCAAGATTGCCTTGGTTATTTGATGAAACGTTTTTTGAGAGGCAGCCTTATTAGCACTTGCACTTGGCTTTTTTACGCTTTTACGCTTGTCGGTTTTTGGTTTTGACTTTTGTTTTTTGATGGTTTTAAGGATTCGGGGTTTTGATTTTGACTTGACTTTTTATTGACGGACAACTCTATTATGCAAAAATGACAAAATAAAAAAAATGAATCCCATGATAAAAAAATATCATTATTTAGCCCCCGCCAAACTCAACTTATTTTTGCACATCACCTCACGACGGGCGGATGGCTACCACAACTTGCAAACCATTTTTCAATTTCTTGACTTTTGCGACGATTTATATTTTAATATGCGCCCCGATGGACAACTGTCCTGTCAGTCCAGCGCAAAAGATTTGCCCCCTGAGCAAGATATAGTCTTGCGGGCGGCGCGTTTGCTCAAACAATACAGTCGCACATCCTTGGGTGCTGATATACAAATTGAAAAAAAAATTCCAATGGGTGGCGGCTTAGGTGGAGGTAGCTCCGATGCCGCGACGACTTTATTAGCATTAAATCAACTCTGGCATTTACACTTATCATCTGATATACTCGCGCAGCTTGGATTAAGCTTAGGTGCGGATGTGCCCGTTTTTGTACAGGGTCACGCTGCCTGGGCAGAGGGCGTTGGCGAATCATTAAAGCCGATTGAGCTTGATGAGCCTTGGTATTTCGTCATTCACCCGGGGTGTCACGTATCGACGGCTGAAATTTTTTCAACAAAAGACTTGACACGCGATGCATTATCTATCACAATAGCCGAATTCTTTGCTGGTCAAAGTCGCAACGTCTGTGAAAAAATTGTGCGTCGTATTTACCCACAAGTGGGACAAGCCCTTGATTGGCTAAGTCAATATAGTCCCGCCCGATTGACGGGAACAGGCGCGTGTCTATTTGCACGCTTTGAAAGTCGCGCACAAGCTCAAGCGGTACTTGCACAATTACCAAATGTATGGTATGGTTTTGTCGCACAGGGGAGAAATAAGTCTCCCGCATTAAATGCTTTACAAAAGCATAGATGATTTGCTACAATAATCATCACAATCTATTTTCTAGTCATATTTATTGGGGTGTAGCCAAGTGGTAAGGCACTGGGTTTTGGTCTCGGGATCCCAGGTTCGAATCCTGGCACCCCAGCCACATTCATTTCATTTCATTAAATCCTCAATCATTTTCCAATGAATCCCGCAGATGCTTCGGATGTATCAAGCCGAATGAGGGTATTTACGGGTAATGCCAATCAGGCTTTAGCAAAAGCTGTTGCGGCTCATCTGAATTTACCTTTGGGCAATGCTGTCGTTAGTCGTTTTCGTGATGACGAAATCATGGTCGAAATCCGTGAGAATGTTCGCGGAAAAGATGTCTTTATTATCCAGCCTACCTGTCGACCTACCAATGATCATTTGATGGAATTACTGGTGTTAGTCGATGCACTGCGGCGAGCCTCAGCAAGCCGTATCACCTGTGTCATTCCCTATTTTGGTTATTCCCGTCAAGATCGTCGCCCTCGTTCCGCCCGTGTCCCCATTAGCGCCAAAGTTGTCGCCAAACTGATCGGCAGCGTTGGTGCTGATCGTGTACTGACCATGGATTTACACGCTGATCAAATTCAAGGTTTTTTTGATTTAGCAGTTGATAATATTTATGCCTCACCCATTTTATTGGGCGATATTTGGCGACATGAATATCCTAATTTGATGGTTGTCTCACCGGATGTTGGCGGCGTTGTTCGTGCGAGAGCTTTAGCAAAGCAAATCGACGATGCCGATTTAGCCATTATTGATAAACGTCGTCCTCGCCCAAATGAGGCGAAAGTGATGAATATTATTGGCGATGTAGAAAATCGTAGCTGTATTATTATCGACGATATGGTTGATACCGCAGGTACTTTATGTGAAGCTGCCGGTGCGCTTAAAGAACATGGTGCCGCCAGAGTTGTCGCTTATTGTACACATCCAGTGTTATCAGGTGATGCGGTGAAAAAGATTGAAGCTTCAAAACTTGATGAATTAGTGGTGACGGATACTATTCCCTTAAAAGAGGATGCTGCTGCCTGTGTACGTATTCGTCAATTGAGCATTGCCGAAATGTTGGCTGAAAGTATGCGCCGCATTAGTCAAGAAGAATCGCTCAGTTCATTGTTTATAGAATAACTGAAAAGTCTCTGGTCGCGGAGCCTAATCATAACCGTCCCCATTAGGGGATTTATTTATTGGAAATCAAATGGAAACCTTTGAAATAAAAGCACAACGGCGTACCGATGTAGGAAAAGGTGCGAGCCGCCGCTCACGTCACGCCGGTTATATACCCGCCATCATTTATGGAGGAGGCAAAGCCCCTGTCTCATTAACCTTATCCCATAACGAATTGCTGAAACAATTAGAGAATGAGGGATTTTATTCGCATATATTGACTGTCAATATTGAGGGTGAAGTCGAAAAGGCAGTACTTAAAGATTTACAACGTCATCCCTATCGTCCCGCCGTGATGCATTTAGATTTGCTGCGTGTCAGTGAAACTCAAAAACTGCACATGCGTGTGCCACTACACTTTCTTAATGAAAATCAATGTATTGGGGTGAAACAAGGCGGTGGTGTTGTATCACGTCAGATAACTGAAGTTGAAATATCTTGTTTGCCCAACGATTTGCCGGAATTTATTGAAGTTGATTTAGTCAATATCAACCTCAATGAAATTGTACACTTATCTGATTTGGTTCTCCCTGAAGGTGTCGAACTTTTGCATGGTAGCGAACAGAATCTAGCCGTTGTTTCTGTACATTTAGCGCGTGGCAGCAAAGCCGATGAAGAAGAAGATGCACAAGCTCAAGAAAGTGCCGCCGCAGAAGATGAAGAGAAAAAAGGAGTAAATTAACTGCTACTTGAAAGTTGGACAAAGCTACCCATAATGACCCATTATGGGTAATAAATATCGACCACACGAGTTGAGTTTGCGAAAAAAGTAGGTGTCTCAGTAAAAATATTAAGAAGGTGGGTTGTCAATCAAGACTCATTGAGCCCTCAACAAGAAATGGTAGAAGACTTGATGGCAATTATTCACACTTTTTCTTGCCGTTTATATGGTTTAAGAAAATATAAAAAAGACATAAAAAAGGTAATTACTAATGAAGGTGACAAGGATTATCAAAAGTAAAAACCTAAATCGTGGTAAATATGAACAATTGGAAGAACAAGCCAAACGATTAGGTCAAGTACGTTCTGAAGTTTGGCATTCTTTCGGCTCAATTAGTGGGGTTTCTATCAAAAGTGATAGAAAAATACGTGACCAATGGCTTAAAGAAAAACATCAGTTTAACGTATCTGCTAACGCTTGGAAAGAAACTCTGCGTGACAGTTTTGGTGACATAAAAGCTAGCCGAGAATCTGCCAAAGAAAAGGTCAGAAAAGTTATTTATAAACAAGTTTCTGATGAAAAAAAACGACACGAGCTTTACAAAAAACTTAAGTCAGATAAGTGGACTTCTGATAATTATTTGAGACGTTTGATGCGTAAACATTGGAAGCCGGGACGTAATCATACAAATAATCAGATTATTGTCCGTTCTGATAACTACACCACTTTTCAATTAGGTGGCCATGCTTGGATAAAAATACCAAGCGTTAAAATTGGCAAGCGCATTGCGATTCCACTCAATACAACAGTTGAACCAACAGGCACTTTAAGATTAATTCTTAAAGAAGCTGAAATTGAAGTTCACTATACAATTGATGTAGAAGAAACTAAAAGTTGTGGTCAAGCAACACTCGGTGTAGATAAAGGGTACACCGAAGTTTTTGTTGATTCTGATGGCGAACATTATGGCAAAGGCTTGGGTAAAATACTTACCCAGCAGTCAGATCGTTTAAAAAAGAAATACCAAGCCAGAAATAAACTCAGGGCAATTGCGAATAAGAAATCACATAAAAAACCAAATATTATTGAAAATAATTTGGGTAGAAAGAAACTTAATCGCAAAAAGGCTCAAGTTCAAGCTCAAATTAAAGATACAATCTATCAAGCAACGCATAAGTTAGTTGATAAAGCTGAGTTTATTGCGGCTGAAGATTTAACTTCACCAATTGCCTCAATAAAATTTGGAAAAAATGTTACAAGAAGACTATCTGCCTGGACAAAAGGTGTGATAGCAAATGCTTTAGACACAGTTTCTCGCCGGAGAGGTTCTTCGGTCATTCTTGTCAATAGCGCGTACACTTCGCAAATGGATAGCCGCCACGGAGTCCTTTTGGGCAAACGTAGTGGAGATTCATTTCACTGTTTCGATGGGGTGGTGTTACAAGCTGATGAGAATGCTGCGCGAAACGTTCTAGCAAGACTTCACGATTCGGAGATAGATCGTTGGACACCTTTTCAAAAGGTGAAATCCATCTTGTTAGAACGGACTGAGCGACAACGGTTGGGACTGCTCAACCAGGACTCTAGTTGCAATTCTTCGGAATTATCAACAGAGAGCGAATTACCTAAAATGTCCAACTTTGTCTAACTTTTTAGGAGCAGATTAAATAATAAGCGTATCGCTCATAGTGGGCTTGGGTAATCCTGGTCCACGTTATATTGCTACTCGTCATAATGCTGGCTTTTGGTTGCTAGATAACCTTGCAGTGCAGGTACCATTTCGCCATGAAGCGAAATTTCAGGGTGAAGTTTGTCGCCTTGAGCAAGGTAACTTAAAATATTGGTTGCTCAAACCCAATACTTTTATGAACCACAGTGGGCAAGCTGTGGCTGCTTTGGCAAATTATTACAAAATACCTGTCGAACAGATTTTAGTCGTTCACGATGAACTTGACTTTCCGGCGGGGAAAGCGCGTCTAAAACAAGGTGGTAGCGATGGTAGGCATAATGGATTGAAAAATATTATCGCTCATCTTGGTAGCAATCAATTTTTGCGCTTGCGGCTCGGCATTGGACATCCAGGCATTAGCAGCGAAGTGACTAATTATGTATTGAGTAGCCCCTCCCGTGAAGATCAAGCAGCCATTGAGACAGCTATGACTGCCGCTTTGGAGGTCATGCCATTGATTGTGAAGGGAGAACTCAGTAAGGCTATGCAACAATTGCATTCTCAGACTTAAACGGGACGTCCAAGATAAATCTTGGACTCCTAGCTAGCTGATAGGAGCTTTTAATGGATCAAGAAACGATGGGCAAGTTTTTAATAGATTGTCTTTGTCAAGAAAATGACGACGCGCTTGAACGGAAAACTGATTGGGACTCTCTCATTCAATTCGCCATAAAACATAACCTTGCGCCTTTGCTTTACCATCGTTTAAAGACCATTTATCCGAATGTCAAGCTACACAAAGCTTATCTCATTTCGGCTCGCCGGAATATTCGCCTTTATAATGATTTTTCAAAAATAATCAAAGCGTTAGAAAATATACCCGTACCCGTCATTGTCCTCAAAGGGGCACATTTAGCGCAAAACGTTTATGCTAACATAGCCCTCCGCCCAATGAATGATCTGGATATCCTCGTCAAAAAAAGCGATTTATTAAAAGTCGGAGAAAAATTTTTGGAAATGGGATATATTTCAGGCACAACCAGAGTAGGCGATATTGAAGGCATCTGTGCAAAATACCAGCACCTACCTCCTTTTACAAAACCGAATGCCTTTCCAGTTGATATTCATTGGACCATTGTTCTCCCAACCAGTCCCTTTATAATAGACATTGATGGTGTGTGGAAAAGAGCCCAACCAGCTAGGATTGCAGGTGTTGAGGTATTAGTCTTATCTCCAGAAGATTTGTTATTACACCTATGTTTACACACAAGCTATCAACACCTCTTTCGGAATGGACTCAGTGGCTTCTATGATATTTGGGAAACACTCCGACACTACCAAGATGAAATAAACTGGGAACAATTAATGCATCGTAGCCGCCAATGGAGGGCGAGCAAGACGGTCTATATCAGCCTTTATTTAGCCAAAACTTTGTTTGATGCAGCAGTGCCCAATGAGGTATTAGACAAATTAGAGCCGGAAGATTTAGAACCGCAGGTGATCAACTGGGCTAAGGCGCAACTCTTGGATAAGCGTATTTATCCCTCTCTCAATCTCATAGACTTTTGGAAGTCAGAATCGTCTATGGATAAATTCAAAGTATTTCTGAAAAGGGTTTTTCTTTCGCCGGAAGAAATGGCGAGATTGTATCCAGTTCAGTACAATTCTCCACGCATTTATATTTACTATCTTGTACGGCTAAAAAAGCTGTTTTTTGAGCATATTAACAGAGCATGGTTATTGTTGCAGGATGATAAAGATATGGTTAATGTAAGCAAGCGAACAGACGCCTTGCAAGCGTGGCTGTCACGCTGAACCGTACTTATGTCATATTTGTTAATAAATATAGTCCTATGCGTCAACCCCCTATTTTCACCGTCATACACCCCTGACTAATTTTATTAGGTCCACCAATCGCCTCTAAAACCGTATCTCCCTGACGGGCGGCGGGTAGATTATTGATTAAGACCGTTTTGCTACCATTAATAACCACACCAGGACCATGCGGTGGAATCGGATAGGGCGTCGTACAAATATGAATATCCGCGCCCATCGACATACTACTAATTGTACTGCCCATACTGGCTAAGCAGGCCGCTTTTGTGGCTTCTTCAGCCGCTTTAACGGCGGGAAAGGCGGGAGTGCCTGAAGCGGCTTTTGTCGCCGCCTTAGCCACTTTAATTGCCGTATCTGAAACTTTTTTGGCGGTTTTCAACGCAGCGGCAGAGGCCGCAGGTACACCCTTCCAAGCAGGTTTATATCCAATCAAAATATTTGGACTCGTCGGTACGCCGGTTAAAACAGGGGGTAATGGGTGACTAACCGGATCAGCCAGGCGGGCAGCGGGTTTTCCAGACATGTTAACCTCCATTTATTATAAAATAAATAAATATATAGCAATATAATAATTAAGAAAAACATAAAAGAAGTCCAAGATAAATCTTGGACTCCAACCGACTACTAATTAACTCTTGGATCTAAATCCCCACTCGCATAACGATCAGCCATCTTCTCTAAAGAAACGGCCTGGATTTTGGAAGCCATACCAGCACAACCAAATGCTTCATAACGTGCTTTACAAATACCCATCATACCTTTAGTGGCTTCTTTCAGGAATTTGCGTGGATCAAAAACGGAAGGGTTCTCCTGTAAGAATTTACGAACCGCACCAGTGGAAGCCATACGCAAGTCAGTGTCAATGTTGACTTTATGCACACCATGTTTGATACCTTCGACGATTTCCTCAACAGGCACGCCATAAGTTTGCCCCATGTCACCACCATAATTGTTGATAATCGCCAGCCATTCTTGTGGCACAGAAGAGGAGCCGTGCATCACTAAATGGGTATCGGGAATGCGGACATGAATTTCTTTAACACGATCAATCGCCAAAATATCTCCCGTCGGCGGACGAGTAAATTTATAAGCACCATGACTGGTACCGATAGCGATAGCGAGAGCATCAACGCCCGTTTGCTTCACAAAATCAGCCGCTTGTTCTGGATCCGTTAATAATTGTTCACGCGACAACTTACCTTCAGCACCCGAGCCATCTTCTTCAGCCGCCATACCGCTTTCTAATGAGCCTAAACAACCCAATTCACCTTCAACAGATACGCCACCAGCATGTGCCATCTGAACAACTTGCTTAGTGACATCGACATTGTATTCAAAACTTGAAGGGGTTTTCATATCAGACATTAATGAGCCATCCATCATCACCGAGCTAAAGCCACTTTGTATGGAACGCAAACAGACGGCTGGCTCTGAGCCATGATCTTGGTGCATGACAATTGGAATATGTGGATACGTTTCTACAGCCGCCGAAATCAAGTGACGTAAAAACGCTTCACCCGCATAAGCACGCGCCCCGGCAGAGCCTTGCATAATCACCGGACTATCGGTTGCATCAGCCGCTTGCATGATGGCATGGACTTGTTCCATATTGTTGACGTTAAATGCGGGCAATCCATAACCATTTTCTGCGGCATGATCGAGCAGTTGACGCATGGAAATAAGCATAAAATTCTCCTAAATATATATATATAAATAAATAAAGTGAAAAATTAAACATCTTGTCCAAAATTTATTTTGGACCTTTAATAGAGTTGTCCGTCAATAAAAAATCAAAATCAAAACTTTTTATTTACGGACAAGTCTAATCTTGAGACGGCTTCGGTTCACTGTCAACGCAAACGATTTTCATTAAATTCGTTTCGCCTGAAATACCTTTGACACCCTTAGTAATAATGACTAAATCGCCTTTACTGATAGCCGCACGCTTTAACAATTTGTTAATCATAACTTGGTTAGCTTGCAAGGTATCAATCTTAGAAAATTCATCAAATTCAATAGGATAAACACCCCTAAATAAAGTCACTTTACTGCGGGTACTGGCATGACGCGATAAGGCAAAAATGGGTATGCCTGAATTAATGCGCGACATCCACAATGGCGTTGAACCAGATTCCGTCAGCGCCACAATTGCGCTAATGTTTAAATGATTAGCCGTGTACATACTTGCCATCGCAATCGCTTCATCAATGCGCTCAAATTGATGTTCTAGGCGATGACGCGATTTCTGTACCATAGGATCTTTTTCTGCTTCGCAACACACTCTATTCATTGCAATCACAGCTTTATCGGGATATTCACCCGCCGCCGTTTCCCCTGACAGCATCACCGCGTCGGTGCCATCAAAAACTGCATTAGCGACATCAGATACTTCGGCACGAGTCGGAATCGGATTTTCCATCATGGATTCCATCATTTGCGTTGCCGTAATGACCACTGTATTTAACTCACGCGCCTTTTTAATCAATCGCTTTTGGGCGAGTGGCAGATTGGCATCACCAATTTCTACCCCTAAATCGCCGCGTGCGACCATGATGGCATCAGACGCTTTGATAATTTCTTCATAATTAGCAAGTGCTTCAGCGCGTTCAATTTTAGCAATAATCCCAGCTTTACCGCCAGCGGCTTGTAATAATTCACGCGCGTCGTGAATATCCTCAGCACTGCGGGGAAAGGAGACGGCTAAATAGTCCACTTGCATAGCAGCAGCGGTGGCAATATCTGCGCGATCTTTATCAGTTAAGGCATCGGCTGATAGCCCACCGCCTTCACGATTAATCCCTTTGTGGTTAGACAGTTTACCACCAACGATCACTTTACAATTGATTTGGCTATCAAGAACCTGTTCAACTTTTAAAACAATGCGTCCATCATCCAAAAGTAAAGTGTCAGCACTTTGCACATCCTTGGGCAATTGTTTATAAGTGATACCAACACGTTGTTGATTACCAGCATCACTCGGACAAGTGGCATCAAGGATAAATTGATCACCTTCATTTAAGATGATTTTACCTTGACTAAACCCTTCAATACGAATTTTAGGGCCTTGTAAATCCACAATCGCCCCAATCGGGCGCCCATAAGCATTAGCGCACTTACGCGCCTCATCTAAGCGTCGCTGATGAATTTTAGGGGTTTCATGGGAAAAATTCAGGCGCACAACATCAACACCAGCTTGGATAATTTTATCCAACATTTTGGGATCATCAGTAGATGGTCCTAATGTGGCGATGATTTTAGTTCTTCTTAGCATCTGGCTTCCCTTAAGATTGCCCACGCTCCTCGAGAATAGCAACAGCTGGCAATTTTTTGCCTTCTAAAAATTCTAAAAACGCGCCACCACCGGTTGATATATATGACACTTTATCTGTTACCGCATATTTATCCACAGCCGCTAAGGTATCTCCCCCGCCAGCAATGGAAAATGCGCTACTTTCAGCAATCGCCTCTGCCATCGCCTTGGTACCTGCTCCAAATTGGTCATGTTCAAACACACCCACCGGACCATTCCAAACAATAGTGCCTGCCGTTTTGAGGATTTCTGCAAACTGAGCCGAGGTTTGGGGGCCTACATCGAAAATCATTTCATTATCAGTCACTTCATTAACGGCTTTAAGCGTAGCGGGGGCATCCGCTTGCTCAAAGGGACTGGTAGAACTGACCACAACATCAGTCGGTACGGGAATATCGCCGCCCCGTGACTGTGCGGCTGCGGTGAGTTTTTTAGCTTCATCTATTAAATCTTTTTCATACAAGGACTTGCCCACATTGTGACCCGCCGCTGCAATAAAGGTATTGGCAATCCCTCCCCCAACAATGAGTTGATCAACCACTTTAGAGAGAGATTCAAGCACCGTCAGCTTGGTAGAGACTTTAGCACCGCCGACAATGGCAACCATCGGGCGGGCGGGATTATCTAAGGCTTTGCCCAGTGCCTCTAACTCTCCTGCTAACAAGGGTCCAGCACATGCAACGGGCGCGTATTTGGCAACGCCATGTGTAGAGGCTTGTGCGCGGTGTGCGGTGCCAAAGGCATCCATCACGTAAATATCACACAAGGCGGCCATTTTTTTGGACAATTCATCATCATTCTTTTTTTCGCCCTTATTAAAGCGGACGTTTTCACAAAGTACGACTTCACCAGCAGCTACATCTAGCCCATCTAACCAATTTTTGACCAATTTGACGGGTTTACCCAGCAATTTTTCCAAATGCTCGGCAACGGGTGCCATAGAGGCTTTGGTCTCAAATTCGCCTTCTTTTGGGCGGCCTAAGTGAGACATCAACATGACTTTAGCACCCGCATCGAGGGCTAATTTGATGGTCGGTAATGAGGCTTTAATCCGAAGATCGCTGGCCACTTTGCCATCCTTGAGCGGTACATTCAAGTCCTCACGAATGAGAACCCGTTTTGCCGCGAGGTCTAAATCGGTCATTTTGATAATGGGCATATCAATTCTCCTTATTTGATTTTGGCTTCTTTGTATTCGACATGTTTGCGTACCACAGGGTCGTATTTTTTTAAGACGAGTTTATCGGGCGTACTGCGCTTATTTTTGGTTGTCGTATAAAAGTGGCCTGTTTTTGCTGATGAGACTAATTTAATTTTGTCACGCATAAGTATACTCCTTGCAATGGTATTGGAGTCCAAACTTTAGTTTGGACGTGTTGTAGGATAGCAAATCCTAATCCATTTTTAAAGAGACGTCCAAGATAAATCTGGCCGACTCCTATCAGGTATTTGGATGCGCTGGTAGGATAACTGTAAAATAGGTACGTTCTTCATCAAATTCATAACGTGGTGGTGGGGAGCCATTGTCTATCATGGCTCGAAAGACTTTGCGTATTCCGCGTGCTTCTGCCAATTTTAATTCTTTTAGCATTTCACCAATACGACGATTTCTGGCAGGTACGCTTGGCACTTTTTGCTGTTCAAAATGTATTTTTTTCAAGCCGGGTAGTGGTCCGGGATAACTTGTGACTTCAATACGATCAGGATAAATATAAACTTTGGTCGGTTCTGGTGTGCCTTCATAGCTACGATGATAGACTGCATTAACAATGGTTTCCTTTAGGGCAGGTAAGGGAAAACTGACCCATCTGCTGGCTTCATAACGATCATCATGTTTTTGAATATATGTGGTCGAAAAATGTTCTAAGTGGTTCACGCAATCTTTAATCTGTTTGGGCAGTGGTCCTCGAAAAGTCCATTCTTGCAAGACATTACCACTTTCATCTGGAAAATGCACCACTTCTATGCGTGCGCCTCGAAATGCTCTTTCTGGCTCATCCATAAAAAATAATAAGGCGATATTTTTAGGGACTTCGTGACCATTGGCTTTTAGTGTTAACCATAACTGACGATAGATTTTATAATCATCTTTTTCCTCGATAAGGCTACTTCCCACGTCATATAAAAATTCATGTACTAAAGTCGATCTTAAGTCGTTAAGTGTAAATTGGCTGGCTCGACGGTCATCAAAAGGGATTTTGGCACACATATTTAGTAAATCGGTGAGCAATTGACCTTTGGCTTCTATGGTCTCTGAACCGTCGCGTATATAGTAGGCTCGTTGCTTGTTCTTTCCACTCGGCGCTTGATGAGGACGTGCGTCGCTGCCGGGCACCCAAACAACTAATATATGTTTACCATCAACCACTTCAGGGGATAGTCTCAGCGACACGTTTGGTTCTAATTTTTTTCCATTACCCCTTATCCATTTTTGGGCGATATTAAGCGTTTTAGGGGTTAGTCCTAAAGGGGGTAAAGCAGCGATACCGTCATGCTCGCTTACTCCAATAATAATATAACCACCATTGACATTATAGAAGTCATTAGCAAAAGCACAAATCGTTTTTAGCACTTGCAATCCGGTGGTTTTTTCGTCCCAAGATTGTTTTAATTCAACCCGTGCTGATTCAACGCCGTGAAAATGGAGCAAGTCGTTAATATTGATTGGTAGGCTGGATGTCATTTTTTTACCTTTAGCCTTCAAGTTGCTGAAGTTTCTCTATTAAATCACCGCGTCGGAAAGTGGCGGAAAGTTGTTGTAGTGAGATTTCATGCTTTCCGTAAAGCTTGTCAAGTGCCTTCTGAATATCCTGTAATGAATCATTGAAATATTTTTCCCTGTTCTGTTCAATGAGCTGCTCGGCCTCTTGAAAACGGTGGTGGCTCATTTGTTCCACAGAGAGTGCCATGTCACGCAGGAGCCTTTGTCCCATTTGCATCGCAATAAAGCATGAAGCGTAGCGGACAAATTCTGGGTCACTCGGCTCAGGTCGTTTGCGTCGGTTTTCAGCGAGCCGGTATAAACGCACCGCAATCACGATATGGGTGCCAGTTAGCTGCTTTGTAAAAATGACATCATACAATTTGCCAAAATGTTCACGGGCAAAAAACTTGGCTTGATGGGGCCTTTTCCGCCACACTGCCAATACGGCCTGGGCTGCCGTACTCGAAGTAATGTCCGTGGGCCTAGTACCGCTGTCGGTACGTTTTCGGCGATAGTTAAAACCCAATTGTTCAAGGTCCATTTCCAGGCGTTGCTGGCACTCGTCATTAGCACGCAGATCGCGCAAGTATACCGGGTTTTGACTGTTAGTCGCATAAGTAATCCGTCTGACGAAATCCTCATTCTCACGGGGTAATTGATAAAGCCTCAGTAAAACATACGCATTGTGCTGGGATAAATTCGAGGCTTGCAAGGTTTTAAAAATCGTCAGGCAAGTCTGGCCACCGTTGATAATTTGCAGATTCTCAACACGTACCTGATAATCGCCATTTTGCAGCGCGTTATAGGAAAAAGTATCGCAGATCAGGGTAATACCGTTATTGTAAAAATAAAAATCATTTATCTCGTTGCTCCGTAAAGTGTTGCGAATGCCCTCGTTGACGCGATTGCCGTGCAACCCCAAGTAACGGCGGATATTACGTTCCAGCAAACGTTCCCCGTGCCGTTCGATCAAGGCCTCAATTTCAGTCGCTGAAATCCGCCCCACCAGCACCCGACTAAAATTCATATCTTCGACCAAAGCTTTACCGCTGAGTTGCAAAGTATCCTTAACTGGCTTTCCTGCTTGCAGAATTTTCACTAGGCGTTCGTGATTGACGTGTTCCCATATCACCTGATTGCCGAATCCCGCCTGTTCAATGATGTCCTGAGCCGCCTTTTTCCATTCCAATCCATTATTACAGGCCAGTGCTCGTACCTGAGGAATATACCCGTCACGAATCAGACTACGGGCTTCCTCAACTTTGACACGTAGACGGGCATTGATATGTTGCAGTTCGGCACCAGGATCAAATAAGTGCCTAATCGCATTGATCAATGCTGTCACGCCTGTTTCTGGAAAATTTGCATTGCCTTCCACATTATTTTTATACTTTCCTTGGAATAAACTGACTGTGAATTCGCCGTCATATTCTTCGGAAATGTGCATAGCATCTACGCCGAAATCTCCGCTACCTTCTGTCAAACAATCAAAAGCTTCGCTCTCTTCCAAATCGAGTATCGTTTTGACGCAAATATACACAAACGCTAAGGATTTAAGCCGGCCCGCATCCGTAATGCCCAGTTCTTCAAGGGCCTGTTGCCGAATAGCATCAATTACTGAAGTTAGGCGTTGATCAATAATAGAAGCATTGATATTCATATTTTTAGAATTGCGCTAATTTACCGGTTGGTTTAAATTATGTTCAATATTTACATAATTTATTATATTATATTATTATTAATTATGAATGTCAAGAAAGTGTTTTTTTCCTCTATAAAGGAGTTATAATCTGTGAACCTATCTAAATTTATCAATCAAAATGGCATTGACTTTAGGACTTACGCATTGAAAAACTATTTTTTTTATTTTCTCCTTGGAGTCCAAAGCTTTAGCTTTGGTACTGGCTTAGTCTAGCCAAAGCTAAAGCTTTGGACTCCAAGTCATTTTAAAATCTTAACAGTTTGTTTTTATTAAAAAACATATAAAACAGTCTCTGTCAATGCGTAAGTCCTAGACTTATAAAAAAGGACAATAAAATGCGTTATTATTTGTCTCACATTTTCAGCTTGATTTTATTAATCAGCGCCCTGACACCAGCCCACGCTGCCCGCCACGCGGTAGTGATTGGCAATGGGGACTACAACAAAAAAGTGCCCTCGCTGGATAATCCCGTGAATGATGCGAATGATATGGCAGCGGTTCTCAAAAGCTTAGGCTTTGATGTGATCTTAAAGCTTAACGCCAGCAAAAAAACGATGAAAAACGCAGTACGTGAATTTGGGCAGCGTTTGCAGAGTGGTGATGTGGCATTGTTTTATTATTCGGGGCATGGTTTGCAATCCAACAATCGCAATTATTTGGTGCCACCAGAGGCAGATATCCGAAACAAAAAGGATATTGAGTTTGAGAGCTTTGATGTGAGCTATGTCTTGCAAAAAATGGAAAGAGTCAATCGTGAGGGAGTTAATCTGGTCATTCTGGATGCGTGTCGGGATAATCCCTTCCAAAGCAATATCAAGAATTTAAAAAAAGGTTTAGCCGAAATCAAAGGCGATATGGGTTTTTTGATTGCTTATGCTACTGCCCCAGATATGCCATCTTATGGTAATAGCAAAAAGCGCAATAGCATTTATACTGCTTATTTGTTGAGTGCTTTGCGTGATAAAAAGAAGGTATCTATGAGCGTCCTTGATTTGCTGACTGAGGTGACAAAACAAGTGGTGGCAGAAACTCAAAAGGCTCAAGTGCCTTGGTACTCGACTTCTTTGACGGAGCGGTTTTGTTTTGTGGACGGTCATTGCTGTTCTGAATGTCCGCAAATGTTGCGCGTGTGTGAAAGACATTTTCAAGCCTATCGTTTAACGACTGGCGCGGGTGGTACGGCTTTCTCATGCTATAAAGCGGTGTTGGAAAAAGAGCCAAGCAATACTGAAGCATTAGCGGGTTTAGCTAAAATAGAGAGGCGTTATGTGAGATGGATAGAAGCTGCCTTGAGCAAGGGGAAAATAGACAAAGCTAAGCAGTATTTAGAGGGTTTAGGCAGAGTCAATCCAGAATCACCGAAATATGCGGCTTTAGAGGAAAAAATTTATCCTAAGCCTTTGCCCCCGCTGGAAACGCCAGTCACGCCATCACAAGTAAGTCCATCGGTGGAAACGCCCTCTCCCTCAAATTCAAGCAATTTGGGGCCGCAAAGAGTCGCGGTGTGGCAGGCAATCGTTGCGGCGGTGATAATGATATGGTTGGCTTCGAGTCTTAAGCAACTTTCTCCCTGGAATCCACTAGACTATTTTCGCTTGTTGTGGTGGATTTTGGTCATGCCTCAACTATTGAAAGCCTATCGGGAAACCTTTGGTGAAAATGATGAAAAGCGCGTAGGTAAGTGGCTGCTCAGTACCCTAATATTGTTGCCTTTCTTGGTGCCTACTTTGGCATTAGGGTTAGAATTTTTGCCTCCTTTTGAAAAGGCGTGGCAGCCAGATACTTATCTGTGGATCAGTGCTTTGTTAGTGGGGGGTTGGCTATTAACGGGGTGGTTAGTATTAACGGGGTGGTTAGGAGATATAGATGAAATTTTAAATTTGGCGGGCTTCGTCGCGTTCGGCGTGGGCGTGGCGTTGGGCGTGCAGTTCGGCGTGGCGTTCGGCGTGGCGTTCGGCGTGCTGTACCTCCTGAGGTTCGTTATGGTGGCGTGCTTCGTGGCGTTCTGCGTGCCGTTCTGCGTGGCGTTCGGTGTGGCGTTCGGCGTGGTGGGCCTCCTGGCGGTTGTCCTGACGGTCCTCCTGACGTTCGGCGTGGTGGGCCTCGTGAGGCTCGTTATGGTGGCGGGCGTGGTGAACGGCGTGCTGTTCGCCGTGGGGACCGGCGGCTTCATGGCGTACGTCACGGGGGGCGTCCTGACCGTCGACGTGGCGGCGAACATTGTAAAAAAGAGTTTAAAAACAGGCACACCCTCTTTATTAGCCCGCCTAGCTTTCCTGCTGCTACTTGCCGCCCACCTCTTTTTGATTTGGTTCAGCTTTTTGGGTGGGTGGCGGCAGTTTGCCTAAGTGAAAAAACGACACCTAATTTTTAGGCTTAACGATTCGTTACGTGTTTACCAAATCCCCGTACCACTCAAAACCTTGAATCGCGGATTTGACGGATGACACAGATTACGCGGATTTAAAATCAAAGTCAAAAGATCAGATATAGATGTATTTTTAGGTTTTTAATCCGTGTCATCCGTGTCATCCGTTTAATCCGCGATTCAAGGGTTTTTTCGTTAAGGTTTTGACTTTAATCCTAAACAAAAAAACCAGCAATCCATCCGCGTTGTACAAATGGTGTCAGCAACGCAGAAACATCAACCTTTTCACAAACCCTTTCAAATTTTTGTCCGCTACTAAAAGCCTTCAACAATTGCCATTCTTCATCCGTTGGTAAATCAAGACGCATATCATAGCCTTGTCGCCACATAAATATTTTTATCGCGCCTTCATCTAAACTAACCTGATCATCGCCTTCATAATCAGGCTGATTAATCTGCCAAATGCGATGAATGGGATAGGGAGATTCTAACAGAATACTCGCTTTGGGTAGTTGGAAAACTAAATTCCCCCATTTATCTTGATCAATTTCCGCTAAGCTGGTTAAATCTAAGGGTGTGCTATCTTCACCATTAAAAATACGGTGCCAGTGCCACTCCAAGCGTGCCACATCAGGCAAATAGGCTAAAGAGGTGGCAGGTTCAAAGGAGGCCAGAAACTCAGGAAATTGCTCGCCATAATCCCCTAAATCTGGAGATTGAGAAGGAAAACGATGGATATAAGTTATTGCGGTTGCTTCAAAAAATTGCTCTCCAACCAGGCGATGGCAAACGGGATAAATTGCTCTTAAGGATCGGCTTAATTTTCCGATGATGCTGCCTCGATAAATGGCGATGGCTTCAGCAGTTGTTAATTTTTTTGCGGTTGTAATACGTTTACAAAGCTCTGTCGCGCTGGTGCCCTCTTTGTCAAATATCGCCTGATAAAATAGTTTTTGTAGTGCAGCAAGTTCCATTAAGCCACCTTTTTGATTAGTGCATCAGCTTTGTCAGCTTCTGTCATTAATTTATCAAAAGTTGGGATGTCAGTATCCCATTCGATGAGAGTAGGCACCGCACCAAAGCGTTCTAATGCCGTTTGATACAATTGCCAAACGGGCGGATGTACCTGATATCCGTGTGTATCAAACAAATATTCCTTTCGTTCCTCATAGCCGGCTAAATGAATTTCTTTAACCCGATCGGCTGGTATCGCATTGAGATAGTCAAGGGGATCAAAGCCATGATTAGTCGCACTCACATAAATATTATTGACATCAAGCAACAAATTACAATCCGTTTTATCTATCAATCCTTTAATAAAATCCCATTCTGGCATCGTACTCTCTTTGAAGGCGATATAACTGGATGGGTTTTCAATTAAAAGACGCTGTCCAAGAAATTCTTGTGCTTGAGTGATACGTTTTGCAACATGCTCCATGACCGTTTCGGTATAGGGAAGTGGGACGAGATCATTAAGATAGTTACCACCGACGGAAATCCACGCGAGGTGATCTGAAATATGGGCAGGTTCAATAAAAGCGGCCAAATGTTTTAATCGTGCCAAATAATCTAAATCCAAAGGCTCTGTTGCTCCTAAAGACATGCCGACGCCATGCAGAGTGATCTGATAATTTTGGCGGATTCGTTCTAAATAGTTAAGCGGTTGTCCGCCGGGATTGAGATAGTTATCTGATAAAATCTCAAACCAATGCACGGGGGGATGATGCTTTAAAATGTATTGATAGTGTTGAGAACGTAAACCGATGCCGGCGCCTGAAATGTAGGATGGTGGGAAATGAGTTGTCATAATGTGATTAGTCGATGTTTAAGTCCAAAGCTAAAGCTTTGGACTCCAATCAATATGCCTTATTTCTGCTTGGGAGCGGCTTCTTTGAGAGTGCCACCAACAATCTTTTCGCAAGTGCCTTCCGGGACATAAATCCATTCTTCAGGATCACCATCTGTTGTTGCCACACCACCGCAACCATGTTTGCTGGTCCCACAATCGTTCATACCAGCTTTGACGATACCTGAACATTTTTCAAAGCCCGCCTTTGCAGCAAAAGCGTTTGTGGAGATCGTGCCTAAACCCAGTGCCAGTACACTCACCAATGCCGAGTTGACCATTGTTTTCGCATTTTTCATATTTATATAACCTCGTTACCCAAAAAAAATTTATGGCGCTCATAATCATAATAGTTGAATTGAGTATCATAAGTCAACCATTATGCTGTTGTGCCAATTTGACATAATGATTGGCTGAATATTCAAAATACGCTTTTTCACTCTCAGTCAACGGGCGTATCTTTTTCGCTGGATTGCCAAGCCACAAATGGCCACCTTCTAACACTTTACCCGGTGGAACGAGACTGCCCGCGCCCAATAAAGTATAAGGCTGTAACACAGCACCATCGAGCACAATAGCACCGATGCCGACGAGGCAATGATGTTCTATGGTACAAGCATGTAGGTTAGCTTGATGACCAACAGTGACTGCCTCACCTATCAAGAGTGACAAGCCACCCGGACAATATTCACTATCGTGACTGACGTGTAGCACGCTATTGTCTTGCACATTGGTACGTGCGCCGATACTAATACTTTCTATATCGCCACGGGCTACCACCATCGGCCATAGTGAAGCCTGTTCTCCCATCGTCACCTGCCCGATAACAAGTGCCATGGGATCAATATAGGCACTCTCAGCAATTTTCGGAGAATGACCTAAATATTCGCGGATTGACATTTATTTATTACTCCCAAGGTTCTCTGTACAACCACTTGCATTGCTACAAGCAGAACATTTCGATTTGAATGCCACAGTATTAGGATTATATTTTCTAATCCAAATCTGAAAGAGTGCCCAAGCTGAGCAGATAGCTGCTAAACTAATAATGGCCAAAAGATAATCAAGCATTAATTGCCCCCATTAAGCACTAAACAAGCCCGAAAAACCCATAAAAGCCAACGACAGAATGCCCGCAATAATAAGACTCATTGCAGTCCCTTTCATTAGAGAAGGTACATTTGACAATTCGTTTTCTTCACGCAATCCCGCCATAAGTACCAGTGCCAAAGTAAAACCGCCACCCGCACCCAAAGCAAAAATCACGCCCTCCAGCAGCCCATAACCGCGATTAGTCGCAAAAATAGCAAAACCAAGAATGGCACAATTAGTCGTAATCAATGGTAGAAAAATACCCAGGGCACGAAACAAGGCGGGACTCATTTTTTTGATAACCATTTCAACAAATTGCACCGTACTGGCTATCACCACAATAAAGGTAATCAAGCGTAAATAGGGGGCATGTATCAATATATAAGTATTCAGAAACCAAGTACAAACAGCCGTAATCAGCATCACAAAGGTACTCGCCAATCCCAGCCGAAATGCCGTTTCCAGCTTGCCCGATACCCCAAAAAAGGGACAAAGTCCAAGAAAGTAAGAAAATACAAAATTATTGACCAGTAAGGAGCTGATAAAAATCCAAATGAGATTATCCATAGATTATTTATTACCCAATTTGATTGTTCATTGATAACTGTGTACTGACAATGGATTCTTTCTTTTCTTTGAGCCAGTTGAAAAAAAGCAAGATTAGCCCAAGCATAATAAATCCACCTGGCGGTAACAGCATCACAACCCAAGGTTCAAAATGGGGACCGAACAGTGAAATGCCAAACAATGTACCATTGCCTAAAATTTCTCGGAGACTGCCTAAGATGAACAAGGCAAATAAAAAACCAGTGGACGTTCCCACAGCATCCGCCATCGCTAAGCCCACTCCATGTTTTGAGGCAAAGGCTTCTTGACGCCCTAAAATCATACAATTAACCACAATCAAGGGGACAAAAGCACCCAGTTCCTTATGCACTTCGGGGATTAAAGCCAATAAAGTATAATCAGCGACGGTGACAAAAGTGGCGATAATAATAATATAACAAGAAATGCGTACCTGCTTGGGAATGAAATTTTTAAATAGAGAAACCAAGGTACTGGAGCCGACCAAAACAAAAAAAGTCGCCAATCCCATAGCAATCGCATTGATTGCCGAATTAGTGACAGCTAACATCGGGCACATGCCCAGTACTTGGACAAATACTGGATTTTCTTTCCAGATGCCCTTCATAAATTCTTCGTAAGTGTTGGTTTTTTGCATATTAGTGAAGTCTATTTTTGAGCTATCCCTTTTATCATTGGCTTGACCAGTGAAGGGGCACCTAGCATAGAAACTTTTTCAATTTGAATTGAATTGAAGCCTGCTTGTTTTATAAAGTTTTCCGTTTGCCGGGTTAAATGACAGTTACAACCTATCCATTTCCAAAAGGGTTCAACCCTTTTTTGCCAATTCAATAATTTTGGATTATCGTCTGCGGCGACATGTTCCATCAATATCAATTGTCCATTCGGTCGAAGAAGGCGTTTGAGTTCTGTTAGAGAATTTAAGGGATTTTTAACAGAGCATAAAACCAAAGTGGAAACAACATAATCAAAAGATTCGTCGGGCAAATCAATTGACTCAGCGTGGTAATGAGCCATTGATATATTATCTCTATCGGATTCTTCAATTCGCTTGTTGAGGATATGGCGCATATTGGAATCAGGTTCAGTTAAAACCAGCTTATTAACGGTTTTTGGATAATATTTCAGATTGACCCCAGTTCCACTGCCTATTTCTAATACATCTCCACGGAGATTGCCCAACAGATCTCTTCTCCACTGGCTTAAACAGTTGTTTTCCACTTTTTTTATGGCGCTATCATAAAATTTGGCCATAAAATAGGATCGGATTGATTTCATCGTTAGTTAATCTCTTTTCATCAACTTATTTTGTGTTATCATTATATTAATAAATTAAATTAACACGTCCAAGATAAATCTTGGACTCCTAAGTGATTTATTTAGGAAAATTTTTAATTTTATCATAAAAAGTTTTATTTACAGCAAAAAATTCATAATGGAAACCACACGCAACTCACCCCCCATACGTTTAGGGGTAAATATAGACCACATAGCCACCGTTAGACAGGCGCGTGGCACCCGTTATCCCGATCCCGTGCAAGCCGCTATTGAGGCAGAGCAAGCGGGTGCGGATTTGATTACTTTACATTTACGTGAAGATCGTCGGCATATTCAAGAGCGCGATGTCCTTATACTTAAAGATGTGCTGCTCACTCGTATGAATTTAGAAATGGCGGTGACTGATGAAATGTTGGCTTTTGCTGAACGTCTTCGCCCTCAAGATGTTTGCTTAGTACCTGAGCGGCGCGAAGAATTGACAACCGAAGGGGGGCTTGATGTTGTCAACCAAATTGAGCGCATTACTGAAGCTTGTCAACGATTAGCGGCGGTTGGGACACGAGTTTCTTTATTTATTGATGCTGAACATGAGCAAATTGATGCGGCAGTGCGTGTGGGTGCGCCAGTGATAGAAATTCATACCGGTCATTTTGCTGATGCCCCAGATGAACAAGAATATCAACGCATTCTCACGGCTGTCAAGCATGGCGTAGAGGCTGACTTACAGGTGAATGCAGGGCATGGTCTCAATTATCACAACGTTGCTGATATTGCCATCATTCCTGATGTGTGCGAATTAAATATTGGTCATGCGATTGTCGCGCGTGCCTTGTTTAGCGGTTTTGCTGAAGCGGTGCGAGAAATGAAGCGTTTGATGGTTGAGGCGCGAAATTAAGATGAGTTATTGAAAATAATGATTTCCAAAAGAACTCAAACAAGCTCTGAAAAAAAAGCGGACAAAAAGGCTTGGCAGGCCGCCAATCGACAAAACACGTTTCATGCTTATCAAGCGTATTTAAATGGGCAGACGCTCAAAAGATACGCCATGGTGGCAAAAGCGAGGTTACAAAAAGACGAAAAGGCTTGGCAAAATGCCTGTGAACAAGATACGCCCGAGGCTTACCAAGCGTATTTAGAGGGCAATACAATCAAAGACTATGCGGTAGAGGCTCAAACTTTGCTCCAATCCTTTGCTGAACAACAGGACGACGAAGCTTGGCAAAATGCCGGTGAGCAAAATACTGTACCGTCTTACCAAGCCTCTTTAAAAGAGGAGACGATCAAACCAGCGAACGTGGCCATCAAGCGGCTACAAGGCTTGCTTGAACAACAAGAGGACGAAGAAGCTTGGCAAAATGCCTGTGAGCAAAATACCGTACCGTCTTACCAAATCTATTTAAAAGGTCAGACGCTCAAACAACATGCGGAGGTGGCCATCAAGCGGCTACAGCTCTTAATTAAACAACAACAGGACGAAGAAGCTTGGCAAAATGCCTGTGAGCAAAATACCATAGCGTCTTACCAAACCTATTTAAAAGCTCAGACAGTCAAACAAAATGCGGAGGTGGCCCAAAAGCGGCTACAAACCTTAATTAAACAACAAGAGGACGAAGAAGCTTGGCAAAATGCCTGCGAGCAAAATACTGTACAGTCTTACCAAGTCTATTTAAAAGGTGAGACGCTCAAACAACAAGCGGATGAGGCTATAAAGCGCCTAGAAACCTTGCTTGAAGAACAACAGGACGAAGAAGCTTGGCAAAAAGCCCATGAGCAAAATACGCTAGAATCTTACCAAGCCTATTTAAAAGGTCAAACGCTCAAACAACATGCGGACGAGGCCAAAAAGCAGCTACAAACCCGACAGCAGCGCTATACAGACAATGGCGATGGCACCGTCACAGACAATAAAACGGGGTTAATCTGGCTGAAAAATCCGAATGGTTTTGGCTCGCAGGATTGGGAAACCGCTATGGAAAGTGCCAGAAATCTAGCTCATGGACAATGTGGCCTGAGTGACGGATCAAAAGCTGGCGATTGGCGATTACCAACTAAAGAGGAGTGGGAGGCGATGGTGGGAACGGAGCCGTGGGAGGATGGAGATGTATTTTCGGGCGTGCAATCGTCCTGGTACTGGTCGTCTACCTCTTACAGGGAGAACACATCCCTCGCATGGTCCATGTATCTTGATAGTGGCCGCCTGTACAGCTACGGCAAGAATTTCATGTACAACGTGTGGACCGTCAGAGGCGGACTTTTATGACCCTGCCTTGCATTTTTTTAATGGGCCCCACCGCATCGGGCAAAACGGATTTAGCCGTCTCCTTGGTAAAACATTTACCTTGTGACATCATCAGCGTTGATTCGGCAATGATATATCGAAAAATGGATATAGGCACCGCTAAACCCAGCGCTGATATTTTAGCCCAAGCCCCTCATCGCTTGATCGATATTCGCGATCCGGCTCAAACCTATTCAGTGGGAGAATTTTGCAGCGACGCTTTGGCAGAAATCCAAGCGATCCACTCTGCGGGTCGTATTCCCCTGTTAGTGGGCGGTACGATGCTTTATTTTCACAGCCTACAACGAGGCTTATCAGAACTTCCGTCAGCCAATCCACAAGTGCGCCAACGTTTAAATCAGGAAGCGGAACAAATAGGATGGCCCGCTATGCACCAACGCTTGGCCAAAATTGATCCACAAACACGTATTCATCCCAATGACTCGCAGCGCATTCAACGGGCACTTGAAGTCTATGAAGTCTCTGGCGAAACGATGACAGCATGGTATGCTAAATCCCCCGCCCAAGGCTGGTCTTATCCTACCATTAAATTAGTGATAGCCCCAGCGCAACGTAGCACTATACATGCTAGAATAGCGCAACGTTTTCAAGCTATGCTGGATCAAGGATTGATTGAAGAAGTCCGTGGCTTGTTTATGCGCGGCGATCTTAACCCCGATTTACCATCCATGCGTTGCGTGGGGTATCGTCAAGTGTGGCGTTATTTAGCGGGAGAATTGGATGAGGGCAGTTTGGCCGAAAAGGCCATTATTGCTACTCGACAATTGGCAAAACGGCAACTGACTTGGCTACGCGCTCAAACCGATGCCTACTGGTTTGATAGTCTTGAGCCAACTCAGCAGGTGTTGAAATGGCTGGAAAAAACCATAGAGTGTCTCAAAGTCCAAGATAAATCTTGGACTCCTGTGTTAACGTACAAAAAAAAAAATGGAGAACAATTTTATGAATAAAGGGCAGTCACTACAAGACCCTTTTTTAAATGCGTTACGCAAAGAGCATGTACCCGTTTCGATTTATTTAGTCAATGGCATTAAGCTACAAGGTCAAATTGAATCGTTTGACCAATTCGTGCTTTTACTCAAAAATACTGTCAACCAAATGGTGTATAAACATGCCATTTCGACCATTGTCCCTGCACGTATGATCAAAATTGCCTACGAGACAGATGAAGTGGCAGCGTCGAAAGAGACATCGCCAGAAGAAATAACAAATGTTTGAACGACCAGGCGGTGGAGAACGCGCCATCTTGGTGTCTATGACGCTGACACGTTTTGCGGAGCAGGCATCACTAGACGAATTTGTCGAATTAGCACATTCTGCGGGTGTGACAACAGCGACTAAAGTCACGGGGACACGCAATGCGCCTGATCCCCATTCTTTTGTTGGGCGCGGTAAACTAGAAGAAATTGAAGCGCTGGTACAAGAACATCAGGCTGAAGTCGTCTTGTTTAATCACGCCCTCAGTCCAGCGCAAGAGCGTAATTTGGAACGCGCTCTACAGTGTCGGGTACTGGATCGCACTGGCGTGATTTTGGATATTTTTGCCCAGCGTGCCCGCTCTTTTGAGGGTAAATTACAGGTCGAATTGGCACAACTCAAGCACCTATCCACGCGCCTAGTACGTGGGTGGACTCACTTGGAGCGGCAAAAGGGCGGTATTGGTTTGCGTGGACCGGGTGAAACTCAGTTGGAAACGGATCGTCGTTTGCTCGCTGAGCGTATTAAACATATTAATAAGCGTCTGGAAAAAGTCAGTCAACAACGCGAATTGGGTAGAAAAGCACGTCGCCGTGCCCAATTGCCTGTCGTGTCGCTGGTTGGCTATACTAATGCGGGCAAATCGACTTTGTTTAATCGTCTCACCCATGCAAACGTTTTTATTGCTGATCAATTGTTTGCTACCTTGGATGCTACTTTACGGCGCGTCACTTTGCCAGATAAAACGGCACTTATTTTGGCCGACACGGTTGGTTTTATACAACAATTACCGCATGATCTGGTTGCCGCATTTCGTGCGACCTTAGAGGAAACACGTCAAGCAAGATTGTTGCTGCATGTTGTGGATGCGAGTGATACGGAGCGACAACAGCGCATTGAGCAAGTGAATGCGGTATTGACTGAGATTGGTGCTGCTGAAGTGCAGCAGATTATCATCTATAATAAAATTGATCGTTTAGATGATTGCCCGGCTCGTTGTGATAGTCATGAGGGAGTGACTAGAATTTGGCTATCAGCCGTCAGCGGTGCTGGCTTTGATTTACTTTATGAGGTATTGGCAAAACAAATAAGTCAGGAAAAGGTACAGCGTTGGGTGCGAGTGCCGGCGCAGGCGGGTGATTTACGTGCCCACTTGTTTGCTGAGGCAACGGTATTGCAGGAACAATTTGCCGATAATGGTGACTGTTTGATTGAGATAGAAATGCCGGCGCAACTTTTGACACAATTAGCTGAAACTGATCCTAGACTACAACTCATTAATGGTAATTAACTAACAACAATTATTGAATTAGGAGCATACATGCCCTGGAATGAACCGGGTGGTAATGGGAAAGATCCTTGGGGCCACCGTAACAAAGAACAAGGTCCGCCAGATTTAGATGACATTGTGCAATCAGTGCAGGACAAAATAGGCGGCCTATTTGGAGGCGGCGGTAGTAATAATGGTGGTGGAGAAAACAGTAACGGCGAAGAACTCAGTTGGACGGGAATAGGCTTTATTGCGGTCATTATCCTGATCATCTGGAGTCTTTTCGGGTTTTACACCATACAACCCGCTGAGTTTGGAGTCGTCACGCAATTTGGGCGTTATAAGGAAACCACCGAGCAAGGCTTAAACTGGCATTGGCCTTATCCAATTGAACAAGTCCAAAAGGTTAACGTTGAAGAAGTGCGAGCACTCACTCACAGAGCTTTGATGTTGACCAAAGATGAAAACATCGTTGTGATTGAATTGGTTGTGCAATATCGGGTTAAAAATGCCGAGAATTATCTATTCAAGGTGCAAGATCCCGACAACACTTTACGTCAGGCGACAGAAAGTGCCTTACGTGAAATCGTCGGTACCAGTAAAATGGATGCCGTTTTGACCAATGAACGTGCTCGCGTGGCGGCAGATACCAAAGTGTTAATTCAAGACATTGTGGATCGCTATAAAACGGGTTTGATTGTCAGCAGCGTGAATATGCAAAACGCTCAACCGCCAGAAGCTGTACAAGCTGCTTTTGCGGACGTGATTAAAGCGCGTGAGGATGAAGTGCGTAGTAAGAATAAAGCCGAAGGTTATGCCAATGAAGTCAAACAAAAAGCCATAGGTGTGACCAATCAATTGCTAGAAGAAGCCCAAGGTTATAAGGCACAAGTCACAGCACGTTCGCTGGGTGAAACCAGGCGCTTTTTAAGTATTTTAAAGGAATATGAAAAAGCCCCTGCCATCACTCGCCAACGTTTGTATATAGAAAGTTTAGAATCGGTCTTATCCAACACCAGCAAAGTGATGGTGGATATTAAAAGTGGCAATAATTTGATGTTGTTACCTTTGGATAAACTACTTGGCAATACAAGCAATCAGTCAACACCTGCTTTATCGCAACCCTCGTTCACAGAACATGGGGTGAGAAATAATGATCCACGTAGTAGAGGAGGACGCTAATGGCAGCGAATAAAGTAATCGTTTTAGCAATGACAGCGATTTTAGTACTAATTGGGCTGATGTGCGTCTTCACGGTCAAAGAAACAGAATTGGCTTTGATGTTACGCTTTGGGAAAGTGGTGAGCCAAGATTTAAAAGAACATCCGGGCGTGCATTTTAAGCCGGGACTGCATTTTAAGGTGCCTTTTTATCACACCGTCCGTAAATTCGATAAGCGTATTCAAACCCTTGACGCGCAGCCTGAACATTTTTTGACCAGTGAAAAGAAAAACTTAATTGTTGATTCTTTCATAAAATGGCGGATTATTGATGTGGTAACATACTATACCGCCGTCGGAGGTAGTTCACTACGCGCAAAACAACGCTTGGGAGAAATGATTGCCGATGGCTTACGCAGCCAATTTGGTAAACGCACAATTAAAGAAGTGGTTTCAGGTGATCGGTCCGAAATCATGGATATCATTACCGAAGAAGCCAATAGGAATGCCAAACAATTTGGTATTAAAATTGTCGATGTGCGTATCAAACGGATTGAACTGCCAAGAGAAGTCAGTAGTTCAGTGTATCAACGTATGGAAGCTGAGCGTGAGCGGGAGGCTAAAAAATTGCGTTCTCAAGGTGAAGCTGAGGCAGTGCGTATCCGCGCTGAGGCCGATCGTAAAAGAATTGAAGTGATTTCTGAGGCAGAACGCGAGTCTGAAGAAATTCGCGGTAAAGGTGATGCTGAGGCGGCTGATATTTATGCCCTCGCTTATAACCAAAATCCAGAATTTTATGCTTTATATCGCAGTCTCAATGCCTATAAGACAACGTTTAATAACCGTAACGATATTTTGCTTATTCAGCCTGATTCTGATTTCTTTAATTATTTTAATAATTTGAATGGAAATAATCCCACTCTATCTATGCCAATTCCTAAAAGTGGGCAGATCGCTCCTGAGGTAGAAAGAGAGACGGTGAGTGAGCCAACTCCTAGCGAAGAGGAAGACAGTTCTCCAGTTGATAAAAATGGTTAGTGCATAAAACAACTAGGGCAACCATAAAGGATTGCCCCTACCTTTTTCTCGTTTCTCGTTCCCACGCTCTGCGTGGGAATGCATGCTGCACCGCTCTGCGGTGCGCGACGCGGAGCGTCGCTACATGCATTCCCACGCAGAGCGTGGGAACGAGAGGATAAATTCGTATGTGGGAAGAACTTGGGATTGCTTTTGCCTTACTTTTGGTCATTGAAGGAATAATGCCCTTTCTTAATCCAAGTGGCTGGCGTCAAACTTTGCGAACCGTCAGCGAAATGGATGATAAAGATTTACGCATCATTGGGTTTTTGAGCATGGCAATTGGTGTGATAGTGTTATATATAATACATTAAATAACGTCCAAGATAAATCTTGGACTCCTAGAAATTCACAATTCAATTCATGAAAGATCGTTGGTTATTACCGGCGGGCATTGCGGAAATTTTACCCGATGAAGCCGCCTATTTAGAAACCTTACGCCGTCGCTTGCTTGATCTCTATGCGAGTTGGGGCTATGAATTAGTCATCCCGCCGATGATTGAATACCTTGAATCTCTCTTAGTCGATAGGGGAGATGCCCTCGATTTGCAAACTTTCAAGTTGACTGATCAATTGAGCGGACGCTTGATGGGGGTGTGTGCGGACATGACTCCACAAGTAGCGCGAATTGATGCCCACCATCTGAAACGCGATGTACCTACCCGATTATGTTATTTAGGCACTGTACTACATACGCGCCCGAATAATTTTGCGGGCTCACGCTCTCCCATGCAAGTGGGAGCAGAATTGTATGGATATGAGGGTATCGCAGGCGATGTTGAAGTATTGTCATTGATGCTGGAAACTTTGCGTGAAACCGGGATCAGTGAATTTCATGTCGATGTCGGACATGTGGGCATTTATCAAAATTTAATCAAACAAACGCCACTGAATCCTACCGAAAAAGATCAATTATTGGATGCCATTAAGCGCAAAGCCAGTGCCGAAATTCATAGTTTATTATCAAAAGTTTCTCCGCCTTTACGCGACATGCTGAGCGAATTGGTACAACTCAATGGCGATAGCAGCGTATTAAAAGAGGCTCGACAAGTTTTTTCTAGTGCGCCTCCAGAAATCCTGATGGCGCTTGAAGAGTTAGAACATTTGTCGGCTGAATTAAGTCATGTTCCTCTCCATTTCGATTTAGCAGAATCCAGGGGTTATAACTACCATACGGGCGTCGTTTTTGCTGCCTATATCCCTAAATATGGACAAGCGATTGCTAAAGGTGGACGTTATGATATTAGCGGCAAACTGTTTGGACGCAAGCGCCCCGCGACTGGTTTTAGCACTAATTTGAAAACGTTAGCATCCCTTTTACCAGAGACAACACTGCCTAAACCAGCGGCCATTTTTGCGCCCACGCAATGTGATGCGGTTAAGCAGTTAAGAGAAAAAGGTGAAATCGTCATTTGTGGTTTACCTAATCAACAAGGCGATGCGAGGGCGATGGGCTGTGAGCGTGAATTGCGCTTGACAGCGGATGGATGGCAAGTTTTTGATTTGTAGGGTGGGTAGAGCGGTAGCGAAACCCACCAACTCGTTGAAAATGGTGGGTTTCGCTCTACCCACCCTACAATAACTATTGTGGAACGAGCTGACAAAACGCATCCGTAGGACGGGCTAGTCCAAAGCTAAAGCTTTGGACTCCAACTAACCCGTTCGTGCTATGCCCCTTTAAAAATCTTGATGAGCCAAAAGTCACTCATAATATTTTCCAAGCTTGTCAAAGCTTTTTGCAAATCTATTTCAAAATCTTTATTTTGAATATCGACAATCAATTTGTAAATGAGTTCAAAGCTGAGCCTATCTTCTTTCTCCATATAGATAAACCGTCCATTGGATGCGTTATTCAGTTTCTCTATTTCCTCTTTGCCCACTTTGCCGCTGATAGTGGTTTCTCTAACATCTCTAAACAGCCCAAACCGTATATCTTTGTGGTTGACAACTAATTGATTAAAGTTTTTGAGTCGAGAAGTAAAGTTTGAGCCGCTCACCTGCAAAAAACCAACGACAAAAGAGTGCTTTTGCGTTTTGATTAACAAATGTTCGGGGACTTTTCTTTTTCCAAGTCTCAAGCAGTCTGTCTCAAACGCTTTAAAAGTTTTAAAAGCCTCCGCTGTTGTGATTACTTTGCCAATATCATCAAAATCACTGATGATCACATTTTTATGATATTCCTGTTCCAGTAATGCTTTTTGCTGATTAAGATAATCTCTCACCTGTTCTTCATCATTAGTCGGTGTTATCAGACGTTTTTTAGTCGCCTTATCTTGTTGTGGCGGAACGGGTGCCTTTATCTGTTGTTTTATCCACGCAATCTCATCTTTGAGCGTTTGAAATTCTTCTCTCACTTCCTCTTCAAAACTTCTCGTTTTGTGGGGCAAAGGAATGCCTTCCACTTGATGCCGATAGTAATGTGAAGCCCAATTAAAAACCCTTCTAATTGAGTTTTGGTTTAAAATCACTTCTAACTCTTTTGGCTTAAATAGCTGATCTATTTCTATTTCAGACGCTTGAGCTTTTAACGCCAATAAGCGTTTCAATTTATCCTGAGTGGGTTTATTTAAACTCAGCTCATGTTGGGACATTCTATCCACAATAGCATTATTAAGGAACGTTTTCAGGTGCGCCCATCTATCTGGAAATAAATTGATAATAATCAAACTATTGGGCACATGCGTAAAAATTTCTTTGACGGCCTCACCAAAACGAAAAAGTAATTGTTCGTGATATTTGAGTCCTTCTAATTGATCAAAGATGATAATGATCGGCTCATCGGCAAGGGAGAGTTTAGCAAAGACTGCAATGGCTTCCAGAGAAAATTCTTCTTGACTTATCTCTTCACTCCAGTTATCTAACTTAATATTAGATAATTCACTGGCTTCTAACTGATTGCCCGATAACCACTTTCTGACCAAGTCTCTTTTATGCGGATCGGAATAACTACAAAATTTGATGAGCCCTTTGATAATTGAAGCGGAATAGCCCCCAAAGCCATACTTGTTAGCCCACCAATCAAGGGTTAATTTTTCAATTAACAGCCAACTTTTTCGCTTATTTTCTGTATTTTTGCCTAATACTTTATAAATATTAAGCGGATCGCTTGAAAGGGTTTTTAAAAGATTTTCCCTATTTTTGGTCAAATTATCTTTTTTATTCAAAATTTCAATGATAATTTGAGAGAAACTGTGGGCGAGCAGATATTCCAATTGAGAATAATCAGTATTGGGGATCATTTCCACAAAGGATTCTAAAATCCGACTATAAATATGGAATAAAACGGCGTTGGGATTATTCGGTTGTCTGATAAATAGCAGACGATTATTGTTGAGAAGCTCTTTTGCCAATCTCATCATCAAATGGGTTTTACCGCTGCCAGCTTCTCCTATGACAACAGCCCCTTTGCTTTGAGAATTGGGATCATGTTTAATATCGGTGAGAATAGACTTGAGAGTTTCAAATTCATTTTGATAAATTTCTTTTAAATCAGCATGATTTTGAAAAGGCGTATCAACCCGACTCGTGCCAAATGGATTGGGTTTATCTGTCATAAGTGCTGCTCTTATTTTTAAATAAAGTTGATAAGTAAATTGCGCGTCATATTGAGCACTATGTGCGCGATTTGAATTAAAGTATTGATTGTTAACCCTTAAATTAAAATGTTTACTTAAATAGTCTAAGGAATAACTTTTTAAGCCCGGAAAATGTTCTTTTGCGAGTTCAAAGCTACATGCAAATTTTAAATTAGGCCATTTTAACTTGACTTTTTGAAAACTGTTTTTTAAGACTTCAATGTCGTGAGCGGCATAATGGCAAATAATTAATTTTGATTGAGCTAGCGTTAAAAAATTTTCAACGATTTCTTTGAGACGTTTTGCATTGATTTTCCGCCCTTCATTATTGAGTTCATCTTTGACAAAGGCTTCATAGATGAGTTTGCCTTGGCTATTGAGTATGGCAATTTCGCTTAACTCATCTTTGCCTTCAGTGTCTATGACTACAAAATCAGTCATTAGTTATTAGTTATTAGTTATTAGTTATTAGTAAGTCATGTTAAACAACAAACAGCTCTGAAAAATATAGCAAAAAAATAAGCCATTTTTAAAAATGGGTTTTTAGTGGTATGAGGATTTCCGCCCACTAGTCCTTTAAACCAATCAATACATCCATAACATTCGTCCCAGTCGGTCCGGTATAAATTAAATCACCACTCGCCGCTAAAAAACGTCCCGCATCCGCCCTTTCCAAGCACTGTTGCGCGTCAAGTCCCTTACCCCGCGCTAAGGTGCCACCATCAATTAAAGCGCCCGCTACTTCTCCAGGTCCATCATTTCCATCTGTGCCCGCTGCTAATAGAAAGACATCATCCCGCCCCGCACATTCACAAGCTGCCGCTAATGCTAAATGCTGGCAACGCCCCCCTTGACCCGGTTTTTCGGGTAAATGTACTGTGGTTTCACTTGACCATATATATATACCTGATTTAGCAGCGCATAATTGTCGCGCTAAAGTACGCCCTGCCTGTTCCGCTTCGCCCACTATCAATGTGTCATGATTATAAATCTTTGCGACTTCACAAGCCGCCTGTCGTGCTGTGGCGGGACGCGCAATGATATGCTGTTTTATATTTGTGAATTCATCTGAGGTGAGCAAGCCTGAGCCAATCGCTTGTAATTTATCGCCGGGCACGTCGGAAATCAGTAAATTCAATACGCGATGCCCCTGTAAATAAGTGGCTAAACGTCCCCCTTTGATAGCCGATAAACTTTTGCGGATTCGATTTATGGCGTGGATATCCAAGCCTGATGCGAGTAACCAACGGTTGATTTGTTGTAAATCGGCAAGAGTGATGCCGGGGGCAAGTACTTCAACAAGGGCAGAGGCGCCACCGGATATTAAAAATAAGACGGGATAATTGGGGGGCAGATTTTTAATAAAATGTAATAAGGCTTGCCCGGCTGCTAGACTAGAGGCATCGGGCACGGGGTGGGCTGCTTCTAAACAAGTGATGGGATAGCCTTGCACAAGTGATTTGTCTAAATGACCATATTTTGTAATCAGTAGGGCGTGGCTGATATGTGAGACATCAAATGCGCCGGCTGTCATCTGGGTAGCGGCTTTGCCAATGGCGATTAAGGCAATGGGTGCGGTATATGGGTATTGACGTAGATAGGCGGCAACCGTTTTGCGTCCGTTGACGGCATTCAGTGTTTTGTTATATATCTTTAGTAATTGCTCACGGGGAGTGATAGGTGTGTGCATGATAGAATGCTAAACTTGTGACTAAAAACGAGACTATGATTATGTACAAATTTTTTCAAACTTTTATTCTACTCGCTTTACTGACGGCATGTGCCAACAACTCCTTTATACAAACTCTGTCTCCACAAGTCAGCTTGGCGGATTTTAGAGTGACCAAAATGGGCTTGCTTGAGCAAAACTATCTGCTCCGATTGCGTCTCAAAAATCCCAATTCTTTCCCTCTGCCTATCATGGGTATGGATTATCAATTATATCTTAATGATCAGGAATTCGCTAAAGGCACAAACAAGCAATCTCTCACTATTCCTGCAATGGGAGAAAATCTTTTAGATATCGAAGTCACCAGCAACTTAATGCGTACTATTGGGAGTGATTGGACAAAGATGTTTAAGCGTGAATTTAATTATCGACTGTCGGGTCACATCAATATCATGGCAGGCGCACCTCCTATTCCCTTTGAATATCAGGGCAAAATACCTTTATCGAGTACAACGGATTAACGGAAGAAACGGATTTAAAACCTTGATTTTAGTAGATTTAATCCGTTTTTTCCGCTAATCCGTTGTACTCAGGGTTGTATTTGATATTCAATAACTTATAAAAACCTGATAGGTGGTAATACCATGAACGTTTGCCCTTTTTGTCACATAAACGACAATCAAATTATTTATCAGGACGATTTAGTGATGACTATCAGAGACGCTTATCCTCTCTCTGTTGGTCACACGCTGATTATTCCTAAACGCCATATTGCTTCGCTGTTTGATGCCACCGACGAGGAACAGATGGCGTTATTAGATGCCTTACGGACGCTTAAGATAGATTTGACCCAAGAATACGCCCCTGACGGCTATAACATTGGGATTAATGACGGCTTGGCGGCTGGGCAAACGGTGATGCACTTACATATTCATTTGATACCCCGTTATAGTGGGGATTGTACCGATCCGCGTGGTGGGGTGCGTGCGCCAAGCGAAGCTTGGCATTTCTTGCTGGGTGAAAGTCCCGGTCAGGTAAGGGCTAACCACCCACCTGTATCGAGTGTTGCGTGTCCATAGGTAACGAACGACACGAAGCGTACACA
>JALXAQ010000236.1 GCA_026991885.1 Thiotrichaceae bacterium
GGGTGCGTCCTACGCACCCTGACGCGAAAAAGGTGCGTAGGACGCACCCTACAAATATCATTTTATTTCAAGTACTTAAATAGTGATGTCTAAGAGAGTGCGCTGCGGAATGCCTGCCTCGACGCTCTGCGTCGATTATAAAATCCTTGCCGTTTTTTTAACATTTTAGAAACCAAGTTTTTTTTATTTAAAATTCATCCAAATGAAAGAACTAAAACTCTATCTGGAAACTTCTTCATGGAATTTTTATTACGCTGATGATGCGCCTGAAAAAATGGCAGTGACTCGTCAGTTTTTTGATTCTCTACCAGAAAGTCAATTTGACATCTATATTTCAGATGTTGTCTTAGAAGAAATTGACAAGGCTTCTGAGGAGAAAACGGCTCAACTAAGAAGTTTGATTGCTCGATTTCAGCCCCAGAGCCTTGTATGGGAACCCAGCGTGAAAGAATTGGCAGATGCCTATTTGGACAATAAAGTTTTGCCACCCAAAGCAATTTATGACGCACAGCACGTTGCCTTTGCTACCGTTAATGAATTAGATTACGTTGTCAGTTGGAATTTACGACATATTGCTAATGTGCGTCGTCAAGAAAAAGTAAATGCAATCAACAGGTTGAATGGTTACAACAAAGACATTCAACTGATAACCCCGATGGAGGTGAGTTATAATGACTCTAAAAATTGACAAATCATTAGCCGAAGTTCTAGAATGGCGAGAAAAATTGCGATTAGAGTGTGAATCTATGTCGCCTGAAGAAGAAGGAGCTTATATTCATCGAAAAGCACAAGAATTCATGCGACGACATAATTTAAACCTTGTCACGATGGATTCTAGCACCAGAAAAACGCGCCATTCTAATCGCCTTTCCCAATAGCCTAACGGGTGTCCTACGCACCCTCTTTCCACGCCTTATCTACACTGAGGACGTAGGACGCACCCGGAACGAACTTGGATGTCCAAGATAAATCTGGCCACGATGCTCAGGTTATGATAATAAGTTATGAAACGAAAACCTCAGAAAACGCTGGAACTCATCTTTAAAAGACCCGTTAGCGGTAATATTCAGTGGGGTGATATAGAGTCCTTATTTTTGGCTCTAGGTGCAGAAATTTATGAAAGGGCAGGTTCTCGGATTGCAGTTGTTCTATTTGATGAAATCAGAGTATTTCATAGACCACACCCATCACCAAACACCGATAAGGGGGCAGTATCCAGTATTCGAGAATGGTTAGAAAATAACGGAATAACACCATGAATATTATGACATTAGACGGTTACAAAGCCAAAATTGAATATGATCCTGATCTCGATATGTTCAGAGGGGAGATTCTTAACCTGAATGGTGGTGCTGATTTCTATGGAAAAAACCCAGATGAGCTTCGTGAAGAATTTAAAAACTCTTTGGCGGTTTTTCTCGAAATTTGTAAAGAAAAGGGAATTTCCCCTACCAAAGACTCAAGAACTTTTCATCTGAAAATACCGCCAGACTTACATAGCCAAATTGCTAGACAAGCAACAGCAGAAAGGAAAAATGTCAATCAGTGGGTAACAGAGAAAATTTCACAAATACTGCAACACGCTTAAAATAAGGTAAGGACACCTTGGTGACTGTTATCCCCGTCGGTTCCTCCCCAAGACATTCAACTGATAACCCCGATGGAGGTGAGTTATAATGACTCTAAAAATTGACAAATCATTAGCCGAAGTTCGGGCAATGGCGTGAAAAATGCGATTAGAGTGTTAATTATTCATCGAAAAGCACAATAATTCATGCGACGACGACATAATTTAAACCTTGTCACGATGGATTCTAGCACCAGAAAAACGCGCCATTCTAATCGCCTTTCCCAATAGCCTAACGGGTGTCCTACGCACCCTCTTTCCACGCCTTATTTACACTGAGGGCGTACAAGGTGCGTAGGACGCACCCTACACTTCCTATAAAAAAATAGATTGCCATAATCTTCTCTATATGGTAATAATTAAAACTTAATTAATTATTATCATAAGGAGTCAGCAATGACAGTTCTATATAAATCACGCGCCAGGCTAGGCATTTTATTGTCCAGTCTGATACTCGTCCCAGCCGCCGCAGAAGAAGCTAATCGCCCTCAAACGCTTGTCCAAGGAATACGGGACAATCTTGCACAAGTCCAGCAAACACAAAAGCGGGCAACGACTCAGCGTCCAATGACAACACTGGCACTGTTGCAGAAACGCAGCGGCAAACAAGCACCAGTAATACAATGGCGTTCTAATGGAACCCCCAGGCATATTCAAGGAAATATCCTTGAACAAGCCAGCAAAGATCGTTTTCGCACCAAAAAGGCACGCAATTTGGAGACTGCGCTCAAATTTTTACGTCTCAACCGCGCCCTGTTGAAGATAAAAAATCCAGATCGTGAATTTACTCTGACGAAACAAAGTGGCAACCGGTTGCGCTTTGATCAGCAATATCAAGGATTGCCCGTCTGGCCAAGTGAAATCAGCATCCATCTCGATGCACAAGGCAATGTGAACATGATGAACGGTGCCTATGTTCCCACTCCCCGCCGCCCAATGCGCCTGAATCCGGTGGTGACGGCTGAACTGGCACGCGATAAGGCAATGGCAGGGCGCCCTGCTGGTACACAAGCGACCGAACCCGTTTTGATTATCTATGCCCCCGGTGAAGTGCAACCCCGTCTTGCTTGGCGGCTGGAAGTCCACATCGCTATAGATAAACGTCTGATAATCGTAGTGGATGCCTTGCTTGGCGATATTTTAACCGAGTTCAACCAGATTCATGCGGGCGCCGTGACGGGTTCGGGAACGGACTTACAGGGTCAAACCCGCCCTTTGCAGTTGTTTGAAGAAAACGGACAATTTTTTTTGTACGATACCAGTAAGCCCATGTTTGATGCCGCCAAAGAGAGCGGAATGATTTTAATCTATGATTGGAAAAACCAGCCAGAGGATGCAGATGTGTCAGCAGAATTGCTCAGCTCTAACAATGCCAACGCCGGTTTTTTGCCAGATGGGATCAGTGCCGCTTACAGTCTTTCCGAAACCTACGATTATTACTATGAACATCATGGACGCAACTCTCTCGATGGTGACGGGGGCTCAATGTTAAGCGTCGTGCGTGTCGGGAATCAATTTGAAAATGCGTTTTGGAATGGCCAAGCCATGTTTTTCGGTGATGCTCTACCTTATGCTGCGAGCCTAGATGTGGCCGGTCACGAAATGACCCATGGCGTTGTAGAAACCACTGCTGCCCTGGTTTACCAAAATCAAGCTGGGGCACTCAATGAAGCCTTCGCGGATATTTTCGGGGAAATGGTCGAAAAACGCACCAAAGGTCAAGCGGATTGGTTGTTGGGCGCTGATACTGGTGAAATTCTCCGCAGTTTTCTCCGCCCAGAAGACTACAACCAACCATCGAAAATGAGCAATTTTATAACATTGCCCAATACAACTGAAGGGGATAACGGCGGCGTGCATGTCAACAGCGGCATTATCAATCACGCTTATTATCTGCTGGCTGAAGGATTGAATGGGGCTATCGGCACCAGCGATGCTGAAAAGATTTTTTATCGCGCTCTCACAACCTATCTGGTCAAAAATTCTCAATTTGTTGATGCCCGGCTGGCCGTCTTGGATGCTGCAAAAGACTTATTTGGGGCAGATTCCACACAATACCAAAAAGCCGCCGAAGCTTTTGATAGCGTGGAAATTACAGCCAACCAAGCAAGCACCACACCCCCACCTTCTTTCCCGCCGGTGAGCGGTAGTCAGGAGGATGCCGTTTTATTTGCCTGTTTGGCGCAAGATGGCTTTTTATATGTATGCCGTTACGAACCGGCACTTGACAGTGAACCCGTAATACTTTCTTGGCACACGCTGGCAACAAAAAGCAGCATTGCCGTAGAAGGCAGTGGCCAAATGGCTGCGTTTGTGACTCAAGATCGGGATTTATGCTTGATTCGCACAGACGGCCAAGGTGAAGCGTGTCTAGGTATCCCAGGGACAGTGTGGTCAGTAGCCATGTCACCGGATGCCCGATATTATGCTTTTGTATTGTTGGATGCGATGGGAAATATAAGCCCCAGCATTACCGTGGTGGATATGGTTGCCGAAACGGAGCAAACTTATGCCCTCGTTGCGCCAGCGATAGATAGCGATAAACCGATTAGCACCATCGTGGGCGCAGATGCTTTGACCTTTACGGCAGGCGGTCAAACAGTGATGTATGATGCTTTGAACGTCTTTCGCGCCGCAGACGGAACGCAGACAGGCAGTTGGGCAATTTATGGGCTGGATATAGAAACGGGCATCACCTACAACGTCATCACGCCTTCCAAAGGCAAAGATGTGGGTTTTCCCAAGCTGAGCCAAACCAGTGATAATTTCATGGTTTTTGATCTCTATGATGAACAAAGTGGACAACTCCAAGTCCATACCGTCAACCTGAATACGGGTGATTTTTCATTGCTGGCAGCGTTCCAGGGCGAGGGAAGTGTTCCCAGTTACACCGGCGACGATGGTGCGATTGTTTACACCTATCCTGATAGCAGTGCCGCCTTGGGCTATCAATTGGTGCAACAGCAGCTTGGTCAAGATCGCCGTACTCCACAAGGAGAACCGGCCACTTGGCTGAAATATGGGGCTTATGGCACAATCTACCGGCGTGGACAATTTATTGGTCCCCAAACGGTTGCGGCTTATTTCGATTTGCGAACTGGAATTATGCGGATTAACGCGGTGACGGTTGGAACGAGTGTGTTTCAGGTTGATTTGAAACTGATTGGCGTTGAACCTTTAACTTTTCAAGTGGTTGGCATATCTTTAGTGACAGAAACGCCTGAGATAAGTGCTACCTATTCAAGCGGAGAAGTGCAGATTCCGCTGGCAGAGCTGACCGATCCAGATGGTAATACTACATTTTGGTCAATCCAATTAGAGATACTGGACCCCAATTCGCTTACTTTTTTTATTCCTGAGGGCGGGCTAAAAGCGATGTAATTATCACTTAGGAACGTGCCTGAAATAACTTCGTCAAGTCAAAATCAAAGTCAAAACCAGACCTGCCAGGTTAAACCCAAACCTGGCAGGTCAAAGGCACAACCATACATGGATTGTGGTTTTGACTTTGACCTGGCAGGTTTTGTTTTTAACCTGCCAGGTCTGGTTTTGAAGTTGACTCAATTAATCTTGACAGTGTACTAGCCAAATTGAAATCTACCTTCTAAATCATTACGCGAATCGGCATTGATTAAGGCCTCTTCTTTGCTGATTTTGCCCTCTTTATATAAATAATAAAGGGCATCATCAAAAGTTTGCATACCTCTTGCACCGCTCCCTTTCATAGCCTCCTTAATTTCATTGAGTTTACCTTTGAGAATTAAATTAGCAATATTCGGCGTATTGATCATAATCTCAATCGCAGCACAGCGTTTTCCCCGTACATCAGGTATCAGGCGTTGTGAGACAATGGCACGCATATTGACTGACATTTCCATAAAAAGTGACTTATGTTTGTCAGTCGGAAATAAATTCACAATGCGATCCAGGGCTTGGTTTGCATTGTTGGCATGTAGTGTGGAAATACATAAGTGCCCAGTATTCGCCAATTCTAAAGCGGCTTCCATGGTTTCCATGGTGCGAATTTCTCCGATCAAAATCACATCGGGGGCTTCGCGCAATGAGGCTTTGATTGCCGTTGCATAAGAGGCCGTATCAACGCCTACTTCACGTTGATTAACGATGGACATTTTGTTGGGATGAGAAAACTCAACGGGATCCTCAATGGTTAAAATATGTCCAGGCGAGTTCGTATTGCGGTGATCTATCAGTGCCGCTAAAGTTGTCGATTTACCTGAGCCGGTTCCACCCACCATCAGTAGTAGTCCGCGTTTGGACATGATCATTTCTGGTAAAATCTCAGGCAGTCCCAAATCTTTAGCGGTGGGAATTTCTGAGGGAATGAGACGCATGACTAAGCCAATTGTCTTGCGCTGGAAAAAGGCATTTCCACGAAAACGCGCACTACCGTCAGGCAATTCGATGGCAAAATCTAAATCTTTGGTTTTTTCAAATTGGGCAATTTGTTCATCTGTTAGAATCGAAAGGACAAATTTTTTCGTGAGTTCGGGCGTTGCAACAAATGAACTCAAGGATTTCGCGGCGCCGTATATTTTGGCTTTGATTGGAGAATTGGCAGTGACAAAGAGATCGGAGCCGTCGTGTTCGATGACGAGTTTTAAGTAGTCTAACAAAATCATGCTATCCAACAAGGTGATCTCTTTTGTTTCCTCTTTGGCTTTCTTTTCACTTTTCTGAGAAGCCAGTTGGATAACAATGCCAAGCTCATTTTGTTTGACAGAGATGTTGACTTGAAATTCACCATAGCTGTTGCTGTGGACGAAATCCAAGGTTTTGTTTTTGAGCAATTGTTTTTTTTGTTCGTCAGACATAAGCCCTAAAGCGCAGGCTTTAGCCATTTCTGCGGACACTGCATTTTTTCCGACGGGGATTTTTTTGCCAGATATTTTTATCGTCACTGGCGAGCCGACGGCTACAAATAAATCAGTGCCGTTTTTTTCTGTCATTAATTTTAAGTAAGGTGATAAATCCATAAATTTGTTAGTTGTCAATAAATGTTGATAGTGAGTGGCTACTCTTGTCGCAGTCATGGCTTTAAGTAGGATTAGGAGCGTTCAAGCAGGGCCAGTTTGACACCACAGCAGAAAAGTAGACCACCACTACCCCAACGGAAAAACCTCTGAATATTCTTGGAACTCTTGAACGCTCCAACCATTCGGCTCGTCAAAAACACAATTGTGGTCAGCACAATAGTCGCAATAAAAACGTGAAATATTCCCAAAAAAGCAATCTGATATTTAACTCCCCCATGTGACGGGTTAATAAACTGTGGTAAAAGAGCAAACATAAGGAGAGAGACTTTTGGATTAAACACGTTGACAAGAACACCTTCTCGGAAAACTTGTTTCAAATGGCGGCATTCTGACTTATTTTTTTGTGCAAATGTAAAATCATTTCTTATCGTCCGTGCTGCCAAGTAAATAAGATATGCAACACCAATCCACTTGATAATTATAAAGGCTGCTGCTGAATACTGAAGAAGGAGTGACAATCCGAGTGTTGCCATCGTAACGTGCCAGATAATGCCGGTAGCGTTACCAGCCACAGCAATTAGACCAGCCGTACATCCCTGCTCTACGGTTGATGAAATGATGTAAATCCAACTTGGTCCGGGGGAAATGGCTATTGCAAAGCTTGCAGTGGCAAATCCGATAACTAAGTTTATGTCATTCATTGCAATTCCTTCGCAAAAAATAAAAAAATAGGTGATAAGCCTTTAAATATTAATTACAGCGGCTGACTCACTATAATCTGAGGTTTTTTATCTGCTGGAAACTGCACACGCTTTGCCATCGCTGGATTGACATAGACTATCCCTTTTTCATCGACCAACATCACATATTTTATGCCCATTTGTCGCGCTATGCGATGCCAGTCTTGCAATCCTGCCACGGTCAAAGCCGTTGAGGCTGCATCAGCGAGTGCGCCACTGCGATCAATGACTGTTACTGAGCTTATTCCTTGTGCTGGCTTGCCGTTGCGAGGATCAATAATGTGTGAATAACGCACGCCTTCATATTCTCTAAATCGTTCATAATTGCCTGAACTAATGACACTTTCTTCGCCGTTCACCGCGACTGCTGCTAATATATCTGTGCCATTTGGATGACGAATGCCTATTAACCAAGGCTTGTCTCCCTTTTTGCCAATGGCTTTGAGGTTGCCGCCGGCATTGATGATGGCATTGTGTACGCCGAGTTGACGTAATTTTTCAATCGCTAAATCAACCGCATAACCTTTGGCAAAGGCACCAAAATCTAATTGTACTCCCCGATTCGTTGAATAAATCTGGTTGCCTTCTATATGAATATCTTCCATATTCGGTGCAAGCGCGACTAATTCGGCAATCTTTTCTGGCGACGGTGGTATAAATTCGCTGGATAAATCATCACTATGAAATCCCCATAGTTTTATCAATTGTCCTATCGCGGGATTAAATAATCCATCGCTTTGATTATAGAGGTGTTTTGATTTTTTTAATAAGGGTAAGAGCGATGGTTCTGTTATTGTCCAGACTTGTCCTGCGGCTATGGCTTGGTTTAAGTCGGTTAAGGGGCTTTTTTGCCATGCGTGCCAGTTGTGGTGCATGGTTTGAAAATCTTTGGCGATGGTATTAATCGCTTGGCTGGCTTTTTGTTCAGATACGCCCCAAATGCTGATACCTACTATTGTGCCAAAGATATAAAATTGTTGTTGGTGGATTTGATGATTACAGCCGCTGAGGAGGAGTAATAATAAAATGAATGTGTAGGTGCGTTTTTGCATTTTTTTTTTATTTCCATACGACGCTCCGCGTCGAGGCATGCATTCCCACGCAGAGCGTGGGAACGAGAAAAAACGCAGAGCGTGGGAACGAGAAACGCAGCAGGCATGTCCTCGTTCCCACGCTCTGCGTGGGAATGCATGCTGCGACGCTCTGCGTCGCGGTTAGCGGTATAAAAGACTTACATATTATCTATAAGACCATTAAAAGTCGTACTGGGTCTCATAACAGCCGAAACCTTTTCAAAATCGGGTTTATAATATCCCCCAATATCAACGGGTTTCCTTTGCACCGAGAGTAGTTCTTGATTTATTGTTTCTTCGTTCTCTGACAGTTTTTTAGAGACGTCTGCAAACTGAGAAGCCAGTTCCGTGTCTTCGGTTTGGTTGGCAAGTGCTTCTGCCCAATACAGGGCTAAGTAGAAATGACTGCCTCTGTTGTCAATCGTCCCCAATTTTCTTTGAGGAGATTTATTGTTTTCCAGCAGTTTTTCGGTTGCTTTATCAAGCGCCTTTGCCAAAACTTTCGCTTGTGCATTATTTTCAACCGTTGCGAGTTGCTCCAAAGAGGGCACCAAGGCTAAGAATTCGCCCAGCGAATCCCACCTCAAATAATTCTCTTTCAACAGTTGCTGCACATGTTTTGGCGCTGAGCCACCTGCGCCTGTTTCAAATAATCCGCCGCCTGCCATCAAGGGCACAATCGACAGCATTTTGGCAGAGGTACCGACTTCCAAAATGGGATACAAATCTGTGTTGTAGTCTCGTAAGACGTTTCCAGTCACAGAGATGGTATTTTCTCCGGCTCTTATTCTCTCAATAGAAACGCGGGCTGCGTCTCTGACAGACATCATTTCAATATCTAAACCTGATGTGTCATGGTCTTTTAAATAGTTTTCCACTTTCTTTTGGAGTTCGATGTGATGCTGCCGGTCTTTATCCAACCAAAAAATCGTTTTCCAACCGGTCGCGCGTGCCCTATTGACTGCTAGTTTGACCCAATCTCGAATGGGTTCATCTTTGACTCGTACTAAGCGCCAAATATCTCCTTCTTCCACTGTCTGTTCGTGAATGGTTTTCCCCTGAGCATCGGTTACTAGGATAGTACCATCCGCTGGCACTTCAAAAGTGGTGGGGTGTGAGCCATATTCTTCGGCCTTTTTTGCCATGAGTCCCACATTGGGAACGGTCCCCATTTTTGTGGGATCAAGCGCACCATTGGCAATGCAGTTTTTGATGGTCTCATCATAAAGAGGCGCATAACTGCTATCTGGAATCGTAAACTTGGTGTCTTGAAGTTGACCGGCTTTGTTCCACATTTTACCACCGGCTCTAATCGCGGCGGGCATCGAGGCATCAATAATGATGTCACTGGGCACATGCAAATTGGTAATCCCTTTCTGGGAATCAACCATCGCTACGTCGGGGCTTGAGGCATAGACCTTTTGAATGTCGGCTTCGATGGTTGCTTTCTTCTTGTCAGGTAGCGATTCGAACTTGTGATACAAGTCTCCCAACCCATTATTAAAATTGACGTGTAGGTTTTGCAAGGTCTTTGGATATTTCGTGAGGATGTCAGCAAAAAATACTTTGACGGCATGTCCAAAAATAATGGGATCAGAGACCTTCATCATGGTGGCTTTCATGTGCAGAGAAAAGAGTATCCCTTTTTCTTTGGCATCTTCAATTTGTTTGGCAAAAAATTGCACCAGTGCTTTTTTGCTCATAAATGTGGCATCAACTATTTCCCCTTTTTCCAAGGGTACGGCCTCTTTTAAAACGGTTTCAGTGCCATCTTTCCCTCGGAAAGTAATCTTTGCCTTGGTGTCTTCTCCCATCGTCGTCGATTTTTCATTGCTACGAAAATCTCCGGTGGACATGGTCGCCACATGGGATTTGGATGTCGAGCGCCATTCTCCCATGGAATGAGGATGCTTTTTGGCGTAGTTTTTGACGGCTGTTGGTGCGCGTCTATCAGAATTCCCTTCTCTGAGTACAGGATTGACGGCTGATCCTAAAACGGTGGCGTATTTTTCCTTGATTGCTTGTTCTTCTTCGGTTTGCGGATTTTCTGGAAAAGCGGGGATGTTGTATCCTTTGTCCTGCAATTCGGCAATAACGGCTTTAAGCTGCGGTACTGAAGCCGAAATATTGGGGAGTTTAATGATATTCGCTGCTGGCGTCTTGGCTAATTCGCCGAGCTTTTGGAGTTCGTTGTCAATCCTTTGCTCCGCTTCAAGTCTTTCGGGGAATAAGGCTATGACTCTTCCTGCTAAGGAAATATCTCTTGTTTTGACTTCAATGCCTGCCGTTTTTGTAAAGGCTTGGACAATGGGGAGGAGTGAATAGGTTGCCATTGCCGGCGCTTCATCAGTTTTGGTCCAATTTATTTTTGACATTTGTTTTAATAATATCTCCTATCTATTTGAGTGGTTTATCAAAAAAAAAGAAAAAAAAACAAAAAAAAACAAACGTTTTTATGCACAAGTTTATCGCCAAGCTGTTCCTAAAATTCAATTTTTTGAGGAGATTAGGACTTACGCACTGAGTACAACGGATTACTCCGTTGTACTCATTATTATAGTAAATCAATAACTTATTATATTGAGTGCGTAAGTCCTAGAGATATCACTTATGGCGCTGGCGACTGTCGAGAAAAATGAGCATCAAGTTTATCTAAGGCTGACAGTCCCTCTTTAACTTTACATTGCGCCGCACGAGATAAAAAGCGCGTGTGTGCGTCAAATTCAACCAGTACCCTTGTAGAAATTTCTTCCCTCAAGAAATTAGCACAGATTATCACGCGACTGGCACCTGTTCCACTCAATAAGGTGGCAATAAATACGTTGGTATCTACAACAATTATTTTACTTTTGTTAAGTGGTTTATCCAAGCTTTTTTCTATTTCATCCAGATCGTATTCCGAATAATCGTCGCTCAGTCAGCTAGTACAGGAGAGTGGAAATCCCCTGAGCAATCGACGCAGAGCGTCGATGCCTGCATTCCCACGCAGAGCGTGGGAACGAGAAAATCTTCGGTTTTGATTTATCCCTGCTAATAACTAATCCCTGTAGTGGGCAGCGTTGTAATTTATCCCGAACGATAGTTAATTCACAAAACGACACTTACTTGCTGGTGTCCGAGTATCCATATTGCGACCACGATTTAAATGGTCTTCGATTTCTGCCGCTTCGCCCGTTGTGCGTCCATATAGAAATGTCGTGAATGCGGCTTGTTCTAATGTCTGTTCACTGATTTTACCATCGACAAAGGGTTTCCAGAGCATCTTGAGTAAAATGACTGCAATAACGGCATCAATATTGACGCAATAGACTTTGTTACTAACGCCCGTTTTAAAGAGGGCTTGAACGAGTTCGTGATAGTATTCGTGGAATATGTTGAACGAACCACGTTGCTTGAATAAGTCCTTTACAAAGACTTCGCGTGGATCATAGTTGACGTCTTTGTCCTTAAAGACTGGGTGATTGATACAAGGAATCTTCAAATAAGAGAGATTGCCTTCTGATTTCGCTTTGGCTTTATATGCCTTATATTCTTTAGCATAGTCCATTGCCATTGCGCTGATATCTAAACCCTGTTTTTGGTCGCTACCTGGCTCGGTTAAAGTGCTGCCCTTAAAGCGTTCAAGGAGGAATTGTATCGCTTCAAAACCATTCCCGCCATGTGCATAACCGGTATGCGTTAAAAAGCCGACATAAGCTTTATTGATTTGTACGCGATCCGGCACTTCTGGTCCATCAGCACTGACGGCTCCTTTTGCGCCTTGTGCAGAAATGGTACCTGGTCCATTGGTGACAATCAATCCTAATAAGACGGTGAAGGAAAATAAGGATTCTTTATCAGGGCGTTTGCCTAATAGGGCTAAATAAGCCGTTTCAGTAAAACTCCAACTACTCATCAATTTGAGATTATCGACTCCACAAAAGCTTTCTTTATCTTGGCGGCTGGCAGCGACTGATGCGCCAATCATGGTGCTGAAGATACGGAAGTGCCAAGGCATGTTTATCATCATTCTCATAGATAAACGCTTGTGAACCAGTTCTCTCCAACCGAGATGACAGGTAATCGCGGCGAGGACGACTTGTCCTGTGAGTTTAGCATCGCTGCGTGTTGCGAGTTCGTCGATAAAGTTGATGAAGACTGATTTGGCGCCGCATTTTTTAGCCGCTTGGAGTATCATTTGACCACAGGGATCGCCTTCTTTTGAGACTAAAGCGTCTTTAGTGTCTGGGTCAGCCAAGGCGGCATTCAGTTGTTTGTTAATGTCATAGGAGGTCTCGGTGGGATTAACAAGTCCTGAGTCTTTAAAAAGATTGAGGAGTATTTCTACTGCTTTGCGGGCAGGATTGGCCGTATTTGGTCCTAAAATAGCAATGGCTGCGGAGAGTACTGTATTGGGACTATTACCGGCTTCACGACTCGCTTCTGCGGCCATTAAAGCTGGCGTATTATGTTGATTAACCAAGGCATTTAAGGCAACATTGGCGAGAGCACGTCCATTTTCATCAGGATATTTTTGCACTAAGGACATGACTAAGTTGTCCTCGTATGGGTGCAAGGCGGCATCTAAAACGCTGATGCCATACAATTTGCTGATCTGAGTTTTGGGATCCATCATTGTGGCCCCAGACGCATCTTTCATCACCTGGCGTGGCAATGTGATGCCTAATTGGCTGGTCAATAGTGCCAATTGTTCTTTATAGGGAGAAATCGCTTCAACGACTTCAAGGTTCAAGTTGCTTGGCAATTCTATACCTTGATTGTTGCTGAGCCATGGTTTTAGAGAGAGATCGCCAATCGGTTCAAAATCAGGGGGATTACCATTCGCTTTCATGACTGCTGTCATGGCTTGGGGAATATAAGCGATATTCGTGACTACCGCCCCTTTGGCAGAGTAAACAGGGTTGTCAGGTGTATAAACATCATTGACACCAAATTTGGTCATAAACCATTTTTCTTTTTCGGCGGCATTGTCGCCAGCACCCGCGATAGCACCCGCATGTCCACAAGCTCTCGTGAGTTTGGCTTTCCAACGACCTACGACACAGGCAATAACGGGTTTTTTGAATTCTAAGTCATATTCATAGTAACCCCCTGGCTCGATGTACATCACTGCCGCTTTGCTACGATCATCGTTGTGAAAAGCATGAGTAAATTCGGCAGCTGCAAAGTGGATATAGACATCTTTACCAGAGGAGAGTGAAACGGTGGTGCCCCAACCTGCGGTGAGGAGATAAGTCGCCATCGTTGTGGTAAAGTTGCCAGAGTTAGAATAAATCGCAATAGAGCCAGGGACTAAGGATTCTTCAGGTGAATTACCCCCTAAGGCGCCGCCGATACGCACATGTTGGTGTGCATCAGCTATACCTAAACAGTTGCCACCAAAGAGATCAACTTGATGGCGTTGACAATATTGTCTGATGATACGGGCATCACTCAGGGCTACTTTTTCGGTCAGAATGACGATTTTGTTGATGGCTGGATTAACACGTACCGCTTCGATAACGGCATCTTTCACGCCACTGGGTGGCACATAAACGACGGCAACATTGAATTGATGACCGGCTTCTAAAGCTTCTGCAACGCTGTTGTAAACGGGGATCTCACCGATTTTAGTTTTTAAAACTGAGCCGCCGCGCCCGGGCATGGTACCGCAAACTATGTTGCCATTAGAATAAACATGGCTAACGGGTGTGACTGTACGGCTTTCGTTACCGAGAATATTTAAGACGCAAACTCGGTCTTCACAAGTGGCCATTTCTGCTAAGGAATTGATGCCGACATAGTAGTGTGGAAAGGCATCAACACTGTATGATTTGTTTTCAGTCATAATATGAATTAAATCCCCATTTGTTTAGCGATGAGTTCTTTGCCGCCTTGTGACATCCAGTTATCAATGTCTATCGCGTAATTGACGACACCACTCATGGCAGAATCGTATCCAAACATACAATAGGGAATACCTAAGGCGTCTAGGGTGTCTTTCAAATAAGTCATGCCACGTACCAAGTTAGGTCCGCCGCGCCCGACGACGACATATATTGGTAACGGACCATGGGTATTGAAGTAGTCACGCAACGCATTCGCCATGCCACGGAAGGTTTCATAAATATCGGTATTATTCGCTTTACCACCGATAATAAATAAAACGTTAGTTTGGGCGAGCCAATGTTTGTAAACGATGCGGCTGATGTCGAACATTTTTTGATAGGGCGGATTACCCCCGAAATCAGATGAGATACTCCCTTTTTCGCCTAACAATTCAGTGACCAAAGCATTAGCACCGCCACCAAAGGTCATCGCAGTAATGGTCCCCCTTTCATTGGTGACAAAGACGTCAGATTGTCCTTGATAGGTACGCAATTGATTGACTTCCAATTCAAATTCAGAATAACTGGATGTATCTAAGTCCTCTGGTAAATCTAAACGCTTCCAGGCAGGATCATCGGTGTCAAAACTACATTTAAAGTCACAAGCGACGGGTACTAAACGACCACGCTCGTCAGGCATCATGCGAATGGGGTTTAATTCTAAAGTGGCCATACCATAATGGTGGAATAAGTCCCATAATTTTGGTAGGTTTTGCACTAAGGGACTGATAATCTCGTTTGGCGCATTGATTTTATTAAGCGCGTTGGTGACGACAAAACCTTTAAAGCCAGTTAGCGCATCAAAGGGAATGGTGGCAATTTTATCTTTGAGTAATTCTTCAATATCCATGCCCCCATGATGGGTAATAGTCAGTGTAGGTGCTCTAAAACGTGTGCTGTCACTGATAGAAACGTAAATCTCATATTTAGCTGGAATGGCACTTTCAAATGTCACGCCTTCAGCTTTGGCAAAGCTATTGCCATGCCAGTGTTCGACAAAATAAAGGCGTTCTTTTTCTTTCATGGCTGTCGCTAAATCGCTGGCTTTGCCAATAAGCCCTGCTTTACCTTTTTTACCGATACCGCCTTTGAAAATGGGTTTGACAAAAATACTGCCCCAGCGATCTATCATGTCTTTTATTTGGTCAGTTTTGGCTTCAGGTCCTAACACTTCTGAAGTCGGAAAACCGACGTAGTTGAGGAGTTTAGAACCCCACAACATGCCTGTAATTTGCATTATTTGTAAAAACTCCTCAATAATTTATTTATGAGTATATAAAAATCATATTTTTTAAATCGTGTGTCCACATGAAATATAGGATAAATGATGAGGACAAGTCAAGCTGAACGGTCCAAGATAAATCTTGGACTATTTTTTATAGCTGATAACTGATAACGGATAAGCTATAAGGATGGCACTTTGTTCCAAGCCAGATTGTCGGCAACATTATGTGTTATATTATTAATAACTTCACGCAGCTCTGGTGAAAGCTCCACAAACACTAAGCCTGTTCGATTAAAATAAGGTTTGGCATCAGTATCAACCCAACGACTGGTGGCCTGAAATAATATGCGCTCATCAGTTATATTCTCATCAAGAGAGGCCTCCTTTAAATCTTCCAAGCGGATTGCTAAAGAAAAAGTTTGACCCATTTTGATGGGAGTCGGACTGAAAAGCAGAATGCCGTCCTTGCTTATGTCGGCGATATAACCTAAAACGTCGTTGCTTTTTGCATCTAATGCGGGCAAAAATAACAGCAACTCCCATCTGCGGCCATTTCTACGAGATTCTTTCATGTTAGCTCCTAGCAAATAAAACATATAAAAAAAAATTTAAAATTTATATTAGCAAAAAAATTATCCAAAGGCGATTTAAAAAATCCTATTTCTTTAAGAAATAGGATTTTTAGATGTAGGACTACCCAATATCGTCTAATTATTTTATAATGCTCATCAAGGAGTTGGTTGGGCAGTCGCTATAGAGTTTTTATAGAGGAAAGTCCGGGCTTCATAGGACAAGGTGCCAGGTAACGCCTGGGGGGCGTGAGCCTACGGAAAGTGCCACAGAAAATATACCGCCTTTAATTAAGGTAAGGGTGAAAAGGTGTCGTTAAGAGCGCACCGCATTGATGGTAACATCAATGGCAGGGTAAACCCCACCTGAAGCAAGACCAAATAGTGGAACGTGATGTGGTCCGCATCATTCCCGGGTAGGTCGCTAGAGGTGCTTGGTGACAAGCATCCCAGATGAATGGCTTTGCCTCATTGGCTATTTCTATAGTCAGTGAACAGAACCCGGCTTATAGACCAACTCCTTTCTCATTAACTCTTCAACATTTCCCCCATTCAGGATTGAGCTATGCAAATCAAAAGTCGTTGGAACAAACGCGCTAAAGAGCAATCTATCGAAGAGATTGCTGGTGCTTTGGGTTTTATTAGTTGGAAAATAGCGACTAATGCTGTATTAGAATTGGAAAAAAAAGGCTATGAAACAGATAGTAATGCCCATCGCCTTCAGATTATTGGGGAATTTTTAGCCTTTTTGCTCCAGGTGGCAGACAGGTTGGCTTTTGTCAAGATGGAAAGTGATGAGCGGCGACGTTTTATCAGTGCATTGGCAATGCATATTGTAAATACCTTTGTTGGGAATCAATATGATGTTTTGGGAGAAGGTGAGCATCAAAAGGCGTTTATTGAGTTGCTTAACCAACGGGCGGATGATTATGCAGGGTTAAGTTTCGATGAGGGTGAAGCAGGATTTGATTTTCGACGTTTTTTTGGTGAACAAGTCGCTGCCGTTATGCGGGAAAAGCACTTTGTCAGCCAAGAGGTTATGGATATAGAGGGACCAGATGCGATAAAAATGCTTAAAAAATCAATGCAGGATTTGTTTAAATAACTCAAGTTGTGAAGGGCAACCATAAAGGATTGCCCCTACATCATAAAACGGTGGAATCGTAGGGGCAATCCCTTGTGGTTGCCCAATGGCACTTGACTTTGGAGGCTATGATGAAAAAACTTTACGGATTAGTGATTATGGTTGGATTGAGTTCTCCACTCTTTGCCGCTTCACCTTACCAAACGGGTAATAGTTGGCACGGTATCATAGGGCTAGGGGTTCTTTTTCGCGCTGAGCCTTATAAGGAAATCGATAATAGCACTTGGCTATTGCCTCATCTGATTATGAGACGCGGAAATTTTTTCATTGATGGTTTAAACATAGGCTATCATGCCGCTGAAAGTACTCAGGGTCGTTTTGATTTGATCCTGACACCTCGTTTAGAAGGCTTTGAGGCAGATGATGGCATGGAAGATCGCGATCCATCCCTAGATGGTGGCATTGCAGCTAGCTGGCGACAAGGCACCGTTGAATTTAAGTTTTCGGCAGTGACTGATTTACTTAATAAGAGCAGCGGAAAAGAAATCACCGCCTCTCTCGCTAAGACTTATATATTAACTCGTCAATTGACTCTCCTCACTCCCAGTATTGGATTGAAATGGCAAAATGATAATTTGGTCAATTATTACTATGGGGTTAAGGATAGTGAAGCGAGAGTCAATCGTCCCGCCTACACGAGCAATGCGATTGTTAATTACATTCTCGCTGTGAATGCAACCTATTCATTGACTAAACGTTCTACTTTATTTGCAGATATTGAATATGAACGCTTTGGCGATGATATTTCTGACAGCCCACTCGTTGATAAGGATCAAATTTTTCGGTTTTTTCTGGGTTATGGTTGGCAGTTTTAAATAATATGTTAAAACAATTTAATCAAAAGCAATCGCCCTTTGTAACGGAGTTCGATGTACAAGAATTATGCAACCCATCTATCAATTTTGCAGACTTTGCGAGGGGCATTGATAATGTGCATATTGATGTAGTTCTCAGTCCAGATTTTACCGAGTTATGTACTCGCATCATTTATGAACTGCTGAATGAGCATAGTAGCACCAAAAAACGCGCTACTGATGAACCCTCTCTCCCCCTGCGTAATAAACTGGAAATATTGAATGCAAATTATGCCTCTATGCTCACCGCAACGATACATGGTGCAGCTAAAAACATTCATTTTGTACAACTCTTTCAAATTGCGGTCATTAAATTTGTGCTAAGCACGGTGCGAACCCAAGCTGACCGTTTGTTACACAATTTAAGAAAAATAAATCTCAAGGAGAATTTAAAAAAATTAAATTCATTTGATCGATTTGCGTGGTTGAACAAACATAAAAACAATTTGTTATATCGGATTACTCATGAAGTGTTTGAGCAGATATATCAAGTGGAATCAGATGTCGCCATCAGAACATTGTGCCAATCTTTATTAGGTACCACTTGGACACTCCCTGAAAAAATATTTTCCAATCCCTTGTTACAAAGCAGGGATAGTTATTCCCCTGAAGTCTTGATGAAAAATTATGTGTTGCTGTTTGAAGATACAGATAATGCTTATAGCTTGCAGCATCTCTCCCCCCTGATTGATAAATTACTTGATGAAGTGGCCTACATTTGTCAGTTAGAGCTTGAGCCTTGTCGTGATAAGCCTTTTATTGATAAGGATCGTGTGACAAATATCCACTTTTCATGGAAAGAGGTCCCCGCTAACATAGACAGTTTGTTTAATCTACAAGAGACCCAAAACGCCCTGAAAAAGGCAAAATCACACCAAAAAGCGGCGTTGACAAGCAAACTACGATATCAACGCTTAACAAATAAGATGTTGGAACAGAACTTTGGTGAAGTGATTGTATCTATATTGGCTGCTTATGAAACGCCGCACTTATATGATCATTATGCAAAACAACTCAAACCAAAACTGTTATATCAGGCATTATGTCAGGAAGTGGAACTAGCGGATATCGCATTGAAATTAAAACTGTTGCGACGCTCTTATGATAAAGATTTATCTATTAATGAATTAAAATCTGCCAAAAAACGTGTTGCTCGGCTGGCACAAAAACCTGATCCGCAAATGTTGATAGAGTTTCTCACCCACTTTGTAAGCTTCCAAAGGGATTTAAAATATTGCAGCTTAATACATGAAGTGATGGAATCAATTAATCTATTGTTTGATAAAACGTCCCAGATCAACAATAGCTTGTATGAATTTGTTTAAAATAGGTAGGAGTCGGCCAGATTTATCTTGGACGTGACCCCTAAAACCGTCGCATCTTCCGTAGCTGTTGAGGATTTTTCATACCTTGCATAATATTCGCCATTCCTCGTTTTTTGGAGGCGCGTTTGACCATTTTTTGCATTTGGGCAAATTGCTTGAGTAAGCGATTCACATCTTGGATTTGCAGGCCAGAGCCATTGGCAATGCGGCGCTTTCGCGAGCCTTTTATGAGAGTCGGAAAACGTCGCTCATGTGGGGTCATGGAATTGATAATCGCTTCCATACGAATGATTTCTTTATCGTTGATCGCTCCCTTCGCTTTTTCAGGTATCTGATCGAGGCCTGGCATTTTATCCATCAAACTTGCCATGCCTCCCATATTTTTCATTTGTATCAATTGGCTGCGAAAATCTTCAAGATCAAAACCTTTCCCTTTTTTCAGTTTGCCCGCCAATTTATCGGCTTGCTTTCTATCAACTGTGCGCTCAACATCTTCAATTAAAGTGAGTACATCACCTTGGCCGATAATTCTTGAGGCGATACGATCGGGATAAAAAGGCTCTAGCGCGTCGGTTTTTTCGCCCACGCCGATAAATTTTATCGGTTTCCCAGTAATATGCCGCACCGATAATGCTGCACCACCACGCGCATCACCATCCGTTTTGGTGAGAATCACGCCTGTTAAGGGCAAAGCATCGTTAAAAGCTTTAGCCGTTTTTGCCGCATCTTGCCCTGTCATGCTATCGACCACAAACAAGGTTTCCGTCGCTTGTGCGGCTGCATGTAAGGCTTTAATTTCATTCATCATTTCGTCGTCAATATGGAGACGACCAGCGGTATCAATTAATAAGACATCCGCAAATTGTTTGCGAGCCTGCGAAATGGCAGCATTGGCAATCTCGACCGGCTTTTGGGCACTCTCACTCGGGAAAAATTGTGCCCCGATTTCGCCTGCCAAAGTTTCCAATTGTTGAATGGCGGCAGGGCGGTACACGTCACAACTGACAACCATAACGGATTTTTTCTTGCGCTCAATCAGCCAACGGGCTAATTTAGCCACCGTTGTGGTTTTACCAGAGCCTTGTAAACCTGCCATTAATACTACAATAGGGGCAGGCGCTCGCAAATTGAGTTCATCACACTGCTCACCCATCAACAGTGTTAATTCATCACGGACGACTTTAATCAGTGCTTGCCCGGGTGTGAGACTGCCAATGACTTCTTGACCAATCGCCCGTTGTCGCACTTGCTCAACAAAGGCTTTGACAACAGGTAAAGCGACGTCGGCTTCTAGTAAAGCCATTCGCACGTCGCGCAGTGCATCTTTTATATTATTTTCGGTTAAACGCCCCTGTCCACGCAGGTTTTTCAGTGTTTTACTGAGGCGCTCTGTGAGATTGTCAAACATTTTTTTTTCCTTTTCTCAAAAGCTTTCCAAGGTATCAGTGATTTCTAACCACATTTCCTCAGTCTGTTCTAATTGCTCAACCAATACCGCTTGTTGGCGTACATATTCCGTCACCTTATTTTTATCATCATAAAGACTCGGATCAGCCAACAAAGCTTCAACCGCCGCTTTTTCAGCCGTCAACTTATCCAAATCTTTTTCGACCTTTTTCAGACGATTTTGCAAAGTGCGACGTTGCCCGCGTTTTTTTTCTAAACGATTTTTCGGTGTTTGGGCAGAATTTGGTTTAGTGCGACGTTCAAGTATCCATTGTCGATAATCTGCTAAATCCCCTTCAAAGGCTTTCACGCGCCCTTCTGCGACTAACAGTAATTGATCAGTTGTGGTGCGTAATAAATGGCGATCATGGGAAACGATAACTAATGCGCCTGCATAATCTTGTAAGGCTAATGTTAAGGCGTGACGCATTTCTAAGTCTAAATGATTGGTCGGTTCGTCTAATAATAAGACATTAGGGCGTTGCCATATCAATAAAGCTAAGGCTAAACGTGCCTTTTCGCCTCCCGAAAACGGGGCAACGGGGGCTAATGCCATATCGCCAATAAATCCAAAACCGCCCAAAAAATCACGCAATGATTGTTCAGTCGCCTTAGCATCCAAATGTTGCAAATGTTGCAAGGCTGTCTCTTCAGGACATAATTGTTCCAGTTGATGTTGAGCAAAATAGCCAATTTGTAAGCCGTCACCCAAGGTGCATTCACCTTGTTGATGTTGAAGTTGTCCCGCTAAGAGTTTAATTAATGTCGATTTACCTGCCCCATTGGGTCCCAATAAGCCTAAACGCGAGCCGGCGGCAATACGCAGTGTCACCTTTTCAAGAATCGGTGTCTCGGTATAACCGATGCTGATTTGATCTAAGTCAATCAATTGGTTTGGCGTTTTTAAGGGTGCCAGAAAACTAAACTGAAATTGCGAATCAATATGGGCGGGCGCAATGTTTTCCATCCGTGCCAAGGCTTTGAGACGACTTTGTGCCTGTTTCGCTTTTGTCGCCTTATAACGAAAACGTTCAACAAACGAGTGTATATGTGCAACTTCCCGTTGCTGTTTTTGATATGCGGCTTGTTGTAATGCTAATTTTGTGGCACGTTGACGCTCAAAAGCTTCATAGTTACCCGTATATAAGTTAATTTGTTGTTGTTCGACATGGGCAATATTTTCAACCACATTATCCAAAAATTCTCGATCATGGGAAATTAATAATAAGGTGCCGGGATAACGCTTTAACCATTGTTCAAACCACAATACGGCATCCAAGTCTAAATGATTAGTCGGCTCATCCAATAATAATAAGTCGGAGCGGCACATCAGGGCTCGCGCTAAATTGAGGCGCATCCGCCATCCGCCGGAAAATTCATTAACCGGCTTTTCAGTGACTGTAAAGCCTAAACCGTGCAACAATTGGGCTGCCCGTGTCCGCGCGGTATAACCATCAATCGCCTCAAAGTGGGCGTGTAAAGTGGCTTCGCGCATACCATCACCCGCTTGTTGCGCTGCCACTAAATCGGCTTCAATCTCGCGCAATTCTTGATCGCCATCGAGCACATATTCTATCGCTGGCGTAGAAACGGCGGGCGTTTCTTGGGCAACATGGGCAATTGTTAAGTGAGGCGGTAATTCGATCTCACCTTCATCTTGATGCAATTGCTGACGCAGCAAGGCAAATAAACTAGATTTGCCGCAGCCATTGGCACCGATAAAGCCGACTTTTTGGCCAGCATTGATGGTAATGTTGATTTGATTAAAAAGAATTTTTGTGCCACGTTGTAGGGAAAGATTGCGTAAGGTAATCAAGCGACAATCTCCACCTCAGTTCCACTGATATTTAATTTCAAGCCCAATTTCAAAGGCGCCGCACGTTGTGGCTCAACCGATTTCCGGTTGCCATCAGGAAATGTCGCAGTCCATGCCTTTTCGGTCAAGTTGCGAATTCCCCACACCTTTGGATTTTTAGGATTTTGCACCATTTCTCCAATAATCGTGTTGGGGTTGTCGGTTGTATGTTTTATATGTCTTTGAAATATTTTTGTTTTTTGATTAAGTAACAGGGTATGCGGTCCGTTAGCAAATACGAGCTTGGGCGGTATAGTGAGCGGTGTTTGACAATGCCAACAATCAAGCGTCCCTTGCCACCATATATTTTCCGCATGACATTTTGGACAAACAATGCCACCGTCTTTGAGTTGTAAAAATAAACTTTGCCATTCCCCTTCCATGATGCGTTGGGCGGGATTATGTAATCCCTCGGTAAATGCGCGAATAAATAAGGTTTGTAGTGGGGGGGGACAATAGCTCCAACGTTGACGAGCCGTGTCATAATCGGGCTCATTTGGCAATTGGTTATCTTTGTTTTTGGGATCAAAAATAAAAATTGGGTTTTCACCATAAATCTGACGCTTGGCTGGTACATCCCATACTCGAATCTGATATTCCATCTCTCCATGCAATGGATGATGCCATACCCATAAATCAAATAGTAATATTGCTAAAGAATGTAAATCGGTTTCTGTGGAAGGAACAGCATCGCCGCGTACTACTTCGGGTGCCATATATTCCATTGTTCCGTACACTTGCGCTTTAGATTGACGATTGATACCGATATTGTCGTTATCACAAATAAGCACATCACCAGTGTGTGGATTAAACATGAGGTTACCAGCAGAAATATCGCGGTAGCAATAGCCACTGAGATGTAGGGCGCGATAGCTATTAGCGATTTGATAGGAAATTTCACAGAGCTGAACCAGACTTGGGGGTGCTTTGCGGAGTGCTTGGACTTCGCCCAATTCTGCAAAGCGTTGTCTATCAATCAGTGGCATTAAATAGCCAAATTGCTTGACGTTGTCGAGAAGAATAACGTCTATAGGCCAAATAAAACGCTCTCCTGCCCCTGTCACCCGTTGTGGCGCACCTCGGGTGACTAAGTGACGTATGGCATTTTTTTGTTCTTCCGTAGATTGTTCTATATTATACCATTTGAGAGCGTAATGCTTTTCTCCATCAGTAACGCAATAGACTTCACCTTGTCCACCTTCACCAAGTTTTCTGACTACCGTCACTGTTTGTTCCAATGTTTCGGCTTTAAGTTGTTGTCCTTTTTTTAGTTGCATGGGGATTTTGTTCCTAGCAATCTAAAAATCCTAGATCGATAAGAAATAGGATTTTTTAAATCGCATTAAATGTTGCACATCACGTTAATTTTTGATTGTGATTTATGATCCATCCATCCATTCTGATGTAATGGTAACGACACGAAAACCGTTAAAATGGCTTATCGTCTTTAAGGTATCCTTTTCACGATGACTGACGTAACTCTGTTTAGAATCGTCTGCCCATGAACCGCCACGAAGCACCCGGTATAAAACATCTCCTCCAGTGTTCCACTCTCCTCCATCTGACGGAGCACCAAGATAATTATCATGCCAACGGTCAGCACACCATTCCCAAACGTTCCCTAGCATGTCATATAATCCAAAGGGATTCGGGTAAAAAGAACCCACTGGTGCCGTCTGTTTACCACTCCATCGAGTACCGCTATCTCGGATGTTAAGCCGATGAGCACTTATTTTATTTCCCCATGAATAGTGAGTTTTTGTACCAGCACGCGCGGCATATTCCCATTCTGCTTCAGTGGGTAAACGGTATTGCTTACCTGTTTGCTTACTTAACCACATGGCATAATCTTTAGCATCATTCCAAGAGACATTAATCACCGGGCGATTATCGCGCCCCCAATTTTTATCTTCGGGTTTTGTTCTACCCGTGGCTTTAGCAAAACGATCATATTCAGCAAATGTGACTTCATAACGTCCCATGGCAAAAGGCTTTATTTTAACCCAATGTGCTGGGCGTTCATCAAAATCGCCATCACCCTGAAGATCTCCCATTTTAAAGCGCCCGCCGGGTATGATGATCATTTCTGGGCCAAAACCTCCATTTTTTAGGCGATCACGGAAGTTTCCTTTGCTAGAATTGGTTAATTTTTTTAGCCGTTGCTCTTGCTCCTCTCTTACTTTTTCTAATTGCTTTAATCGTTGCTCTTCATCCTTTGCCCTTTTTTCTAGCTCTGCTACATGTTTAGCTTTTTCGTCGATTTTTAATTGTACACTTTCAATTTCTTCTGTCCGTGCTAAATACCTCTCCTCAACGGCTGCCGCCTCCATTTGTAATTGCGCTAAGCGTTGCTTTTCAGCCTTGATTTCTGCCGCGCTTTGTGGTGAAAATTCTTGTGAGGGGGCGCCTGATTGGCTATAAATCATATAGCCGATAGTCAATCCCGCAATGATTGTCACCACTATCACACTCGCTAAAACATACTTCATAGATAAGCGGTTTGCGAGGACTTCATTGTTTGGGGATTGCTCAGTTGCTTTAGATTTTTTGATAGGGATTGTGATATCCACTTCTAAAGCATTCACCCAAGTTTGCACAGCCCACTCTGCTGCATCTTTTTCCAATGCTAAGTTAGTATTTAACTGATTAACCAATCGGATAAATAGGGTATCTTGCGAACCTGGCGGCGGATTTAATAATTTTTTAGCAACACCTTGTTTAAGTGCGTTAACAATCACAAAAATTTCTCGCTTGTACTGACTACTACCAGCACAGGCATCGTGTAGCAAACCTTCACAACGTTTCTGATCATTGATCAGGTTCTTGCCTTCTTTCTGGATCAGTTCACATAGTTTGTCACGGGGTAATTTGTCCATAATTCGTTAATAATAAAGTAATATCATCACCAGTTGAACGTTCAGAATAATCTTCTAGCCAATATCCTAACGCCGAGTCAACAGATTTTATACCAAATTCGCTAATGCGTGTTAAAAGAGTACGCGCAAAAGTATGAAATTGTGTGTCATCTATAAAAGCATTGCTGAGACCATCTGTCGCCAATAATAAACCTTCTCCCGTCATACGCCCCAGTGTTGCTGTTTTCCAAAGTTTTTCGGCGTGTGGCGATGAGAGTGAATAGGTATAATTACCAATTAATTCAATATCTTGACTGAGTGGGCGTTCTATACCCCCGTTAGGATAGAGGCGCAATATGTCACCATCTCCAATTTGTCCAAGTAGCAATCGCTCGGGCAAAATAAGCGCCACTAATAGGGTTGTCCCATAACGTCTGATGAGTTTATAAATATCATCGTTTGGGATTGGAAGGGAACGTGTTGCGGCATCTTGTAATACGGTATCGCGCCAAATTCGCCCAATATGACGCGGAAAATGCTGCTTAAAATTATTATTTAATAAACTCAAGCTATTTTCTTGACAATAAAAATTGTCAAAAAACGCCATTAATTCTTTTATGGCAAGCCTGACAGCGATTTTGGCGCCATGTTCACTCAGATCGTGTTGCTCATCACCGTGTCCATCAGCAACCGCTAAAGCAAGACAAGTTTTATCGGCAACTGTTTTGGTATCTACGGCATAAGCATCTTGACAAGGGATGTCATTTTGATAGTGGGATGCACCACGACGGCTAGAGGCTAAAATCCAGCCTAAGTTTGTATTTTGTATAGACATCAAAACTTTTCAGTTATCAGTTATCAGATGTTTTTTCACCAATCTAAAACACATCATCAGAATCAACTAGGACAGGCGGTGGACTTAGGATGACATTATCGTTAGTCTCACTTAGGCTCCCTTTGCTCTTTCCTTGCGAAGCCCCTACTGTCGCAGTGACGCTAGCCCATTTGATATAATTGACTAATTCACCTGGATTATGGGCTTTGAGGACACCAATTTCTTGATGACTGACAAATTTTAGCAATTGTTCTTCATCATAATCGAGTTCATCTCCAATGGCAATTGCTAAACGCACGGCCTTTTTGCCCCAAGGTTGACGCTTAAGTTTGGTAATTGCCTCAATATATTCTTCATCGGGATCGGTGCAAAGCCCATCAGAGACAAGCAGACAAACAGGTGGCAAGCCACGTTGTGGCATTTTTTCTAAACTCAATTCGTCTGCTAATAAATCAATGGCTTGCGCGGTCGCAGTCACACCATCAATCTCCAATTCTGGCCAAGTAAATTTATCCAATGGCACGGGTTCGGGACCAACATGCCATTCTGCCTCGTTAGCAAATTTAATCGCCCGCATTTTCACCTCAACTTGTGGATGACTATCAAGCGCTTTTCTTACCTCTGGGATGGCTTCACGAATAGCTTGGTTTAATGTCGCAATTTTTGTGCCGCTCATAGAGCCTGAATAATCTGTCAGCCAAAAAAAATGTAGGGCACGTTTGGCGACTATGCCTCCGGGGGAGGGGATATTGGTAGACATGCTTAAATCTCCAGCGAGAGTTTTTGTTTATAAATTTTGCTAGGAGTCGGCCAGATTTATCTTGGACTCCTCTAAACTAATTGTATGTTATTTGTTAGTCTTTTTTCAAAGTTAGGCGCTATATTAACTTCCAAGACATAATTTTGGAGTCCAAGATTTATCTTGGACTCGCGCGTACAGTACTCTTTTTAGTTTTGCAACTTATCCTCAATAAATTCAATCACGCTATCCAACTGTACATACGTCGCCTTTTTATCGCACCGCCCTTTATACTCGATCTCTCCCTTATCCAATCCGCGCTCTCCAACCACTAAACGATGCGGAATCCCCATCAATTCAGCATCAGCAAACATCACCCCAGGGCGTTCTTTGCGATCATCAAACAAGACTTCTATGCCCGCCGCTTGCAATTTGTTGTACATATCAAAAGCGGCATCACGCAATCGCTGTGATTTGTGCATACTCATCGGCAACAAGGCAACGGAAAACGGCGCGAGGTTTTGCGGCCAAATGATGCCATGTTCATCATGGTTTTGTTCAATCGCCGCTGCAACGAGGCGCGATACGCCAATCCCATAACAGCCCATTGTTAAAATAACAGATCGTCCCTGCTCATCCAGCACCGATGCTTGCATGGCTTTACTGTATTTTTCGCCTAATTGAAAAATATGTCCCACTTCTATGCCACGCGCTATCCCCAATACGCCTTCACCGTCTGGGCTAGGATCGCCGACTTCAATATTTCGTAAATCAACCGATTGCGGCTCTGCTAAGTCGCGCCCCCAATTGACACCGACAAGGTGTTGTCCGTCCTTATTAGCGCCGCAGACAAAATCGGCTAAATGGGCGGCACTGTGATCGACTAAAATCGGCACATTCAATGCCACTGGACCAATTGAGCCAATTTCACAGCCAATGGTTTGGCGGATTTCGGCGGGCTCGGCAAAAACCAGGGGATTGGCGACTTGGGGAAATTTGGCGGCTTTGATAGCATTCAGACTGTGATCGCCCCGTAGCACTAACGCCACTAAACCCTCCTTTTCGGCTTTCACCAGCAGCGTTTTGACGCATTGTGAAGATTTGACCTTTAAAAATTGACTGACTTCATCTATGGTGTGCTGATCTGGCGTATCCACCACCGTCATCGTTGCCGTAGCCTGTGGACGTTCACCTTTTGGCGGCAAGGCGGGCGCCATTTCCACATTAGCCGCATAATCACTCGTGGTACTATAAGCAATCGCATCTTCTCCAGATTCTGCCAATACATGAAATTCATGTGAGCCACTGCCACCGATATTGCCCGTATCAGCCAGCACGGGACGGAATTTTAAACCTAAGCGATTGAAAATATTTGAATAAGTCTCAAACATTAAATCATAAGTTTCTTGCAGCGAGGCTTGATCTAAATGAAAGGAGTACGCATCTTTCATCAAAAATTCACGCGCTCGCATGATGCCAAAGCGGGGACGAATTTCGTCGCGGAATTTTGTTTGGATTTGATAGAAATTGGCTGGTAATTGTTTATAACTGCGAATTTCGTGACGGATTAAATGGGTGATGATTTCTTCATGGGTCGGTCCAAAACAAAATTCACGCTTATGGCGATCTGTCAAACGCAACAATTCTGGGCCGTATTTGTCCCAACGTCCTGATTCTTGCCACAATTCTGCTGGTTGTATCGCTGGCATGAGCACCTCTTGTGCCCCCGATTTGTCCATTTCTTCACGGACAATATTTTCGACTTTGTGCAAAACGCGCAGCCCTAGCGGTAGCCAAGTATATAATCCAGCCGCGAGTTTTCGTATCATGCCCGCCCGTAGCATGAGTTGATGACTAATGATCTCAGCATCAGCGGGGGTTTCCTTGAATGTGGTCAGTAAAAAGCGGGTTGTACGCATGATTAAGTCTCTTTTTCTAAAAATGTAATATTATATAGTATTTCAGTCCAAGATAAATCTGGCCGACTCCAGAGCAAATTTGAGATTTCAAATACTGACTGTGCTATAAAATTTAATTTTTCTGAGACTAGCAAAACACAAGTCAGGCTTATACAAAAGCCGGCTTGTTTTCCAAGCAAAAAACCTATATTTTTTCCAGCAAAGGAGATTTTATCGTTTTTTCCCTACTCTACAGGTGTGCCGGCTCGATTTTTTAGTCTGGTTCAAGGAGAAGAGGGTGTCATTTTATGCGGGAAAATCTAAGTACAACGGATTAGGGGAATAAACGGATTGAGTCCTGCCTTCCTAAAGCTATTTGGAGTTATATTTACCGGCACCGTTACAATCCGTTTATTCCCCTAATCCGTTGTACTAAATAAGTGTAAACAAGCGTTATGAAATTTTTAGAAAAAAGTAGCAATGTACGGAGCGTGATTTCAAAAGCACTTATACAAACCATTTTAGAGCAACATGCCTTACCTTGGTATAGTATGCATGGCATTTCACATTGGGCGCGTGTTTTTGAGAATGGATGTCAATTGGCACAATTGACTGGTGCAAAGATTGAAGTCGTTCAATTGTTTGCGGTATTCCATGATTCAAAGCGTGAACATGACGGTAGAGATTTTAAGCATGGACAACATGGTGCTGAGTATGCTGCCACCCTGCGAGGCACTCTGTTCAATCTTTTAGATGATGACTTTGATTTACTCTACACTGCTTGCGCTCATCATACAGATAGTCTCACGGAGGGCGACATTACGGTTCAAACTTGCTGGGATGCTGATAGACTTGATCTTGGACGAGTTGGCATCCGCCCTAATCCGAAATATCTTTGTACAAACGCTGCAAAAGAAGCGGATATTCGCTCTTGGGCGAATCAACGCGCTATAGAAGACTTTCTACCAAAATTTGTTTATAAAAAATGGGGGGTATAGCAAAAAAGCGGCTCAAAAAAAACGTGGTTTTTTGGACGCAGAGCGTCCAGGCAGGCATTCCCACGCAGAGCGTGGGAACGAGGAAAAAACTGGTGCATGGATTTAAAATCAGACCAGACAAACCAATAGTTTGATAACTGATAACTAAACACTAATGACATCCCCAAAAATAAATCCTTTTAGCAACAGTCGAGTTGATACGCCTTTTCAAAATCATATTGATTTAGATGAAATCTTTTATGATGAATTTGAAAGATTAAAATCCATCATCACAGATATTAAGAATGATGAAGAAAACCATCAAAGTAAAGGAGCGGTTGTTACCGGCGAAGCCGGTACCGGCAAAACCCATCTGATGATGAGACTAGCGAAAAATCGCTTAAAACAGAATCGGCTACTTTTTATCAGGCAACCCAATAATCTCAATTCCGTTTTATATCACATTTATAGCCGAGTCTTAGAATCCTTTGTGGAAAAAGTGCCCAATAGTGCTTATTGTCAACTTGAGCATCTCTTAGCCACCAGTTTTTTTAAAATTATCCGTGAAAGCTTTGTCGAATTTCACGATGAACAATCCACCGGTATTCTGGATTATTTCAGAAAACTGACTGATAAAGATAAATACCTTGTCAAGATACTATCTGCTGATCCACTTAACCTCTATAAAAAATTAGGAGAAGACGGTGCCCGTAATAAACGCGAATATTGGCAACGAATTGAAACCATTCTTGATGACTGGTGGAAAAGAAACCACGGCGATGTGGGCTATTCAAGCATCCTTTTAAAAGGCATTGTCAAATTTTGTAGTTATTCAGACACTCACAAAAAAAAGTTAGTGGGAAAATGGCTCTCTGGAAATGAATTAGAAAAGCGTGAATCAGAGAGCATCGGCTTAAAAAATTGGTGTGACGATGACAACAAAGAAGCCTTTTCATTAGAAGCCATGACCGTTTTTGGAAAACTCTCAATCATGGATGAGCCCTTGATTATCATATTTGATCAATTAGAAGGGCTCGGGCTCGAATACAATCAAAATTTACTCCACAGCTTTGGCGATGCCATTAAAGAGCTATTTACTTATGTGCCAAATAGCCTCATTATTCTCAACCTATTTTCTGAGAGATGGGAATATTTCAAAGATTTCTTTGACGGCTCCGTTGTCGGTAGAGTGTCTCAATGTCAAATTGTTTTAAACCAACCCTCTCCAGACAAACTCACAAGAATATTAGCTGCCAAAGCACAAGCACAGGGGCTCGATATAGAACAAATTTTCACGCTTGAAGATTTGGAGGATATTTTAAGTCAGAACTCTATTCGAGAAGTCTTAAATCGGGCTTCACATTACTACCGCTTTAAAATTCAAGGTATTCCCTTGCCGAGTATTCGTCAGGTTAAAAGTTTTGAAGACGAGGTTAAAGATCAACTCAACTCCATCAAGGAACAAATTAAGTGCTTGAGTGATGAATTCAAAGAATTTAAAAACGCCCTAATAGCAACACAGCCTGAGCTTCAACAAAGTCAATTGTTCATAACCACACAACCTGTTGAAGCGAAACTTTCAGTGAGCAGTCTTATTATTGAGTATATCCAAAGAGAAAAAGAACGCTTAGAAGAGGAATATAATACGCTCATAGTCATCAGTGATAGTGATGACATTGGTAAACTGTTAGCCGTGACAGATGGCTTTAATACCCTGTTAAAAAATATGGAAATTGCTCGCTTAAAACTGGGTAACAGAAAGCTACCAGAACATCTGTTCATAAAAACGCCCACCCAGTCTTTTGTCATCGGATTTTTGCATGGGAGTGACGCTGGTTTTTCTTCTCGAATCAAAAATTTTAATGAATTGCTCAGCAATCATCCGAATGTTTACTTTACTTTATTTAGAGATATTAGAGAAAGTATAATTACTGGCAAAGTGGGCAAGGCGGAAATAGATAAACTGAATCAAGTACCGAATGGTCAGTTTATCTACATGGACAAAGAAGATAGGCTGGCTTTTGAAATCATTTATAAACTGATTGTGGATATTCAAAACAAAGATTTTGAAGTCGATTTACGCCAAGCTTTGAAAACATTGGACTCTCTTATGGGGCATTATTGGCTGATTAAGATGTTTAAAAAGAATTTATGGTAGGTGTCCAAAGTACTAAACCAAACTGATAGGTGGTAACTTTAAAAAGGCGAATTTCAAAATAGCGTCCCGATTAGTATAAGACGTTGCCATTTTCGCAGCCTCAACACGGGGCAACCAACAATAATGGCTATGTTCCCTTGGATTCAATTTAATCGGTAGGCGCGTCGGCAATGCCATGCTAAACACATGCTCCGTGTTATGCGTGACATCGGGCGCATAACGCGCCCGCCAAGGCGGTACAATTTTAAAGCGATTCTGATACTGACAATCATGCAAATCGCCTACCAAGCCGGTTTCTTCCCACACTTCCCGCTTAGCCGCCTCTAACGGCGTTTCATTATCGCGTAAACTCCCCGTCACAGATTGCCAAAAAGTAGCTACATCACAGCGTTGCATTAACAAAACTTCAGCCGCTGCCGTGTAAATCACAACTAAAACGGATACTGGTCGTTTATAGGGCAAAGTACGCCTCCTGGTATCAAGCTCATGGCGTTGGCTCAGATTCTTGTTGATCAAATGGATCAAGCACTGACAAATCGTCAATCCACTCAAAATCCTTCACATTATGTGTCACTAGCGTTAATCCATGAACCAAAGCCGTTGCCGCAATAATAGCATCTCCCAAAGACATTTTTTTATGTTGTCTCAGAACAGAAGCTTTTTTTATCACCTTTTCTGAAACCGGCAACATGGAAACATTTTGAAAAAATACCTCAAAATAGTGCTGAGACTGAACATCTAACGAGTGATAACCTAACACCTCAAGATAACTGATAGCCGATACCGAAATCGGATGATGATCGAGAATAAAATCTTTAATATGGGCATATTGCGACTTTGCTGAGTAAATAACGATGTTGCTATCAAATAACATAACTTATCCTCATTCTCTAAAAGGCAACGGACGATCTTGACGTATTTCACGTTGCCATGCGACTGGATCAGTTATATCGGCTAGGGCATCCATAGCCGCTAAATTTTCGAGTGCCTCAGCGAGACGTTGTTTTCGTAATGATTCCTCAACTGGCATTTTTTCACGTAAAGTGACATAAACAGAAATCTGGCGCGAGTGATCATACAGCTGCCTTGGTATTTCATCAACCCATTCCAACTGATTACCTTTTAATCTGGCTTCAAAAGTTTGTAACATAGTATGTGTACCTCAAAATTAAAAGACTCCAAGATAAATCTGGCCGACTCCAAAGATCATACATCTGCCTTGCTATTTCATCAACCTATTCTTGGTGTGTTATAATGCGATTTTTCTACAGACAACCAAAGAAATTTAGATATGTCACTAGGCCCCTTAATGATAGATTTAGAGGGTCAAACCCTCACAAACGAAGAACGTGAATTATTGCAACATCCCTTAATCGGAGGCGTGATCCTATTTACTCGGAATTACGCCTCTCCCACTCAAATCTCCGCACTCATCACAGAAATTCACACTTTACGCGAACATCATCTATTGATTGCCGTCGATCATGAAGGAGGGCGCGTACAACGTTTTCGTGAACAATTTGTCCATCTCCCCCCTTGTGCCAAATTGGGCGAACTTTATGACCGCAACAATCGCCAAGCTTTAACACTCTCTCAACAAATGGGCTGGTTATTGGCTACCGAATTGCGAGCCGTTGGCGTAGATTTTAGCTTTGCCCCCGTGCTCGATTTAGGACGGGGCATTAGCTCTATTATTGCAGATCGCGCATTCCATGCCAATCCCGAAATCGTTGCAGAATTAGCCCACGCTATGATGATAGGTATGCGTCAAGCCGGCATGATGGCAGTCGGAAAACATTTCCCCGGACATGGTGCCGTGGCTGCCGATTCACATGTCGCAGTGCCCGTTGATGAGCGACGTTTCGTCGATTTACAATTTGAAGATTTATTACCGTTTGAGCGCATGATACATTATGGCTTGGCTGCGATTATGCCAGCGCATGTTATTTATCCACAAATTGATAGCCAACCCGCTGGATTTTCGGCGCGTTGGTTACAAGATATTTTGCGTAAACATTATGAATTTAAAGGCGTTATATTTAGTGATGATCTGAGCATGGCGGGGGCTGCGGTGATAGGCGATCCATTGGCACGCGCTCAACAAGCCTTGCAAGCCGGCTGTGATATGGTATTGATTTGCAATGATCGAACGGCAGCGATTCAAGTCATAGATAATTTAGGAGAACATAAGTCACCGACCTCACAAATCCGTTTAATGCGTTTGCGTGGCAAAGCGGCATTGGATTGGGAAAGTTTACAGACTAATGAAAAATGGGTACAGGCTCAGCAGGCTTGTTGTGCTCTGGTAGGAGATGGATAACTGAATTATGTCTCATTGGCAAACGATTGCAAAACACATTACTGAAACGACGGGGCAAGCCTTTCAGCTTCAAAACCACCACACAATTGGGGGCGGCTGTATCAATAGCACTTTTCGCATTGAGGGCAACGGACAAAACTATTTTGTCAAATTGAACAGTTCACAGTATTTGGACATGTTTGAAGCCGAAGCGGCGGGATTAACCGAATTAAGACAAGCAGCCGCCCTCAAAGTGCCAGAACCCTTGTGTTGGGGGAGTGCCTATTTAGTCATGGAATACTTACCATTGGGCGGTGAAAATCCAGATTTAGGAGGACAACAATTAGCGACACTGCATCAAGTGACGCAGCCACAATTTGGGTGGACTCGTGACAACTACATTGGCTCAACACCACAAGAGAATAAACTGGAAAATGATTGGATCACATTTTGGCAAAAGCATCGCTTAGGCTTTCAATTAAAATTAGCCGCAGAAAAAGGCTACCGGCGATTGCAGAGCCAGGGAACACGTTTAATCGCAGAAGTCGGGCAATTTTTTAGCAATTATCAACCGCAAGCTTCTTTATTGCATGGCGATTTATGGTCAGGGAATTATGCAGTAACAGTCAACGGACAACCCGTCATTTATGATCCCGCCATCTATTATGGCGACAGAGAAGCCGATATTGCGATGACAGAATTATTTGGAGGATTTCCAAAGCGTTTTTATGATGCTTATCAAGATACGTGGCGACTCGATTCAGGCTATTCAACTCGCAAAATTCTGTATAATCTGTATCATATCCTGAATCATTTGAATTTGTTTGGCGGTGGCTATCTTGCTCAAGCGGAAAGTATGATTGACACATTATTAAGTGAATTGCGGTAGGATAGCTTTGCCTCAGGAGTCCAAGATTTATCTTGGGCGTCTCGTCCAAAATAAATTTTGGACTCCTAAAACATCAAGCTTGCACAGTAATTTTACGAGGTTGTGCCAATTCTCGTTTCGGGATAGTAATTTGCAACACGCCATTTTTGCCACTGGCTGTCACTTTTTCAGGATCAGCCGTATCGGGCAAACTGAAGCGACGATAAAAACTACCATAAGTCCGCTCAACGCGCTTGTAATCTTTACCCTCGTCCCTATTTTCAGAATGACGCTCGCCTCTAATGGTCAGTACGCCATTTTCCATGGAAATTTCAATCTCTTTGGGATCAACACCCGGAATATCCGCTTCAATCAAAAATTGTTGTGGTTCTTCTTTGATATCAACCGCAGGTACCCAAGCACAAGTGGCTATAGCAGAATCGTTGTCAGATTGGGTGCCAGGATGATTAAAAAGTTGCTCCATTTCGCGGCGTAATTGTTCCATTCTTCTCCAAGGTTCATTAGTGGTCAGGTACATATTTTAGCTCCTTAATCAATAAGTTATCTTTATCAATCTCTCTTGGACAAGTATATAAGGATAGTTATTTATCTTTCAAGTAAAATTGTTAATTTTTTTTAGGAGTCCAAGATTTATCTTGGACGTTTGGCGGACGAGTATATAAGTTTCTAATGCGTAAGATAAATACTTTGCCTTATCCACATAGCAGAGAATATGATTGATATGATCTCTAAAATCATGCGCTGGTTTATCAAAAAAATCAATATTCTGATTGCTTTGCTGGTATTAAAATTCATATCAGGCTAAACGAGTTTATAATAAGGCTCGAAAATACCTGAAAAAAGATGTCAGTTATGTCATGTCTTTTAAATTTGAAAATATCCTTCGACATCAAAAAAAGGGGTAGAACAAGGAGTCCAAGATTTATGATAGTGTCCCTTAATCTCGATGATCAAGTTTTTATCACTTGACAAAGGGTGTAAGATATGTAACACACAAAATTAAAATTTCAATCTAAAAGACAAAACCATGCTCATTGATCAACCCTTACCTTTTATAAAAGATTTTATTAATCAATTAAATGACAGTATAAAAGGACAAAATTCCAAACAAAGTTTATCTTTAACTCAAAGAGCATGGTTAGCCTTTTGTCTAATGGGAATACTCATAACCAACTCAATTTGCTGGGCAAAATTTGAACGCGCCAGTTTCGGGAGTTACCCACGTACAGCACTTTCATGGATGTTTAAACATGCCAAAATACCTTGGGAAAAGTTACTTACTGCAAGCGTGAGGCTGATATTAAAAAAATACGGGATTCTTGAAGAGATGCTAGT
>JALXAQ010000237.1 GCA_026991885.1 Thiotrichaceae bacterium
CCAATAGATTCATGGATTTGCAACATCATCTGATCAGGGGCCAAGATTAAGTCCATGGATTCAGTCGGACAATTCGGTGCGGCTAATAATTGCAAGGCTTCTTCAGCCAATTGTTGCCCTTTGCCTAAAAAACGGATATGCTCTAAGCCACCTTGCCATCCATAACCATAGCCGCCAAAACTACGATATTGCGTGTCAACACCTTGGTTGGCAGTCACGCGCAGACTCGGTATCAGATATTGATGACTTTGTGTGATTTCTCCCCCTTCATGGGTTAAATATAATTCATCGGTTTGCACTGAGCCTAGTTGGGTGTGCCAATCAACAATTTTATCATTGAGCTGACATTGGGCGGATTCGGTTTGCAATAAGTCGAGCTTTTCTGCGATAGATACACTGTCCCAAGGTTTTTCAATCCTTGAATGATATTCACCTTGCCCTTGTGGCATACTCAGTTTGGAAAAATCTATTATCATGTTTTCTCTGCACAGTGACGCCCAATGTCGTGCCCGTGCGACAGCCGATCGCAGCCCTGCCTCGCTCAAGTCGCTGGTTGCGGCATAACCCAAGCCGCCTTTTTCAATGACGGTTAACATGATGCCAACATCATGGCTATGGGTGGGCGGTTCAGTGATATTTTGGCGCACTCTCAAGGTTTCAGAGCGTTCTTCTAGGTAGCGCAAAGAACAAAATTCGACATTGGGGATTATTTTGTGAAAGCGTTGTTTTATTATGTCGTGCATGTGTTTTTTTCCTTAATTTGCTATCAATGCTTTATTATGATAACACTTGATGTCCAAGATAAATCTGGCCGACTCCTAGCTGCGAGGTCAAAAAAAATGGCTCTATTTACATTACCTACTAAATCGGTTGTGAAAAAGGGCAAGATCGTCAATAAAGTTGATGCTGCCAAAAATGTCAAAAAATTCATTATTTATCGTTACAATCCAGAGACGGAAAATAATCCGTGTCTTGATACCTACGAAATTGATTTAGATAAGTGCGGACCGATGGTGCTTGATGCACTAATCAAGATTAAAAATGAGATCGATGCCTCCCTAACTTTTCGCCGCTCTTGTCGTGAAGGTATTTGCGGCTCCTGTGCCATGAATATTGATGGCACTAACACGCTCGCCTGTATCAAGCCGATTAAAGATATCAAGGGGGATGTCAAAGTTTATCCCTTGCCCCATTTGGAGGTGGTTAAAGACTTAGTCCCTGATTTAACTTATTTTTATGCCCAACATGCGTCTATTAAACCGTGGATAGAAAGCCATACGCCACCGCCACCTGATCGTGAAATATTGCAATCGAAACCGGATCGCGCTTTATTGGATGGTTTGTATGAGTGCATTTTGTGCGCTTGTTGTTCAACCAGTTGTCCGAGTTATTGGTGGAATGGAGATCGTTATTTAGGTCCAGCCATTTTATTGCAAGCCTATCGTTGGATTGTGGATAGTCGAGATGAGATAACGGGAGAAAGATTGGATAATTTAGAGGATCCTTTCCGTTTATATCGTTGTCATACGATTATGAATTGTACTAATACTTGTCCTAAAAGTTTAAATCCCGCTAAGGCGATTGCGGAAATTAAGAAATTGTTGGTGCGACGGCGTTAATTTTTGCTAAAATGTGCCGATCGTTTATTGACCGCACGGACAGTGCAAGAAGTCTTTAAAGGATAAGTGGGGTTTTGGATACCCCGCCGTTCTATTATTTAATACAAAACCAATGAAAAAAACCAAAGAGTCAGACGAGTCGAAACCGCACGATAACAGTTACAAACAAATCTTTTCACACCCCCAGATGGTTGAAGATTGTTACCAGAATTGATTGACTTACAGGAGGTGGAAAATATGTTAGCAACTGCCGACGATTGGATTGAACAATCCAAGGAAGAAGGGCGCAAGGAAGGGCGCAAAGAAGGTGAAGTCATGTTGTTGATACGCTTATTGGAAAAAAGATTTGGCCAATTGGAAGCCAAAACACGGGCAAGTCTTTTCAAGTTGGATACAGAAAGCTTGCTAAAATGTGGTGATCGTTTATTGACCGCACGGACAGTGCAAGAAGTTATTAAAGGATAAGTGGGGTTTTGGATACCCCGCCGTTCTATTATTTATACAAAACCAATGAAAAAAACCAAAGAGTCAGACGAGTCGAAACCGCACGATAACAGTTACAAACAAATCTTTTCACACCCCCAGATGGTTGAAGATTTGTTACGAGGGTTTATATCAAAGAAACGGGTGGCAACTTTGTCAGCGATGATTTAAGTACTGAATCATAAATTATCGGAGATTTTGGAGTCCAAAGCTTTAGCTTTGGTAACCTACGTCCTACGCTGCCGCTTTGGACTCCAAAATACATTAAAATTCAGGGTGAGGTACTTACGTCATCGAGAAGACGATATTATCTGGAAAGTGCGTTTCAGAATAAAATATTTTTATTTATTTTGTTAATTCTGTTAATTCTTAAATCTTTAAACTCAATATGTTACATAAAAATAACCCTAAGCGTATCCCATTCATTTTGCTAATACTGATTAGCCTGTTGCAAGGAATTTCTGTCAAGGCTGAAATACCTATTGTACATGCGCTACTCTTTTATTCGCCAACTTGTCCCCATTGCCACAAAGTCATTTCCGATGTTCTTCCTCCGCTCATCAAAAAATACGGACAACAATTACACATCGTTGCTATAAACGTCCGGCAAGCGGATGGAAATGCCCTCTATAAGGCCGCCATTAAGCAATTTAATATCCCTAAAGATCGTTTCGGTGTACCGACCTTGATTGTTGGCAACCAAGTATTGGTGGGCTCTGGTGAAATTCCAACGCAGTTTCCAGAATTGATTGACAAATTCTTAGCACAAGGGGGAATAGACTGGCCACCGATACAGGGACTGGAACAGCTTAAAGCGGTATCAGAAAGTGAAGGTAGAATGATGCAATCGCTCACCCTATCAGAAAAACTGGCGCGTGATCCTATCGGTAACGGGGCGGCCATCATCGTGCTTATTGGTATGTTGATAGTCGTGTTGCGTGTTCTGATGCGCTTGAATCTCAAGAACCCACGCTCCATGCAACAAGAATGGATTGTACCCATTTTGAGCTTATTGGGTCTTGCGGTGTCCAGTTACATGCTCTACATAGAAACGACGGGCACCGCTGCTATTTGTGGCCCTGTCGGTGACTGCAACACGGTACAACAAAGTGAATACGCTTACTTATTCGGGATACTTCCCATTGGCGTGCTGGGCGTTATCGCTTATCTGGCTATTCTGTTAGTATGGAGTATTGGTCATTATGGCTCTGGAAAGTTAGCACGTTTAGCGAGTTTATCCTTGTTTATCTTGGCTCTATCTGGCACCTTGTTTTCCATTTACCTCACTTTTTTAGAACCTTTTGTTATTGGTGCCACCTGCGCTTGGTGTCTCGCTTCTGCGATTATTATGACTGTCCTATTGTGGCGGGCTATAAAATAGCGCACAATTGCGCCTTACATTGACACCAATTTTATGATATTCTGGAATCCAAGATAAATTCTTTTATACGGTGAACAAAATGAGAAGTGGAAACCCAGCATTATCAGCAAAAACCTTTGAAGGTCTTCCTGAATCAAGCGATAAGATGACAATCAATGGAGCGGTTAACAAGACCGCAATGCTTTTAGGCATACTTTTGATAACATCGGCTTGGACTTGGGATATATTTTATACAACTCAGGACAGCAATGCTGTTCTCCCTTACCTTTGGATAGGTACAATTGGTGGATTTATTGTTGCACTGGTGACAATTTTTAAAAAAACTTGGTCGCCAATCACTTCTCCAATATATGCCTTATTAGAAGGGCTTGCTATAGGCAGTATCTCGGCGATTTTTGAAGCCGCCTATCCGGGTATCGTTATACAAGCCATTAGTCTTACCTTCGGAACCTTATTGATCCTACTATTGGCCTATAAATCAGGGCTGATTAAAGTGACTGAAAATTTCAAATTGGGTATTGTCGCTGCCACGGGAGCGATTTGCCTTATCTACATTTTGGATTTGGTGCTGCGTTTTATCGGTTTAAACATACCATTTATTCATGAAGGTGGTTTTTTTGGGATTGCATTTAGTCTTTTTGTAGTCGCTATCGCGGCTTTTAATCTGGTCCTTGATTTTGATTTTATCGAACAAGGTGCCAAAAATGGTGCGCCTAAATATATGGAATGGTACTCGGCATTTGGTTTGCTTGTCACTCTAGTCTGGCTTTACCTGGAAATTTTGAGATTGCTTGCCAAAACCCGTCAATAAAACTGATGAAGTTATCTGATATGTTGAGGATGAGTTGCAAACCCACAATCGAGATTATCTAAACATTTCATCATAGGCTCAGATAATAACTGAGAGGGTAGATTAAAATTGGCAAAAATATGTTTTTGATTGGCTGAACGCGGAATAATTTTGATATTATTTTGCAATGCCCATTTCAATAATAAAGCGGCACCATTAAGACTATTCTCAGTCATTATTTCCAATAATTGTTGATTATTTAAGTGTATGCCTTTAGTCAGTGAAGAATGTGCAACGACATAAATACCCTGCTTTTGACAATACTCTCTCAGTTTTTGTCGCTGTAAAAAGGGTGTCACTTCAATTTGATTGGCATAAGGCTTGATACCTTCTAATTGTTTTAAATGTCTTTCTTGATAATTACTGACACCAATATAGTGTATTAATCGGCTTTTATATAATTCACAATAAAGCCGGCTCAATTCTTTCCAAGTTTGACGAGTATCAGGATAATGCAATAACATTAAATCTATATAACCCAAATCCAATTGATGCAAACTACTTTCAATCGCTGGCTTAAGCATTGCTTTCGGTGAAATTTTAGTCGTCACAAAAATTTGTTGCCGAGAAATCCCAGAATCCCGTATGGCTTGCCCAATTTGCTTTTCATTTCTATATAAGGCGGCTGTATCAATATGACGATAACCTATCTCCAGCGCCCAACGGACACTGCGATAGGTTTGTTCAGGTGCCAGTTGATAAGTGCCTAAACCAATATTTGGTAATTCCATATCATTCATGGTTTAACTGACAACTGTCTCGATTACGATAGATACTATCAATATGACGCACAGCATCAGTATGTTTAAGATAACGCAAATACTCTTGCCGAAAGGTAGGCATATCGACGCCATAAGTATTTTGAATGTTTTCAGCCAATTTATCGTCAATCCGCTGAATCAGCGTCTTAGGTTTTTTCACGCCAAGTTGTTCATAATTAAACATCAGCAAACGATGGTTTGTTTGAATAGCCTCAGCCAGTTGCTCCAAACCCGCCAAACTGATATTGGCATCCTTGATACTCATCATTTGCACGCTATTATTTGCTTGTATAAAGTGAGCCAATAAAGGGACTGATTCATCACCTAAATTATTCGGTAATTCATGCATATCACTGGTCGATTTATATAATCCCAGATCCAAATAAATTAAATTGGGATGATTGAGCAATCGCTCCAATAAAATTTTCAAGCCTTGATAAGCTAAACGGTTTGCACCGAGTGATAGACGTTTAAGATGATGATAATCATGCAAACTTTCAGCAATCATTGCGACACCTTCATCACCCAATCGGTTAATCCCACAGAATAATGAAGAAATACCCGCTTGCTTAAGCTTTGCTAAATGTTCAAAATAATCAGCAATAGGTTGAGCCTTTGAAATACCATTAGCTTCAAGATATAACAAATCTAGGGAACGGTTATGTTTTAAACCGTCAAACAAATAAGCCACTCCCTCATCAAGAAGTCCGGTATTATGCAAATCGAGAATTTCTAAACTCTGATTATGTGCTAATAAATGACCAAGATGCTTAGCCCCCTTCGCTTTGAGTGGATTACGTTTTAACCATAAGGCTTTACAGTGCTGATCGGTTTGCAACGCTTTCGAGATCAGCTCAATACCCTCTGCATCAATACGATTGCCGGCTAAATACCAGGTTTCAATTTTGGATTGATGGGGATGACTGATAAAATCAGCAATGGCTTTTGCTCCTGCAAGATCAATAATATTATTTCCTAATAAGAAATGTTTGATATGCTGATTATTGATTAATGAATCCATTAAGTCGCCAATCCAGGGTTCACCAACCACCTGTTTACACAAATCCATACGCCCATCACTGAATAGGGTACCACGCATAAAACTCAGTGAGTCATTATCAACAACGGGTTGATTACTTTTCAGAAAGTCAAAAAATGGAAACAATTCTTGTAAGGGCGCCACTTCAACTGGCATCGGCTCTGGATTCAAAATGACCTCTGGAATTTCCTTAATCTGTTGTAATTGGTAATACATTTCCCGATCACCCGTTAAGCGTGCTTGCTGATAAGGTGTTAAGACTTTAGGTATTGGTTTGATCTCCGTTTGCTGACGATATGCCCGACGTAAATTTGCAATCAGTCGCCGATATAATATGTAGCGAACCGTTTCAATCACTGACACGAGATGTTCTTGAGCCTCGATTGGATACAAGAGCATCGCAATCTGGTGTGCCAATTGAGTTTCTTTGTCGATTACTGTATATAAGTGGGGCGCCCAATTAGCACAATCGCTTATTATTTGCCCACAGTGATCCAATTGTAATTGTTGGGCAAATTGTTCTGCCACTGATTGGCAATGTTGAGAATCAGTATTAACATTCGCAATTAATAGTTGCCATTTTTGGGCTTGTGTTTCAGTCATATTTAAGGTTGACATTGTGTGTTTAAATAGAGGATACTATTCGCGCCACTTTCATTTGAAAGGCTTTTGAGTGGGTAGTTAATTAATAAGTATAACATACATAATTACTATTTTTTTTTGGGAGTCGACATGCAAAATAAGATATATATTGAAACAACTATTCCCAGCTTTTATTACACCTCGCGCACAGATACACAATCTATCGCCAGATCAGAATGGACTCGTGAATGGTGGGAGAAATATGCTGATAAATATAAATTAACTTCCAGTGCTGCCGTTATTGAGGAACTACAGCAGGGAATAGGTAAACATACAGAAGATCGTCTCATTTTACTGGACAAGGTCACGTTACTAGAAATCAATAAAGAGATAATTGATATCGCCAAAATTTACATTGACCATAAGGTAATGCCAAATGATATAAATGGTGATGCACTGCATCTAGCGGTTGCCAGTTATCACAAAATAGATTCTGTGTTGACGTGGAATTGTAAACACATTGCCAATGCAAACAAAATGGATCATATCCGTCGAATAAATTTCCAAATTGGATTGTCAACTCCCATATTAGCAACACCGTTTAACTATTTAGAAGACGAGGAAGAATAGCGATGAAAAATGGAGAAGTGATTGAAATTAGAAGGATACGTCAGGAAATATTAAAAAAATACGATCACGATTCAAGCAAACTATTGAAACATTATAAAGAATTGGAAGCTAATCTCAGAGCATCAGGCAGGTACAAATTTGCCGAGAGTCGTCCAAACAACAAGTCTGTGTAGAAATACGCACCTTTTGGCAGCAGCATCCCACGCCACCGCTTGAAAATTGAAAGGTGCGTGGGACGCACCCTACGCTTGCTCGATTATTTTCTTAACATCAACCAAACTAATCCAATCCTACTTGCCCCCGCACGCTCATTGTTCGCCACTTAGACTCGCCAACGTTTCTGGATAATCGCTTCCCGGTACTGAGCAAAAAAACATTAAAACTTATGATTCAGTACTTATTTGAGAGCCAGATCATTTCGGGTGCGTGGGACGCTTTCTGTGGCTAAACCATTGAAAACACTATAGTACAACGGATTAACGGAAAAAACGGATTATTGAGAAAGGATATATTTTTGATGGTGGCTGGAAAGCAAACGTTTTTAACTGATTACTGATAACTGAAAAAAAATGGATTATCCCGAACATTTTGATGTCATCGTCATAGGCGGTGGACACGCTGGCACCGAAGCCGCTCTCGCAGCCGCCAGACTGGGTGTGCGTACCCTATTGCTAACGCATAACGTCGAAACTTTGGGCCAAATGTCCTGCAATCCCGCCATTGGTGGCATTGGTAAGGGCCATTTAGTGAAAGAAATCGACGCTTTGGGCGGATTAATGGCGCGTGCTGCCGATCAAGCTGGTATCCAATTTCGCATTCTCAATGCCAAAAAAGGCCCCGCCGTCCGCGCCACTCGCGCCCAAATGGATCGCGTGTTATATAAAGCAGTGGTGCGAAAAGCCATTGAAACACAAGATCATTTAAATTTGTTTCAACAAGCGGTTGATGACTTAATCGTAGAAAATGACCGCATTATCGGTGCCGTCACACAAGCCGGTATCCGCTTTTTTGCGCCGACGGTCGTTTTGACGACGGGCACATTTTTAGGCGGCTTGATTCATATTGGATTAAGCAACTATCAGGGGGGACGTGCGGGCGATCCGCCAGCGAATGCTTTGGCGCAGCGTTTGCGTGAATTACCGCTTCGCGTTGAGCGCCTTAAAACGGGCACCCCTCCCCGTATAGATAGTCGGAGCTTAGACTTTTCGGTGATGGAAGAACAGCCGGGGGATGAGCCAGTGCCAGTATTCTCCTTTCAAGGCAGCCAGCACCCGCGCCAAGTCCCCTGTCATATCACGCACACGAATGAGTACACCCATGAGATTATCCGCTCAGGGCTAGATCGTTCACCGATGTACACGGGCGTGATTGAAAGTATTGGTCCGCGTTATTGCCCCTCAATCGAGGACAAAATAGTACGTTTTGCCGATAAATCTTCACACCAAATTTTTGTTGAGCCAGAAGGCTTGGAAACTTTTGAAATTTATCCCAACGGCATTTCGACGAGCTTACCGTTTGATATTCAATTAGCACTGGTGCGCTCCATCAAGGGCTTTGAAAATGCCCATATCACGCGCCCGGGTTATGCGATTGAATATGACTTTTTTGATCCCCGCGATTTGTTGCCAAGCTTAGAAACTAAAGTGATCAAAGGGCTCTATTTTGCGGGACAAATCAATGGGACGACGGGTTATGAAGAGGCGGCGGCTCAAGGATTGATAGCTGGCCTGAATGCGGCACTGCAAGCGCAAGGCAAAACCCCTTGGACACCACGCCGTGATGAAGCTTATATCGGCGTACTGATTGATGATTTGATCACGCGAGGCACGAATGAGCCTTATCGTATGTTTACCAGTCGCGCCGAATATCGTTTATTATTGCGCGAAGATAATGCGGATTTACGCTTGACGGAAATGGGGCGAGCATTGGGATTAGTGGGGGACGCACGATGGGCTGCTTTTGAATCCAAAAGGGCGGCGATTGAGGCGGAAAAACAACGCCTGAGTCAATTATGGGTTCGTCCCAAGGATGAGATCGATTTTACGACAATTCGCCGTGAAATTACCTTTTTGGAATTGTTGCGCCGTCCAGAAGTGACTTATGAGCATTTATCATCGCTGGATGCCACAATTGTCCCCCTCGAAATTCAGCAACAAGTTGAAATACAACAAAAATATAGCGGTTATATTAAGCGACAAGAAGTAGAAATTGCGAGAGTGCGCCGCTATGAGGAGATGTTATTGCCTAAAGATATGGATTATAGCCAAGTTTCGGGGTTTTCCACCGAAGTCTGCCAAAAATTGATGGAACACCGCCCGAGTACGGTGGGGCAAGCGTCACGAATTCCGGGGATGACGCCAGTGGCGATTTCCTTGTTGTTGGTGTATTTGAAGAAAATGGGGAGAAAGTGACTGTACTCACCTCCACAATTAATTATCAATTGGTTTATTTTTTTGCTAAAATTAAATTAGATAGCCCTAATAAAGAAAAGGCATTATTATGAATCAACTTCTAAACACCAACCAAAAAGTCCAATTAGATAATGGCCTCTCCTGCCAAGTTGAACAATTCATCGGCGATGGAGCACAAGGTGAAGTCTATCAAGCCAATGTAAATGGCAAGCCAGTCGCCTTAAAGTGGTATTATTCCAAACAAGTCACGCCTGAACAGCGTTCAAGCATCGAAAAGCTCATCAAAATCGGGCCACCCAATGACAAATTTCTTTGGCCTCTTGCTTTAGCCACTGTGAAAAACGTCAAAAGTTTTGGCTATATCATGCCGCTGCGGGAGCCGCACTATAAAGGCATTAAAGATTTAATGAAACGGCGCATTGAGCCCTCATTTCGCGCCTTGCTAACCGCTGGGCTTGAATTAGCCCATAGTTTTTTACAATTGCACGCCAAAGGTTTATGCTATCGGGATATTTCATTTGGCAATGTCTTTTTTGAGTCTGACACGGGTAAAATATTGATTTGTGATAACGATAATGTCACTGTCGATGGTGAAGGAAAAGAGGGTGGCATTTTAGGGACTCCACGCTTTATGGCACCGGAAATAGTCTCTGGTGCAGCGACACCAAGCACACAAAGCGATTTATTTTCCTTAGCAGTGCTATTATTTTATATGTTTACAATACATCACCCGTTAGAGGGCAAAAAAGAGTCGCAAATCAAATGCTTCGATTTACCTGCCATGAATAAACTGTATGGCAGCGAGCCCGTTTTTATCTTTGATCCTCATGACCATTCCAATTACCCGGTAGAAGGTTATCACGATAATGCTATGCTTTATTGGCCTGTTTATCCACAAATTTTACGTGATTTATTCACCAAAGCCTTCACAACTGGCATTCATGATCCCAACAATGGTCGAGTACGCGAGAGTGAATGGCGATCAATAATGGCAGATTTGCGAGATTCGCTCATCTATTGCGAACATTGTGGAGTCGAAAATTTTTATGATCTTGATTTATTGAAAATGGTTGGCAAATTAAAGCCGTGTTGGCATTGTCAAAAGCCGCTTAAAACGCCGCCCCGCATTCGCATTGATCGCCAGATTGTTATGCTCAATCACGATACGCAATTATTTCCCCATCACATTGAAAAAAATTATGACTTTTCCCAAGCTATTGCGGCG
>JALXAQ010000238.1 GCA_026991885.1 Thiotrichaceae bacterium
ATCATTCTTTTTCCCTTTTAAAACAATTATTTATTAATTTTGTCTTATTCTAAAAAAGAACTCAAACAGGCTCTTAGTCGATTTCCAAGATAGCAACATGTCTCAACCAGAAAGCTTGCTGAAAGATGTCTTACAACAACTGAAATTAGAAGTGCCATCGGCTTGCTCACTGGCGGTTTTTTCAAACATCGTTAAACGACAACTCTCCCAGCCAGCGGTGATATTGATGGATAACATCGGACTTGCTACACCGGCTTTGGAGACAGGGTTTTGGAGGAATCTGTGTTCATTAGGAAATTGTGGCAAATTGAGTTTTGTTGTGACTAGCTTGGAGCCGCCAGAAAAACTGGAACAGGATGGTGATAAAGCATTTTTCAACCTGTTTGGTCATCGCTTGCATCTTGATGCATTAACTGAAAATGAAGCGAGAGAATTGTTGGCGCATTCTCCTAAGCCGTTTTCACCAGAAGAAATTGAATGGATGCTTAAGGAAAGCGGTTGTTGGCCGGCACCGCTACAAATGCTTTGTGATAGGCGGTTGCAACAGTTGTTATTTTTGGGACTTCGATAGAAATCCTATTTTTTAAAAAAATAGGATTTCTCTTTTCGAGCCAAAATGTTAAAAGTTATGTAAATATCGGTGGAGTCGCGATCTCGCTTAAGGAGCCCTACATATCAATGCCATTAAGTATCGCGAAAATTCCATACCTGTAGGGTGGATATCGCTGTGCGTATCCACATGATTAATATATAAGTTTTTGTGGATACGCTATCGCTTAATCCACCCTACATGACCTTAACTTAATGGCATTGACCCTACATATACTCTTTACTTTTATTTTTATTTTTCTTTTGACTTTGATTTTAAATCCGCGTCCTCCGTGTCATCCGTAAAATCCGCGATTCAAGTTTTTTTTTGAGTGTGGTCTGACTATTTCCGCCCTCCTGCACTAGTACAACAGATTAACCTGATAAACACGCACGATGTATCAGACCTACGATGTTTTGGCAACCTGCTCCGGTTTGTCCGCCGGAGCGAAGGAACGAGAAATCTGAGTTTACACCTCCACCACCCGCGATATTTCTTCTAAGCTAGTCGTCCCCTCAAGCACTCGACGTATCCCATCTTCTGCGATGGTGCGAAACCCCAGACTTTTAGCATATTTTTTGATCTCCGATGTGGCAGTACGATGGGCAATCATATCTTGCAAAGTGTCATCAAGACGAAAAATCTCCATCAATGCCACGCGACCCTTATAACCGCGTTCTCCACATTGTTCGCATCCAACAGAGCAATACACTTTAGTCGACAAGTCCAACAACTTTTGCTGCTTCTCATCGGGTAAATAAGCTTTTTTGCAAGCAGGGCAAAGTTTACGCACCAGGCGTTGTCCAATTACCCCTATGATATTTTCTGCCATAATGTCGGCTAAAATGCCAATATCTAACAAGCGGGGAATCGTAGCGATGGCAGAATTCGTGTGTAAAGTAGAATAGACTTGATGCCCCGTCATAGCCGCACTAAAAGCCATTTCTGCGGTTTCCCGATCACGAATTTCTCCAACCAAAATAATATCTGGGTCTTGGCGCAGAATAGAGCGAATGCCATTGGCAAAATCCAGTTTAACCGCCTCATTCACCGCCGTTTGTCGCACCTGCCCTAAGATATATTCAACCGGATCTTCAAGCGTCATAATATTCACTTCTTCACTGTTGAGATGTTGAAGTAAAGAATATAAAGTGGTGGTTTTACCGCTACCGGTGGGTCCTGTGATTAAAATCAGCCCTTCTGGGCGGGCTATCATCCGTTTTAAGGCCATCAAATTGTCTTCTAATAAACCCAATTCGTCCAAAGTCAGGATGCCTTTTTGACTGTCAAGCACACGCAAAACAATATTTTCGCCATAAACGGTGGGTTGCACCGAGACACGAAAATCAATGGGGCGTCCCGCTAAAGTTAAAGACATGCGCCCATCTTGCGGAATGCGACTGTCAGCAATATTCAAATCCGACATCACTTTCAAGCGTACTACGATGGCAGACCAATAATTTTTGTGTAAACTGCGAATTTGTTGTAGCACTCCGTCAATACGATAGCGTATCCGCAAAAAGCTTTTTTCAGGTTCAAAATGAATATCTGAGGCACCGTGTTTGACAGCGTCAGAGAGTAAGGCATCCACTAAGCGTATGAGGGGTTGACTGTATTCATCACGGTTGAGACTTTGATAATCTATTTCGCCCGTTTCAATTTCGTGTAATATGCCATCTATAGAGAGAGCAAACCCATAGCAGTTATCAATCGCATTGACAATTTCCGCTTCGCCAGCGATAACGGGTTCAATTTTGATTGTTTCTCCAAGTCGGGCAACGAGTTGATCCATTGCCAGGACATTGAAAACATCAGCCATTGCCACTGACAAGGTTTGAGTATTTTTATCAAAGCTAATAGGTAATAAGGTATAGCGAGAAGCTAAATTTTTTGGAATGAAACGGAGGGCTTCTTCGTCCACCACCCATTGAGATAAATCAATCCGCGATACGCCTAATGATTGGCTCGTCAAATCGCGTATCACGGCTTCGGAGACAAAGCCTAATTGGATGAGAATTTTATCTAATTGTTCTGAATTTTTTTTTTGTTCGGTTAAGGCAATTTTTAATTGATCTTCGGTGATGATATGTTGTTCCAATAACCGTTCACTAAGATGATGATGGATTGGTTGGTTCTCAGTTATCATATGTAAAATATGGACGATAGGTCAAATTAACAGAGTGGGGCGTGTTATAATCAAACATCAATTTGAAATCAACAATAGTCTAAAAAAATGATCCGTGAATTTTATATTAATAATTTCAAATCATTAATCAATTTTCAAAGCCAATTGGATAAATTTACCTGCCTTATTGGTTTAAATGGTTCTGGAAAAACGACAATTTTACAAGCGATTGATTTTACAACACAACTTATAAAAGGTCATGTCGAAGATTGGTTAAATATGAGAGAATGGGCACTGGAAGAGTTGTTTTATTCTTCTAATCCCTCTAACAATATTAGTTTTTTATTAAAGCTACAATTTGAAAAATCATCCTATTCTTGGCGTGGCGAATTTAATGGCAATACTTTAACTTGTCCCTTTGAAAAAATTGTTAATGATATTTCCGGCGAAATCCTTTTTGAGGTGACAGCGAGTGCCTACCATATAGGGAATAATCCCCATAAACCGATTGAGTTTAAATATCAAGGTTCCATCTTGTCAGCATTACAAGACGAGGTTTTAACCGAAGAACTTATTAACATCCGTGACTTTTTGGTTTCTGTCAAATCAACTGATTTGCTGAGCCCTCAACTGATGCGTAAACGGGCGCGACAAGCAGATAATGATTTAGGTTTGGGAGGCGAAAAACTGTCGGCTTTTTTACATGATTTATCTGATGATAAAAAAAATGAAATTAATCAATTGATTAAGGAAAACTTCAGTCCAAGGTTTGAATCTTTTGAAACCAGCACTACCCAAGCCGGAGGGAAAAAATTGTCAGTGACTGAAAAGCTTGAAACCGCTCGACTTAGAACCGAAGCAAAACATGTCAGTGATGGATTGTTGCGGCTCTTAGCTATCCTTTCTCAAATGATGAGCTCGTCTCAGGTATTACTATTTGACGAAATTGAGGATGGGATTAATCCTGAAATCGTAGAAAAATTGGTTGATTTACTGATCAGTACACCTCAACAAATTATCACCACGACTCACAGCCCGATTGTATTGAATTATATTGAGGATGAGCAAGCCAAAAAATCCGTGATTTTTACCTACAAAAATGAAAAGGGAATAACTCAACAACGGCCCTTTTTTACGATTAAAGGGGTAGCAGAAAAATTAGAAATTCTTGGCCCAGGTGAGGCCATGTTAGATGTTAACTTAAATGAATTAGCACAAGAATTAAGTTTATAAACATGTCGCTGTCAAAAAACGGACAGGAAGGCGTCCATTCCAAGACCCTTGAACTACAGGGATTAATTATTAGCAGGGATAAGTCAAAACCTGACAGGTAGGGACAGAACTTTTCTGGATAGCTATATTTATGCGATTGATTTAAGAAATAAAAGATTTTGACTTATCCCTGCTAATAAATAATCCCTGTAGTTAAAAAAAAAAGCCCAACCATCTCACACACAATGGTTGGGCTTTAAATAGGAAAGCTTAAACCTTAAACACTAAGCACTTGCTTAGTTACTTAGGCTGCGGTAGGCTTAGACACCAAATCCACATGAGGCACTTTCTTCAACGACCACTTCTTAGTTTTACGATCATAAGTGGAGTTCACAAAGCACTTCCAATTTTTTTCATCAACGAAGTTATAATCCATCCGATAGTAGAAACCAGGATAACGGCTTTCTTCACGGAATTGGATATGTTTCATGTGGGCTTCTGCCGTGATAATGCGATGGTAGTTTTCCCATGCACGCAGCAATTCATGCAAATCCTTAGCACGCATCTTCAGAGAATCTTCCTTCAACGTCTCCAGCTTCTCTTCGCAGACTTCCAACATCTTCGCATTGGTTTGATACCAAGTCGCCACACCAGCGCAATACTCATCCATGATCTTTTGCAGACGGAATTGCAACATCTTAGGCGTGATGTAATGCGGATTGATATCGATGGCAGTGGTATAATCCTTGTGTTCCAAGAAAGTACGCACAGGACGGTAAATTTCTTCTACCAACTCATCAACTGGCGTATCCAACTCTGGTTTCCAATCTTTATTATCCAGCGCGAATTTCACCATCGCCTTAGCGGCAAGACGCCCTTCAGCATGAGAACCCGAAGAGAATTTGTGACCAGAGGCACCCACACCGTCACCGGCTGTGAACAGCCCTTTGACAGTGGTCATAGAACGATAACCCCAAGACCATTCTTTCGGCGCACCTAAATCGGTTGGACCAGAGACCCAAATACCACAACAACCAGAATGTGATCCCAACAAATACGGCTCGGTGGGCATCAACTCAGACGGTTTTTTCTCAGGCTCAATATTTTCACCAGCCCAGACACCAGCCTGACCAATACACATATCCAAGAAATCTTCCCAAGCCTCAGCCTCTAAGTGCTTGATTTCCTTCTTAGTCATGGTTTCAGCCAATTTACCCAACGCAGTCGGCGTATCCATGTAAATAGGACCACGACCTTCTTTCATCTCATGCATCATAAGATGGTTACGTAAACAGCTTGCGGGCACCGCTGCTAGACCATAAGGCGGATAATCATTCAACATGTCCTTGTTCTTATCCATGTAAACTTCGCCGAAGGCGTTGGTAGCCTTCGCTTTAAAGAGCAAGAACCAAGCACCAACCGGACCATAACCGTCTTTGAAGCGAGCAGGCACAAAGCGGTTTTCCATCATGGTCAATTCAGCACCCGCCTCTGCGGCCATCGCGTAGGTAGAACCCGCATTCCAAACAGGATACCAAGCACGACCACTACCTTCACCAACGGAGCGCGGACGGAAAAGATTCACACAACCACCAGCGGCGAGCAAACAGGCTTTGAATTTGTACACATGGATTTTGTGTTCACGCACGTTAAAGCCAATAGCACCAGCAACGCGCTCTGGATCATTTTTGTCGTTGATCATTTTGACAATGAACACACGCTCTTGGATATTATCAGTCCCAAGGGCTTTCTTAGCGGCTTCAGCGACAATCCACTTATAGGATTCGCCGTTAATCATAATTTGCCATTTACCAGAACGGACAGGCTTGCCACCCTCTTTCAAGGACTTATCTTCATCACCTTTTTGTTTCCAAATGGGCAAACCCCATTCTTCAAACAATTGCACAGAATCATCAACGTGACGACCCAAATCATAAGCCAAATCGTCGCGAGTAATACCCATCAAGTCATTAGCGACCATACGCGCGTAATCCGCAGGATCATTATCACCCAAATAGGTGTTAATTGCGGACAACCCTTGCGCCACAGCACCTGAACGATCCATAGCGGCTTTGTCAATTAATTTGACTTTCAAATCAGTGCCATCAATCCAACGCATGATTTCATACGCTGCACCACAGCAGGCCATACCCCCACCGATCAAGAGAATATCGACTTCTTCTTCAACGACTTGTGGATTACCAAAACTTGCTTCTGACATATTTATTACCTGAGTTTATCAATAAGAAATAATGTTTTTTGCAAAAAATCACACCCGCCCAAAGGCAGGTGATACACTTTTATTTAACCAACCTTAGACATGAAGTAATTGGCTTCTATCGCCCTTCAAATCAGCAGTAGCGAGAGTGAAAAAGCCGGGCTTATCAATATCGTCCATATTGGCTGTTGCCTTGCCAGCATAAGGATCAATTGATCCTTCGGGGGTGGTGCGAATGGGGAATTTGAAACGTTTCAGGTTGCCATTGCGGAATTTAATCGTCCACATGATAGAGTCACTACCACGCAACGGCTGCACAGACGCACCCATAGGTACGATGTCAGCATAGTGACGGACTTCGATAGCATTCTGCGGGCAAATCTTCACGCAAGAATAGCATTCCCAGCACTGCTCGGGCTCTTGATTATAGGCTTTCATGGCATGACCCGTCTCAGAGCCGTCTTTATCCAGCTTCATCAAGTCATGGGGGCAAATATACATACAGGCGGTTTTGTCTTGACCTTTACAACCGTCACATTTTTCAGTCCGTACAAATGTAGGCATTGTTAGACTTTCCTCTTTAGTTTGTTACTGCACCATCCAAGATAAATCTTGGACTCCTCTAAACTTGATAAAATCGACATCGAGCCTCAATATATCCTAATTTTCTAATATGTCAAGCAGTTTATCTGACTCCAATGACGCACCCTATATTAATAATAATGTCCCCAATCTCCAAACTGATTTATTCTTTTTTGCCATAAAAATAATTTATTATTAATAAATATCGTATTGATTGCAGACTAGCAACCCACTAGGAGACTATGGTTTTATGAATAATGCCATCCAAGATTTTAATAGTAGTGAACTGTGGATAATTCGCACAAGCCTCAAAGAGCGTTATAATCGGGACATTGAACTACAACTGGCTGACAGTGAGCTGAGGCTCGATCCTGCCACACCGGCACTCACTTGGTGTCCCACAGTGTTTTGGGAGGTGGCACCTGTCAACTTTGTCATTTTTAAGACAGGATCAGAACGTTATCGTTGTCAATTTTTTTACAATGAAAATGAAATTTATGGCACCGGTATTGACGAGTATGACAATATATCGGAGTGTGTGAGCATTTTACTCAAAATGCAGGCTGATCACGAAAGGCAAAGCAATTTGTCAAGTTAGTCAACTTCAAAACAAGACCTGGCCAGTCTTGTTTTGACTTTGGTTTTGACTTTCAGACCTTATTTCATGGGCGAACCTAAGCGTTCAAACTGGGCGTCTACCTACTCGAGGTTGTGGTAGTGCGGCCAATTTCCTCTCAATACTGCCAAACTTCTCAGAAAATATCTGATGCATTTCGCTAATCGTCGCAAATTTTTCGTCTAAGTTTTTCAATTCTTGCTCACAGGTAGGCAAGGTTTTATATTTATCAGAAATCATATCAACACAATCAAAAAATATATCTTTCATTTCAGCCTGGCTCACCTGAGTCTCCGTTTTTCGCATGATCTCAGTGGTCAAATTGGCCGAAATTTCGAGTAGCTTAAGCGTATCTTGTGGACTCATTGTTTCTCCTTAAAAATTTGAAGACGATGTGCAATATATCATAAAACAAAAAAAATCAAAAAACTTATATTTAATATTTACAATATTAATACATATTAAATTACTAATATATTTATGATTTATATCATAAGGCTTGATTTTATTTTATCTTACCAATATATCGTCCCATCTTGGACTTAACCAAAAATTGGAGACACAATGCATACACTGCCAGAACTTCCTTATGCGAAAAATGCCCTGGAACCCCATATTTCTGCGGAAACATTGGAATATCATTACGGTAAACACCATCAAACTTATGTGACCAATCTGAACAATCTGATCAAGGGCACTGAATTTGAAAATCTTTCCCTAGAGGAAACCATCCGCAAAGCCTCTGGAGGTTTATTCAATAATGCCGCGCAAATTTGGAACCACACTTTTTACTGGAACTGTTTGAGCCCGCAAGGCGGCGGTGAGCCATCAGGGGCACTTGCGGATGCCATTAAGCGGGATTTCGGCTCATTTGAAAGCTTCAAGGAAAATTTTTCCAAAACCGCCATCACCACCTTCGGCTCCGGTTGGGGTTGGCTGGTGAAAAAACAAGACGGCACTTTGGCGCTGGAGAGTACCAGCAATGCGGCTACTCCATTGACTGGTGAAAATAAACCGCTGCTGACTTGCGATGTCTGGGAACATGCTTATTACATCGACTATCGCAATGCACGTCCCAAGTATGTGGAAGCATTTTGGAATTTGGTCAATTGGAATTTCGTAGCAGAAAATTTTGCGGCCTAAAAAAATTACATTGAGGTTATATCATCATGACAGATAGAAGAGACTTTATTAAAAGCGGCTTAACCCTTGCATCAGGCATGGTGCTTGGACAAAGCACGACGGCACTTGCCACTTCAGGCGCCTGGCCTTCCAATATCGTTTATACCGCCGAAAACCCCGGACAATGGGCCAAAAAAGTCGGAGGGCATCTGCCCAAAGTCAGCATTCAGGGTAATAAAATTACGATTACCACTAATCATGGCATGAGCGAAAAGCATTATATCGTCCGTCACACACTCGTCTCTGAAGATGGAACAGTGCTTGGCGCAAAGACATTTTCTCCCTCAGACGAGGAAGCGGTCTCAAGTTTTGAGTTAGCAGAGGGGAAAGGAGGTAAGCTCTACGCAACCAGTTTTTGTAACAAGCACGATTTGTGGGTAACTGAGTTTACCAAGTAACTCAGAGGACGTCCAAGATAAATCTTGGACGCCTACCAAGGAGATAAACTGATGAAATTATATCAAGCCATTTTATTAACTGCCATCACATTACCCGTTTACGCCGGACAATGGCAAGCTTTGCCAGATACGCCACCTATTCCAACCGATAATCCTCAGACAGAAGCCAAAATCGAATTGGGTAAAACCTTGTATTTTGACCCTCGTTTATCTAGTACAGGCACCATATCTTGTAATTCCTGCCACAATGTGATGGCGAGTGGCGATGATAGCCGTCCTGTCTCTGTGGGTGTCGAAGGACAAAAAGGCGGACGCAGTGCGCCTACTGTTTTCAATAGTGCCTTTTTATCAGTACAATTTTGGGATGGTCGCGTTCCAACGCTTGAGGCACAAGCCAAAGGACCCGTGACGAATCCGATTGAAATGGGCATGAAAGATTGGGATGCCGTCATAACACGTCTTAAATCCATTCCCGGTTATGCGCCGATGTTTGAAACCGCTTTTGGAGGAGAAAATCCAATGACGGCAGACAATACGGCTAAGGCTATCGCCGCTTATGAGAGAACGCTTATCACGCCTAATTCCTCTTATGATCGTTATGCCAAGGGAGAGAAAACGGCACTCACTGTGCAACAGCTTAAGGGCATGAATAGCTTTGCCGAGTTAGGTTGCATCGCTTGTCATTCTGGTCCGAATTTCAGTGGACCAAACCTGCCAATAGGCATGGGCTGGTTTATGAAATTTCCCACCTTTACGGGTAGCGAGTACGACGAAAAATATCGGCTGATGGAAGACATGGGACGCTTTGAGGCGACCAAGAAAGAGGCTGATAAACAGATGTGGCGTGTGCCAACCTTGCGTAATATTGCTTTGACGGCCCCCTATTTTCACAATGGGGCGGTAAAAACCTTAGATGAAGCCGTGCGTGTGATGGCAAAAACTCAACTCAATAAAGATTTAAGCGATGAACAAGTGCAAAACCTCGTCGCTTTTTTAAATGCTTTGACGGGTGAAATGCCTGAACAGACGATGCCACGTTTGCCGAGTCTTGAGGGCATGAGCGTCATTTCTGAGTGAGTAAGTTTTTGGAGTCGGCCAGATTTATCTTGGAATCCATGTGATAAAAAACTCAAGCACTGAGCCGACTTTGTGATAGCTTTCATAATAATCACATAAATCACAGTTCAAATTATTTAGCGAATGTAGGGTGCGTCCTACGCACCGGTTATTAGGAAACGAAGTAACGAAGTAAATTGGTGCGTGGGACGCACCCTACGCTTGCTTTATCATGGGCGCGAGCCAACGTAATCCGCAAGCAATGTACAAGCATACCGTCTCATAGTTTTATAACGCATTGATTTTGAAAAAAAAACGATTTACTCTCGATTGACAATGAGTTAAAATAATACCCGCTTAGGAGTCCACCTTCGGTTTGGACGAGCATCTATTATCCAATGAGGAGTATTTATGAAAAAACGAAACTTACAAGCTCGGTGGATTATCGGGTTATTTCTATTAATACCCAGTTTGTCACTAGCCACTACATACTACGTTGACGGAGATGTCGCCAGTTCTGGGGATGGCACCAGTTGGGCGACAGCCTTCAAAACGATTCAAGAGGGGGTGGATGCCTCTGCACGGTACGACGTGATATGGGTCAAGATGGGTACTTATCAGCTATCTGCCGAGATAACTGTAGATAAAGGTATCTACATCTACGGTGGCTTTGATGGCTCCGAAACTCAATTGGAGCAGAGGGATTGGAAAGCGAATGTTACCACTGTAGATGGCAACGATACTGTCCGATGTTTCAACATCCAAGAGAATGTCGGAATAGACGGCTTCACAATCACCAATGGAAAAGCGTGGCAGGGCGGTGGTATTTATGTCAATGATGTTTTTACGGTTTTCATCGCTAATTGCGTTTTTTACTCCAACAGCGTAACAGGTTACGGCGGGGGCATTTACAATCATGGCCATATGACTATTGAGAATAGCAGCTTTTTTAACAATACCGCTACTAGTCAAGGAGGCGGTATTTACAATACTAACACTTCCCCGTTCATAACAAATAGTTTGTTTTATGATAATAGTGCAGGCAATGGGGGCGGAATTTACAATACGCAGAGCAGCCCTACTATAATGAATTGTACTTTCGCAAGAAATGGCACTGGGATTTACAATTACTTTTCCTATCCGAACATAACTAACTCAATAGTCTGGGGCAACTCAAATTACCAAATTACTCATAATGTTGGTTCTTCAAGCGTCACCTATTCAGATATAGAAGGTGGATATGATGGAGAAGGCAATATAGATGCCGATCCCTTATTTGAAATGGCTCACCCCCCAGGTAAGCCGGATTTCCATTTAAAAGCAGGCTCGCCTGCCATTGACAGCGGAACGGCTGACGGTGCGCCCGATACCGATCTTGAAGGTAAAGCTAGACCAATGGGGGCTGGTTATGATATGGGGGCTTATGAGTACCCGCTACATTTGTCTAGTCGCATTAAAAATGATCTGATTATAGACTTTGGTGCCGGTATCTATACCTACATGAATAACAACAATTGGGATTTCCTGCATTCATTATCAGCCGATAGCATGGTGACTGGAGAGCTAGACGGTAACGATCAAGACGAAGTTATCATTGACTTTGGTGATACTAATGGCATCTGGATACGGGAAAATAACAGTTCTTGGACTCAATTGCATTCACTCTCACCGGAGAGCATGGTGACAGGCAACCTAGATGCTACTGGTCAAGACGAAGTGATTATCGACTTTGGCACTCAATACGGGATTTGGGTGTGGCTGAATAACAGTTCTTGGACTCAATTGCACTCACTGTCACCGGAGAGCATGGTGACAGGCGATATAGACGGTACGGGTCAAGACGATGTGATTATCGACTTTGGCACCCAATACGGGATTTGGGTGTGGCTGAACAACACTTCTTGGGTTAAATTGCACACACTCTCACCCGAGATCATGGTGACAGGCGATATAGACGGTACGGGGCAGGACGATGTTATCATTGACTTTGGCACCCAATACGGGATTTGGGTGTGGCTGAATAACACCTCTTGGACTCAATTGCACACACTCTCATCGGAGAGACTGGTAGCAGGAGACCTCGACGGTACGGGGCAGGACGATGTTATCATTGACTTTGGCACCCAATACGGGATTTGGGTGTGGATGAACAACATGAGTTGGGCACCCTTAAGCACTTCTGCCGAGGACATGATAATAGGCGATCTCGATAGTAACGGTCATGACGAAGTGATCATAAATTTTGGTGAGACTTATGGCTTGTGGGCACAGATGAACAACAGTCATTGGATTAAGTTACATAGCCAATCACCTAAGAGTATGGTAAGCGGAAACATAGATGGGCTGCTATCTTCGCTGTCTCTGAGTGAGACGATAGGTAGTCTGTTGCCGCCTGCACTACGGCCAAGTCGCCGCTAAATGCTCAAGGACGTCCAAAATAAATTTTGGACTCCTGAATTGAATTTAGCGAATGTAGGGTGCGTCCTACGCACCCGTTATTAGGAAACGAAGTAAATTGGTGCACCCTACGCCTGCTAAAAAATAATCCCTGTCGTTAATATTGCGGTAAGTTGCTAACTGTCATTTCTGGCAATAATTCGCTATTGCCCGTTAAAGGTTCACTCTATGTTCCCCGTCACCATATTCTCTGGTGATATGGAGTGTAATTTAACCCAAGCATTGTTATTCATCCACAACCAAATACCGTATTGAGCACCAAAGTCAATAACAATATCGTCTTGACCGTTTCCGTCTATATCTCCCATGCTCATGCTCTCAGATGAGATTTTGTGCAATGATACCCAATCGCTGTTATTCATCAGTACCCAAATACCGTATTGGGCACCAAAGTCAATAACAATATCGTCTTGACCGTTTCCGTCTATATCTCCCGTGATCATGATCTCAGATGATAAACTGTGCAATGATACCCAATCGCTGTTATTCATCCACAGCCAAAGTCCGTCTGCTCCAAAATCGATAATAATCTCGTCTTGGCCGTTTCCGTCTATATCTCCCGTGATCATGCTCTCAGATGAGTTTTCGTGCAATGATACCCAATCGCTGTTATTCATCCACAGGCAAAGTCCGTCTGCTCCAAAATCGAGAATAATATCATCTTGAGCATTACCATCTAGTTTCCCTATGCTCAGCTTTTCAGGTGATCGGCTATCTAATTGAACCAAATTGGTGTTATTCATCCATATCCAAAGCCCATCAGCATCGCCAAAGTCAATAATAGCTTCATCTTGACCATTTCCATCGAGATCACCCGTTTTTATACTGTCGGGCGATTTAATATCTAAGTGAAACCAAGAGCTATTGTTCATCCGAACCCAAATACCATAAGGTTCGCCAAAGTCAATGATAACCTCATCTTGACCATTGCCATCGAGATCAGCAGTCTCTATGCTGTCGGACGAGAGTGTATGTAGTTGAAGCCAATTGCTATTATTCATCCTCATCCATATCCCATAAGGATCGCCAAAGTCAATGATAATGTCATCCTTTTGAGAACAAGCGGTTTGAGTCGTCGCCCAATTCGGATTGATGTGAGCAAGCCAAGCGATAAGGGTCGGATCAGAAGCTGTTAAGTGGTTATGTTCTAAATTGAGCGACCAAAGCCTATTCATGTTCATTAACCAAACTGAGAGGTTTTCGCACAGTTGGTTGTTTTCCAGCCTGAGATGTCCCAATTTGTTCAAGTTCTCTAGTTCTCTGGGGATATAACCGTTGAGTTGGTTATTGTGGAGATAGAGACGTTGTAAATTAGTCAAGTTGCCCAGTTCTAGTGGAATGGAACCGCTGAGCTGGTTATTGTATAAATAGAGCCGTTCTAAATGGGTCAAGTTGCCCAGTTCTGCTGGGATTGCACCAGTCAGTTGGTTGTCGTGCAAAAATAAATATTTCAAACTCTTCAAATTACCCAGTGCAGCAGGGATAGTTCCGCTGAGTTGGTTATTAGAGAGTTTGAGTGCTTTTAAATGACTCAAATTGCCCAGTGCTGCGGGGATAGTTCCGCTGAGTTGGTTATTAGAGAGATCGACGGCCTTTAAACGGTTGCCCAGTTCTGCGGGGATAGTGCCGCTGAGCTGGTTGTTATAGAGTTTGAGTTCTTCTAAACGGTTCAAGTTAGCCAGATCAGGTGGGATAGCACCGCTGAGTTGGTTGTTCTCCAGTGCGAGAAACCATATTTTTTTTAAGTTACTGAGTTCAGTTGGGATAGTGCCGCTGAGTTGGTTATCAGACAGAGAGAGAGTTTGCAATTCTGTCAAGTTTCCCAGTTCTGCGGGGATAGAATTGCTGAGTTGGTTGTTAGATAGACTAAGAGTCTCCAAACGGCTCAAGTTTCCCAGTGCGGCGGGAATAGTGCCGCTGAGTTGGTTGCCAGACAGGGAAAGAGTCTCCAACTTGTTCAAGTTTCCCAGTGCAGCGGGAATAGTGCCGCTGAGTTGGTTATTGTATAGATAGAGGGAGTGTAAATGGCTCAAGGTACCCAGAGACGCAGGGATATATCCGCTGAGTTGGTTGCGTTGCAATTCTATTTTTGTGACCTGTCCATCGTCGTTACATGTTATTCCTTCCCAACTACAGGGAGTATTTGTCACATTCCAGCCGGTGTTATTCGTCCAATTTTCACCATCAGTGCTGTTATAGAGAGCGATAAGGGTTTGGCACTCGCTTTCGGGGGTGACTAGCGAACAGTCTGTCGCTGCTTGTGTTAAAGACGATAGTAACGCTATTCCTAACAATGGAATTATATATAGTGAGTGATGTTTTTTGAACATAGTGAGGATTTCTGAGTTGAATTCGGTAAATCATCTTATGCTCCAATTCACTCACTTAACTATAAATACAGACGAATGGTCATTTTCATCTGATAAACGGTTGGTACATTTCGGAGTCCAAGATTTATCTTGGATTCCAATAGAGTTGTCCGTCAATAAAAAATAAAAAGTCAAAACCAGACCTGGCAGGTTGAAAAGAAAACCTGCCAGGTCAAAAACACTGCGACGGGTTTTGATTTTGACCTGCCAGGTTTTGTTTTAACCTGGCAGGTCTGGTTTTGACTTTTTATTCACGGACAAGTCTAATATGTTTACGAAAATCCCCGCAATAAGTCGCCTTGTAAATCTTCAACGTCTTCTAAGCCCACTGAGATGCGAATAAGGCCATCACTAATGCCAGCCGCTTGGCGTTGTTCTGGCGTGATGCGCCCGTGAGTTGTTGTTGCTGGGTGCGTAATGGTGGTCTTGGTATCGCCGAGATTGGCGGTGATTGACATGATTTGCGTCGAATCAATCACGCGCCACGCGGCTTCTTGTCCGCCTTTGACTTCAAAGGAGACGAGCCCGCCAAAGCGCTTTTGTTGTTTTTTGGCTAATTCGTGTTGGGGGTGGGTGGCTAAGCCTGGATAGTGGATGCGTTTGACAGTGTCTTGTTTTTCCAGCCATTGTGCTAATGCCTCAGCATTGTCGCAATGTTTTTGCATACGCAAGTCGAGCGTTTCTAAGCCTTTGAGAAATACCCAGGCATTAAATGGGCTCATAGTGGGACCACCTGAGCGGAGTATGGCAAAAATGTCTTTACCAACAATGCTTTCCGAGCCGATGACGGCACCGCCCATGCAGCGCCCTTGTCCATCTAAATATTTGGTGGCTGAGTGAATGACAATATCTGCCCCTAAAGTTAATGGTTTTTGCAGTGCGGGGGTGCAAAAGCAGTTGTCAACGACTAGCAGACAGTTGTGGGCCTGAGCGATTTGGTGCAGTGCTGATATATCTGCCAGTGCCATCAGGGGATTTGATGGTGTTTCTAAAAATAAGAGTTTAGTATTTGGTTGGATAGCGGCTCGCCAATTGTCCAGATCATTTAAGTTGACAAAGGTGGTTTTTATGTCAAATTTGGACAATATGGTATTGAATAGGGTTAATGTTGAGCCAAAAAGGCTTTGTGAGGCGACAATATGGTCGCCGGCTTTGAGTAAACCTAAACAGGTACTAAAAATAGCGGCCATGCCGGAGGCGGTTGCTATACAACGTTCTCCGCCTTCTAGGGCGGCAAGGCGTTCTTCAAAGGTTCGCACTGTGGGATTGGTAAAACGCGAATAAATATTGCCCGGTTCTTTTTGGGCAAATCGTGCGGCGGCTTGGGCGGCACTTTGAAAAATATAGCTAGAGGTGGGAAAAATAGCTTCGCTATGTTCGCCCTCGTCACTCCGCACTTGTCCGGCTCGTACTGCGCGGGTGTTAAATCCAAATTCGTTCCAGTCTGTTGTCATTTTGTTTACCTATGTTAGTCCAAGATAAATCTGGCCGACTCCTGATCGCTTTATTCAAAATTATGATTTAAATCAATCAGTTCAGTTTTACAAGTCTGTTGTTTCGCTTTTGCGGCATCATTGCGATGTTGTTCAATATGATCAAGGTAGTTTTGATCAATATCGCCAGTGACGTACTCACCGCTAAAACAGGAAGTGTCAAATTGTTTAATACTTTTATTGCCCTTCCTGCGAGCACAAGCGATTAAGTCTTCCAAATCCTGATATACTAACCAGTCGGCACCAATGATCTGAGTAATTTCCTCAGTTGTGCGATTATGGGCGAGCAATTCTTGCACCGATGGCATGTCAATCCCATAAACATTGGGATAACGGACGGGGGGGGCAGCGGAGGCAAAATAGACTTTTTTGGCACCCGCATCACGCGCCATTTGGATAATTTGTTTAGAGGTTGTGCCGCGCACTATTGAGTCATCCACGAGTAAGACATTTTTATTTTTGAATTCTAATCTAATGGCGTTGAGTTTTTGGCGCACGGATTTTTTTCGCATACTTTGCCCGGGCATGATGAAGGTGCGGGGGATGTAGCGATTTTTCATAAAGCCTTCGCGGTATTTGCGATTGAGGTGGTATGCCAATTGTACCGCTGCCGTGCGACTGGTATCGGGAATGGGTATGACGACATCAATATCGTGTTTGGGGTAAAGACGTAGAATTTTTTTCGCCAGCGTTTTGCCCATGCGTAAGCGTGCTTTGTAAACGGAAATCTTATCAATGATTGAATCGGGGCGTGCCATATAGACAATTTCAAAAATACAAGGAGAATAGTTGGGATTATCGACACATTGGCGGGTATATAATTGTCCATCTGCCGTGAGAAAAATGGCCTCGCCAGGGGCAATATCACGGATTAATTCAAATCCAAGTACGTCAATTGCTACACTTTCTGAGGCAACCATATATTCTATCCCTTTTGGCGTGTTACGTTTGCCAAATACAAGGGGACGAATCCCGTTAGGGTCTCGAAAAGCGACAATGCCTATGCCTGTGATCATAGCCACGGCGGCGTAACCGCCCTGACAGCGTCGGTGTACGCCTTGGACGGCTTCAAAAACGTCTTGATGAGTGACTTGTAATTTATTTAATTGGTGTAATTCATGGGCAAAAATATTGAGTAGGACTTCAGAATCGGAATCTGTATTAATATGGCGTAAATCTTCTTGAAATAGGTCCTTTTTCAGGGCATGTGCATTGGTCAGATTTCCATTATGCGCCAAGGTGATACCGTAAGGGGAATTGACATAAAAAGGTTGTGCTTCTGCACTGGAGTCACAACCTGCCGTTGGGTAACGCACATGACCTATGCCCATATTGCCACACAGGTTTAACATGTGGCGAGTTTGAAAAACATCGCGGACGAGTCCATTGTTTTTTCGCAGAAATAAGCGATCATTTTGACAAGTGACAATGCCAGCGGCATCTTGTCCACGATGTTGTAACATTGTCAGCCCATCATACAAGGCTTGATTCACTCTTGATTTTCCCACTATCCCAATGATTCCACACATAAAAAACAACTCCTGGTTACTGAAGCTCTGGCGGCGGCTCAAATTTAAATTCGGCTGCAATATCATCCGGCAAGTGGCGACGAAATTCGACGGCAACGGATTTAAAATGGTGAATCAATGCCGATTGTTGCCAGCCCGTTTGGGTCGGGAGATGAGTGAGCCCTGCCAATATGATTAAAAAAGTGATGATAACGTAGCCCCTACCAATACCAAAGAATACGGCTAAAATTCGATCAGGTATAGATAATCGGGTACGTCCGATAGAATTGAGGATGAGATAACTGAGCCATTCAAGGAGAATGAAGCTTGTCAAAAACAGGCTTATCAAAGCCACAGTTATACGGAGATCGGGATAGCTTGGAATTAGGGTTGTCAATTGGCTCGTTAGTACGCCTAAGAAAATGATGGCTATCAAAAGCGATATCGACCAACTCAAGAATGAAAAAAGTTCCCTAACAAAGCCATTAAAATAGCTAATGATTCCCGATCCCAAAATCAGGAGAAAAATGCTCAAATCGGTTAAATTCATTTCAGTTATCAGTTATTAGTTATCAGTTATAAAGAAATATTAAGGAGGATGGTAAGCGATTGATAAGCCTTTTCAATGTCTTGATCAAAGGCGACAAAATAAATGGTATCAATACCGGGATTAATAGCACTCCATTTTGCCGTCGTTTGCACTGCAATTTTTGTGGCCTTTGGAATGGGATAATCATATACGCCGCAACTAATTGCCGGAAAGGCTATTGTTTTCAGTTGATTTTCTAAAGCCAGCCTCAAGCTGTTGGTATAACATGAGGATAATAAATCCGCCTCGTTATTTTGTCCGCCGCGCCAGACAGGTCCAACGGTGTGAATAACATGCTTGGCTGGTAATTGATAGCCTTTGGTTATTTTCGCTTGACCGGTGGGACAGCCGCCGAGTGTGCGACATTCTTTTAATAATTGTGGCCCCGCCGCTCGATGAATGGCACCATCAACGCCCCCGCCGCCGAGTAAAGATTCATTGGCAGCATTAACAATGGCATCGACGTGCAATGTGGTAATATCATCACGGACAACTTTGAGTTGTGTAGGCATCTTTTTTAGTATTAAATACATTCACTAATTTTATAGAAAATTATAGATAAATATAGATGAATATTAGACAAAATAATTTAAATTATTGTTCTCTCATTATAACTAACTAATTAATTATTTATTTGTTTTCAAGAGTCATAAAAAAAATTCATAAAATGCACCGAGTAAAAATACTCGGTGCTTGTGCCATTAAGGCCTCCCCAAAAGGGGAGTGGGGTACTCCTTGTGGTTGTTAAATCGGTTTTTTGCATCTAGCACACTTTCACGTTTCCGCTACCCTTAATACTAGACCACAGAGCGACTGACTGGAATAACATCAGAAGGTGTGATGGCCGATCTAACTTCTGCTCACTCGCGAGAGCGGCCCACTGTTAGCTCCATGTCTATAAATAAACATCTATAAATTTAGGAACTATCGTATCAAGAAATAAATGTCCGACTGTACAAATTAAATTTACAACACCTCCTGCAAAGTAACATAAATTTGTGGAAAATACAACTTAGTTTTGCCTTCAAATCCCGAATCTGTGCCAAGCATTAACCAAACCGTATCACTCTCACCGGTCGTCAATTCAAACGGTGTCTCATTTTTCAGCGTTTTGATTTGATAGGTGGGCGCTTCCACGGGCGTATTCACCGCAATATTGCCCAATAAGATCGCATCTGTGCCACCCTGACTTTGATTGCCCTTGTCAATATTCATTTGCCAATAACCCTCACCCGCCACGGGTTGCGGTTTTTGATGAGTGACCCCCGCCTTGACAAACACACTTTCTCCCGGTGGACCACCAATGCCTATCGCACCGCTTGGGGCATTAGACGCAATCTCGATATCAAATGTCACCAAATAAGTCGTGTTGGATTTGAGCCCTGATAGAGAGCGAGTGATAAACATGAAAACATCATCACTGCGGTTATGTGACTGCAACATGGGGGCTTTAGTATTAGGGCGATTTAATTCGGCAGGTAAAAGTTCATAAGCATATTCTAATTCATAGAGATTATGGTCAGCAGTAACCGGCAGATCAGCAAAACCGCCTTCCCAGCTATCGAGTCCCACTGTAAAATTTGATTGGTATTCAAAGTGAGTTTCTTTGTTAGGTATAATATTTATGGTGACTTGCTGATACCCCAATTCTGTGTCTAAGGCACCATTTGGTATAAGATCAGCCACCAAATATACATAATAATAACCCACAGGCAAGCCGACATAATCCAAGATAGTCAGCGATTGTCCTTGATTGATTAAGGGACTTTGTTCTGCTAATGCCAAACCTTCTACAAATTGCTGGCCATCATATCCAAACAAACCAAACGATGTACTGGCCAATATCCACCAATCCATTGGCTCAACTGGCATCGTCGGGCGTGGGCTCGCTTGCACAGTGATGACTAAACGATCCAACGGGGTTAATGTGACGGCGCCTGTCTGTCCATTCACTTGCAGATTTAACGCCACGGGTAAATCGGCGTTTGCCGCCCTCACTGCGTGGCTACCGATGGTCACACAAAGCACTATGGCACTCTGTAGCACTAAGTTTGCTAAAGTTTTATTTAATGGCATTGTCAATCCCACCAATCTGAGTATGTAATTTAAATATGGACTATAAAATGGGCGAGGTCAAAAAAATTTTACCTAAAAAAAGCCGAAATATTTTTAAAATTTGGAATTTTAACGGCTTTATTATAATAAAATAAATTATGACATTTTTCTGATTGTGTCTTGAATATAGTAGACGAACAAATTTCCATTCCAATTTTTGCCATTTTTTTTTTGCGCTATTTCTGCAATGCGGCTTTTATTTATATCTATCGGTGTTGGAGTACAAAGCTTTAGCTTTGTAATTTCTGCAATGCGGCTTTTATTTATATATATTGTAAGATATGTTGAGTACAGCGAATGCTAAACTTAATCGAAAAGATGTCCAAGATAAATCTTGGACTCCTTACATATATAGCGCACTTGAAAACGGTGTTATTATATATATACTGAGTTCTTAACTAGAGGATATTATCATGCAACAATTCACATTTTCAGAATTATCACAAGACAATTTGCCCTCTATTGTGAACCTTGTTGAAAATGATTTTGATATTGATATCTGGAATAAAATGGTAGCAGGGCAAGACACAGAAAAAGAACAAAACAAACTCAATTTGATTCAAGACTATTTGGTTAATTATCAACTCAATTTGATGAATGAAGCCACTATTTGGGCGCGAGCAATTTATCCACTTCTCATGCTGGCAGAAAGGGGCAATATTCAAGCTTGGGCGGAAGTGCCGTTAAAAGCCAAATTTCCGCATTTTGAATTGGCTGGTATCGTTGATGGCGTTTTGGGAAAATGCGTGGCTGGCGAAATAGGGGTACCCTATTTAGTTGTAGTAGAAGCCAAACGGGGACTAGAAGCTAAAAATCCTCGTTTCCAACTGTATGGAGAAATGTTAGCAGCGGCATGGTCAAATTGGCACAATTCGCCTCAAGCAGAACAAAAGATTTTTGGCTGTTATACCATCAGTGATAATTGGACATTTGTCTCTGCGGTGGTGAGAAATTTTGAAGATGATTGCCCCACCATGACGGTTGATACATCCAAAGAGTACATTCAAAGAATTGAAGCGGTAACAATTTTTAAAATACTCAAGTTTATTGTCAATTAAGGGAACTTGAGAGTTCAGATTCGATCTTGTCAAAGAAATCCTATTTTTTTAAAAAATAGGATTTCTATAAATGTTAAATTTATCTGTTTTATCGAGACTTAATAAACAGTGCAAATTAATAAGAGCCAAATGGGCTTTGATTTTAGTTTCAGTTCCATGGGATAATTTTCTTAAGGGCTTGCTGTTTGAAATTTTCTGAAACCTTTGAAAAATCAACTAAGTCAACCTGATAAGGGACAAAAGAGTCTTCTATGATTTCCTGTCGTTTTGAAAGGATTGTATCATTCAATGGTTCTTGAGGCCAAATACCAATATCAATATCTGCCGCAAAACCGGCAGAACCATTTGCCCTAGAACCAAACAGAAAAAATCTGCTACCCGTTGGCAATTGCTTTTTGAGTAATTTTTTTAAATAAGTTTCACTGTTTTGATAAAGTACTTTGCAGTTAAAAAAGTCCTATTTTATAACTTTTAACCCCTCTATCGCATTAGGTAATTGAGTCACGATCACCTGATCGCCTACTTGTAATTTTGGACTGCGAACTAAAATTTGTGATTTTCCTGATGCTAAAACTTGCTCACCAAGTCTCTCAATCGTCACACCCCTCATCCGCCCATCAACCAGCTTGTAAATGTGGTTTCTCCCATAAACCGCTTCAAACGGTAGCGCAACGACATCGCTTTGTTTAGGTAAACTTAAAAACAGGCTGAGAAATTCTCCTAATCGCAATAACTTCCCCCCCCTCATCACACCAAATAAACCATCAATGCCACCACTATCTGGATTGATTTGTCCAGAAACCCTATTCAGTTGTAAAAACACCGACTTTTTATTGACCAGCGCGTTTGCTTGTAACTGATGCCCCGCTGCTAAAGCCTCTAGCACTGTGTCTTGATAACGAGTCGGAATTTGTGCCCGTACTTCTAAAGCCGTATTGTCATACAGTGACAGTAGAGCATCTCCACTACGCACCCGATCTCCAGGCGCAACAAAAACTTTAGCAATAATGCCACTAAAGGGTGCTATTATTTTAGTACGTGCCAATTCTAAGCGACTGAGATCGCGCTGTGCTACAGTGTGTACACGTTTTGCTTTTAATTGTGTTAAACGGGCTTTATGGTTTTTTATCTCTAAACGCCGACTAATGATTTGCAACATTTCTCGTTCTACCGCCTGTTGCGCCTCATCTAAGGCGGATTGGGGACTTAGTTTTTGTAGTTGACGTAGGCGTTCAACTGACGTTTGCATTAATTTCAGCAAACTTTCTTCATGGGTGAGAGCACTGATATTATTGGCATGGCGTTGCTTTTCAATCTCAATTTGTGCCTCAATATCTACGATATCAGCTTCACGTTGTTTCAGATTAAAAATGCTATCCTTGTCCTCTAAACTGATTAATCTATCCCCTTTTTTGACTGTTTCTCCTTCAAGAACAGGCACTTCGATGACTTTTGCATTGATATTGAGCGATTGTGTTGGAGCGCGTAATGTCGCCGTTCTGGGAGATTCGACTCGTCCATATAAAGTTAAAGTCGGTGATAATGCACTCGGTTTGATCGAGACGACTGACACAACCCAAACTTGTTCTTCAATTTGAATGGGATCATTTTTTGCTTTAGTTTTTTTCATGTACCAAAAGCCCCCAAAGCCAATCGCTAGAATCACTAGGGGTAATATTATAATTTTTTTCATGATTAATATAATATAATAATAATTTTAGTCCGTTGTAAGGAACCAATTGTGAGAACTCAAACATTCAGGCAAACAGTGGCCGTTTTTTCCAAAAGTTATCTGCCGCTCAATCAAATCAATATCAAGCGAGCCGTTATTCTCCTTGTCACGGGGAAAGCTGAGCCGTTAGATTTAGGAGACAGTGTCAAAGGGATACCAATGCATTCGCCAACAATGGTACTCCTGGTGCCACAATATATTCGTTTAACGGTTAATCATCAGGATAGAGCGTGGCGAGTGCCCGCTGTGACTCGGCGGGAAGTTTTACGACGTGATAAGCATACCTGTCAATATTGTGGCAGCACGAAACATTTGACCCTTGATCATGTTATTCCCGTTTCAAAAGGCGGAACACATACATGGGATAACATCGTGACGGCTTGTGAGAGGTGCAATAATCGTAAAAGTAATCATAGCCCAGAGCAAATAGGTATGACATTACGCAGCACCCCGAAAGCACCGCTACATCCTATCGTTGCTTTTGCAAAGCAATTTTGGCGTGAGCATAAAGTACAGAGTGGAAACTTGGATAATTGATATGACCGTTTTCGCTCAGCGGGAAGGGAAAAAAGCTTTACAAACGACAGTTTGGTTTTTTCCCTTTTGCCGTCGCTTGCCGATAAAATGCCATCGCACGCCCCATTGCTCGCCTTAAACGACTAATGCGGGTATTATGTGAAGGGTGCGTAGACAAAAATTCTGGCCCTTGTTTGCCATTAGCCCGCCCCATATTTTGCCACAATTTGACACTTTCTCTCGGATCAAATCCCGCTTTAGCCATTAAATAGAGCCCCATCTCATCCGCTTCACTTTCATGTATGCGACTATAGGGTAAGAGAATGCCCAGTTGTGCCCCCACTCCCAACACACCCATCCACATTTTAGCTTTTTTTGATCGCGGATTGCTCAGTGCTTGCGCCAAAACTAGGCCAGTTTGCAAAAGAAAGTGTTGAGAAGCCCGTTCATTACTATGCCTAGCAAGAACATGGGCGATTTCATGTCCAATGACGGCAGCTAATTGATGTTGATTTTTGGCAATTTTTAACAGTCCCGTATGTACGCCAATCTTACCGCCCGGTAAGGCAAAGGCATTAGCAGAGTCATCACGAAAGACTACAATTTCCCATTGTTTAGGACTGACTTGGAGAATGGCGTTGGCAATACAGCTCACATAGCGATTATTAGCACTAGAGCTGGCTTCTCTCGGTGTTTTCTGCTTGAGGTTTTGAAAGGCTTGAATGCCCATGGCTTCCATGTTACTCGCTGGCATCATAATCAATTGTTTTCGTCCTAAAGGGGAGGTGGCGCAACTCATTAATATTAATAGTGTTATAACGGTTATGATGAAGGTTTTTAACATTATTATTCTCCTCTAAACTGAAATAGATTACCACCTGATGTTAAGTACTGAACCATGAATTTTATTACATTTTGTCTGAATCAGAATTTTCAGACAATAAAAATTTATGTTTTGACTTTTAGCATGTTGAAGGTGAGTGCGTAACATCAGTTACCACATCAAATCATCCGGTACTGGGTAGTCTGCATAGGCTTGTTCGTCGTCTACATCACTCGCTTTTTCTTTGTTAAGATAAACGACCACTTCGGGCAGACGCTCAAGGATTTTCTCTGCAATAGGAACAGGCACGATATAGTGAGAGTCATCCAAAACCGTGATAGCCAAATCACCATTGCTAAGTTGTTTTTGTTGTTTGGCATTAACAAATATTTTCTTAACAATTTTGCCTTCTAGAAAGTGATAGGCAATATCCGCTTTAATATCATTAACTTGATGAGCTTTAATCATATCGGATACTTGAGCCAGTAAGGCTTTTTGCAGGCGTTCTGCTTCTTTTTGTTGATTCAATTTTTTTGCCAGTGCAATTTCTTCTTCCCGCGCCTTAGCTGCCATATATGCTGCTGATTCGGTATCAACCGTTTCTGTTTTTCCTCGTTTTTTCTTTTTTCTTTGCTGGTGATATTTTGATTTAGCTTGTTTTTCTACTTGTTTCGCCTCGGTTTTAGAAACAAGGCCCGTTTTTAATAGTTGATCTCGTAAAGACATAAATCATTATCCTCTTCTTATTTTTGGACAGGAGTCCAAGATAAATCTTGGACTCCTATTTTTAGGTAGGATCAACAATCCGTCCCATAAACAGGATGCTGCCTGAGAAATTGTGACGAATCAAAAATATAAAAGGATGATCAGCCCTGAAAGTGGGAGAGGCGGGGGGCATTCCTCTGACACCAACAACGACGCCTGTTGCGGCAGCCGCTTCACTCCCTTCTTCATTCACATCGACAAAGGCTTGATGGACTATTGAAGTGATGGACAATTCTTTAGTGCCATCTATGCCTGAAAAATCAGCTTTTTCGTTGAAGGCAGTGGACATGCCCATTTTTGTCAGCGGTTTGGATAACTCAAACTGGGTACTTATCTTGAATTTTGGCAGGGAGACTTTGACTTTCTGCGACCGTAAGCGGCTCAACCATTTATCAAGTTGTTGTGTATTGAGTGAACTTTCCAACTCAGCCAGTCCGTCACCTTGTTGTGGAAGTAGAACTATCATAGATAGGCTATTATTACCAAGGGGCGTATTATCCTGTGCCGTGTAGGGCAGTTCAAGTATCTGAATCTCGTCATTTTCCATATAATTGAAAAGGTGTTTCTGGTTCATCATTGGCGCATTGACTGCCTGCTTTTGATTCACCCAAAACGGTGCCTCTTTGGTGTCATCACGTTTGAATTGACTTGCCCAGTTAGCTTTGAAATAAATAGCGTTGACAAGGACAAGACGGGTATTCTCATTGAGGATGCCTACTTTTACAAGCTCTTTTATTTTATGGTGAGTGATGATCGCTACCCACCGGTTGATCTTTTTGCGGACTTTTTCGGTTTCTGTTTTGAAATCAACTTGATTCAAGATTGCCCTGTAATAATTCATCAACGATTCTTGAAAATCGGCCTGAAGTACACGTCTTTTATGTCCCCAAAGTGCATTAGCAATGTGTACTTCAATCTCACCCTTTTGATTGACTTTATTCACTTGCTCTTGCAAATGAAAAAAGGCAGGGTGAAGTTCTGCTTGATTTTTTGGGAAATGTAACACTTGAGACATTTGTTTGGCCGTTTCCCCTGCTGCACCCGCATAAGTCATAGCGAGGGCTGTTGAGAGACTATAGGGAGAGAAAAATAGGTTGCCACTGTTTTCTTTGCTCAGTTGTGCATACAGATCAAATGCAAATCCTGTGTTACCCTTGACCACAGTTGGAATCAATCCGTATGCCGTATTAGTATTATCTTCGGTACTTTCCTCTTCTGCTCTAACAGAATTGTCTAATATTAAAAAAAGGCTGGCAAAAATCAGTATCCAGTGAGTTGTTTGTTGCATAATCGCGCTCCATCCTTATTCTACTACGTTAAAATCGACAAGCCTACTTGTCCACATTTTTTGCCTGCCAACCGACAGGCATGTTTGAGTGCAGTTGGCAAATCTTGTTGGCGGCACAAGCTATCAATAATGCCAGCGTTAAAAGTATCCCCAGCACCCAGCGTATCCACCACCTGCGCTGGCGGATAGGCGGGGCTATGGCATAAAGTGCCATCGGTATCCAAGGCATAAGCACCCTCTTCACCCCAAGCACAAATGAGGCGAGCCTGTGGTGCCTGTCGCTGCATTTTATGTAAAAATAATGCCGGCTCATTGCCTTGAGCAAATACTTTTGAAAATAATAGCACATCAACCTTGCTAAACAATTGTTCAATATGAGAACGGGGTTTTTCTACCTCTAATGAAACGGGGATAAGGGGACAAACTTGCCGCACTCGCTCCAACATGCGGGCGGTTTCTACAACATTACGCCCCTCAAAGTGCAACCAATCAAAGGCAAAAAGGTCGATCATTTGAAAATCTACAAATTTGAATTCGGGTAAATCGCGGTAGTGAACAATAGTGCGAGAGCCATTGCGTTGGTTGACTATAATATAAGAAGTGGGCACTTTGCCCTGGGATTCTATTCGACAAAAACGGGTATCAATGGCATGGTATGCCAAATCTTCTAAAATTCGTTGACCATCAGCCTCATCCACACAGACACCACCCCAAGTACAATGATGCCCTAATTGACTTAACACAACTAAGGTATTAGTCGCATTGCCGCCTCGACAAACGCGCTGCTTGGTAGCACGTACCTCAGCGTCTTCATCAGGGTAGCCATCTACAGTGTTAATAATATCTAGGGTGGCAATGCCAATGCCTAAAATTGTAGCCATTAGGAGTCCAAAATTTATTTTGGACGCTACTTTATAATGTTGCGTTGTCTCAAATAGACTAATATTTGATCAACGCACTCGTCTAAACTTTGGCGCCCAGTATCGATAAGCAATTCAGGATTTTCAGGTTCTTCATAAGGTGAAGAAATACCCGTAAAATCTTTAATTTCGCCCTTTCTAGCACGCTTGTACAATCCCTTAACATCACGCTCTTCGCACACATCCAAGGAACAATGGCAATAAATTTCGACAAAATCCTCACCAACCAACTGTCTCGCTTTTTCACGATCTGCCCTAAACGGAGAAATAAACGCTGTCATAATGATAACACCTGCCTCAATGAAAAGTTTAGCGACTTCACTGATGCGGCGGATGTTTTCTATCCTATCCTCATTAGAAAAGCTTAAGTCTCCACATAAGCCGTGACGTACATTATCACCATCAAGTACAAAAGTATGATAGCCCACTTGGTAAAGTTTTTCTTCTAGGGCATGAGCCAATGTCGATTTGCCCGCGCCTGATAAGCCAGTAAACCAGAGCAAAATGCTCCGATGTTGGTTAAGTTCAGAGCGACGTTGACGTGTGACTGTGGCATGATGCCACACGATATTGCTATTTTTTGAGGAGATTGTCAAAATAAAGTCCTAATTGTTTATGGATGAGATTATGTCCAAGATAAATCTTGGACTCAGTATTAATAATATCAAAAATATAAATAAAATAAAATATTTATATGAATTTATTCATTTCAATTATTAAATTGATAGGATTTGGTGTAGAATATATTCACACAACTAAATAATCAAGCCCCTAACATAAGGATATTATAATGCCCAAAATTTTATTAGTAGAAGATAATGAAATGAATCTGGACATGCTTTCCAGACGTTTAAAGCGTAAAGGTTTTGATATCGTGATTGCTCAGGATGGGCAACAAGCAGTAGTCCAAGCACATAATGAGCATCCCGATTTAATTTTGATGGACATGAGTTTACCAGTCAAAAATGGTTGGGTTGCAACTCAAGAAATTAAAGCGGCAGAAGAGACTCAAAATATTCCGATCATTGCCCTAACGGCTCATGCCATGTCTGCGGATCGAGAAGAAGCCTTGGCTGCGGGTTGTGATGATTATGACACTAAGCCAATCGAATTGCCTCGGTTGCTGACTAAGATTAAAACTTTGTTGGCACACACATTGAGACATTTTCAATGAACACTGTAAACACAGCTATTTCAAGCAGCGGGCAGATGGAACAAGATTTGTCCTCCCACGCCACCAGCCTTATAATCCATACAAAAACACTTTTAGAATATGCCAATAGCGCGTGTCCTGAATTTATTCAGGATATTAATCAAATTTTGATTGCTACTGAAAAATTATTAAAATTAATCAAGACGTTTTTTTTAAATGATACTCAAACAGTCAACATTCGTCATGAATTACGCAACCCTTTCAACCCAATTATTGGTTATTGTGAGATGTTGCTTGAAGATATTGATAAAGAAACTCATTCAAAAGCCCATGTCGTTCTGGAACAAATACTGACCACAGCGCGACGCTTGCTTAATTTAATTGACGATCTCACTTTACCTTCACCCCTAAAAAAATATGAACAGAATGATTTAAGCGGCAAAGAGCCAGTGCAGAACAACTTAGCCACTCAATCTGGCTCGCTATTGGTGGTCGATGATCAAGAAAGTAATCGCAATTTCTTATCACGTCGTTTCAAAAAACAGGGATTTGATGTCCAAGAGGCGGAAAATGGAGCGCTCGCCTTGGAAATGATTCGCAGCCAAGATTTTGATTTAATATTACTTGATATTATGATGCCTGGCATAGATGGTTATCAGATTTTGGCAAAACTTAAAAATGATGAAAAACTTCGTCATATTCCAGTCATTATGATTTCAGGTTTAGATGAAATTGATGGCGTGGTGCGCTGTATAAAAATGGGGGCTGAAGATTATTTGCAAAAACCTTTTCATCATGTGATTTTAAATGCAAAAGTTTCGGCCACATTAGAACGCAAACGGCTCCATGAAAAATCTGAAAAATTATTGCTTAATATTTTGCCTCAAGAGATTGCGGAGCAATTGAAAGATTATGATCCAGATAATCGTGATGACATTAGACAATTTTCTAAACACTTTGACGAAGTCACAGTATTATTTTCTGACTTAGTTGGATTTACGAAATTATCTACCGGTATCTCAGCACAAGCGTTGGTCGATGAATTGAACCAAATTTTTTCTGCATTTGATCAATTAACTGAAAAGTATCGTTTAGAAAAAATTAAAACCATCGGTGATGCGTATATGCTGGCAGGCGGATTGCCCAGTCCGCGTCCTGATCATGCCGAAGCCGTTGCCAATCTAGCGATAGAAATGCTTGAAGAAATCGAAAAATTGAATAAACAAAACGACGATAAAAAAAGAGAACATCATGACTTTAAAATTCGTATTGGAATTCATACAGGACCTGTTGTTGCGGGCGTGATTGGCAAACGCAAGTTTAATTATGATTTGTGGGGTGAAACCGTGAATATTGCTAGTCGGATGGAATCGCAAGGTATTCCCAGCGAAATACAGGTTTCTGAGGCGACTTATCAACTTCTTAAGGATAAATTTGTTTTTGAACGGCGTGGTCCCATTAATATCAAAGGAAAAGGAGAGATGGTGACTTATTTACTTAAAAGTGTGAAATGCTAGGAGTCCAAGATTTATCTTGGACATCTATTTTTTTAAAGGAGTCTAGTTTAGTAAAAAGTATGACATCACAACAACAAACATTAACAATCAGTTGCGAATTTTTCCCACCGCGTACCGAAAAGGGTATGCTGAAATTACGTCAAACTCGTGAACAATTGCAAGATTTGCAACCCGCTTTTTTTTCTGTGACTTTTGGTGCTGGTGGCTCTACTCAGGAAAAAACTTTTGAAACCGTCCTTGAAATTCAAAAACAATCGAATTTTGAGGCGGCACCGCATTTATCTTGTATTGGCAGCACCCGCGAGAATATTCTCAAGTTGTTGCAAGATTATCAAGCGCACGGCATTCGACGCATTGTCGCTTTGCGAGGAGATAAACCCTCTGGATGGGCGGGCAATTTAGGTGACATCTCTTATGCCAATGAATTGGTTGAGTTTATTCGCGCAGAAACCGGTTCGCATTTTCATATCGAAGTCGCTGCTTATCCCGAATTTCATCCACAGGCGAGCAGTGCTAAAGATGACTTGGATTATTTTAAACAAAAGGTGGAAGCGGGTGCCAATAGTGCCATCACCCAGTATTTTTATAATGCCGATGCCTATTTTCGCTTTGTAGATAGTTGCACTGAACGTGGGATTGATATTCCGATTGTGCCAGGTATTATGCCGATTACTAATTATGAACAATTAACGCGGTTTTCTGATGGCTGCGGTGCTGAGATACCGCGTTGGTTGCGCTGGCGTCTTAAAGATTTAGCGGATGATAAAGAGGCACTGCAAGCTTTTGGTGTGGATGTGATGACAAGTTTATGTGAGCGTTTATTAGCGGGCGGTGCGCCGGGTTTACATTTTTACACCCTCAATCAAGCAAGCTTGACTTTGGAAATTGCGAAACGTTTGGGGCTGTGAGCAAAGTTATCAAAGGACAACAGATTATGGCAGACTTACCAAGTTTATTGTTAGTTGATGATGATCCGCTCATTACCGAATCCCTTGCTTTTGTCTTAAATGAGCATTTTACAGTTTATGTGGTTGCCACTCGTGATGAGGCTAAACGCTTGTTATACAAGCTACCAATGTTGCCAAATTTAGCGTTGGTCGATCTCGGCTTGCCACCTGAACCGCATCGTCCCGATGAAGGTTTTACTTTAGTTTCAGAATTACTGACTTTTAATCCGTCGATTAAAATTCTCATTCTATCTGGGCAAGATACCCAAGAAAATGTGCGACATGCTTTAACCTTGGGAGCGGTGGATTTTATTCCTAAACCATGTGACATGGAATTGCTCAAGACGCGGCTCAATCATCAGTTGATGATTTTGGAGGCGGACCAACATCAGCCTCAAGCGAAACCAGAAAAATCGGGTTTAGTGGGGCAAAGCTTAGCAATTCAAACGCTGCGTACTCAAATACAACAATTTGCCAATTTACCGTTTTCGGTTTTGGTTCAGGGAGATTCGGGTACGGGTAAAGAATTAGTCGCACAATCCCTACATGCACAAAGCGAACGTGCCAACGCGCCTTGTTTAACTATCAACTGCGCCGCCTTTAGCACAGAATTACTTGAGGCTCAATTATTTGGACATACCAAGGGCGCATTTACAGGTGCGAATATAGCACGAGCCGGTTTTTTTGAAGAAGCCGGAGAGGGGAGTTTGATATTGGATGAAATTGGCGATATGCCACTACAATTACAGTCTAAATTGTTGCGCGTTTTAGAAAATGGAGAATATTATCGGCTAGGTGAAACGCGGGTGCGTCAATCTAAAGCACGTATTATCGCCGCGACTAATCGCGATTTAGCTGAAAATGCGAAAGAGGGCAAATTTCGTGGCGACTTGTATCACCGCCTCAGCGTGTTGACAATTAAAGTGCCTCCCTTAAATGAACGAGATGATGATAGATTTTTATTATTAAATCATTTTCAAGAATTTTATGCCAAGATGGGCACATTATTCAAGTTGGATGAAGAGGCGAAGCAATGTTGGCAGGGGTATAGTTTTCCAGGCAATATTCGTGAATTACGTAATATTGTGATTCGTCTCGGCGCGAAATATCCCAATCAATTGATCAATAAAACACAACTAGAAGAAGAACTAGAAAGCAATTTGACGAGCCACTCAAGCTCTGAGGATTCTGAACAAGCTATTATTAACAAAATAAAAAAGGACGATTTTTCCCTTGATGAGGTATTACTTGAAAGGGAACGTCGTTACGTCAATGCGGCAATGAAAATCAGCGAAGGTAATCTGAGTCAAGCCGCCCGCCTGTTAGGGATTAATCGGACCACTTTGTATAGCAAGATGCAACGTTTGGGCAAAGGTGGGAGTAATCAGTAGCAATCTAAAAATCCTATTTCTTCAAGAAATAGGATTTTTTTTTTGACATAAAGTAAGTATATATAAGGAATAACGATATGAGTGATAGCAAGCTTGCTTGTTAGCGATAGCAGATTGACTATCTTCTCAGAATTGAGTTTAGATATTAGCCAACCTGATCTAAGCAAGTACCGGCTTGGTATTAAGGACGAAATAAAACCAGATGTTTGTCTTATGTCATCGTTTGCTTTATCCCTGTCGTTAAACTAAAATAATTAAGGTTCCGGCAAATAAACCTGATAATCACGCAAATCGCCTGCGTCTTTAACAACAATAGGGCGTAAAAAAATCACTAACTCAGTTTGAGTATATTTATCATCACGATAACTAAATAAATCACCAATGAGTGGGAGTTTTGATAAAAATGGCACACCTTGAGTATTTTTTTGAGTGCTATCTTCCATTAAGCCACCGATAATAACCATCTCACTATTATTAACTTTAAGAACCGATTCAATTTCACGCACTTGTATTTCAGGAATGAGGTTAACCATACCCGCTTCAGCTAAAGTGGGGTTAGGATCTTCCTTAAAATCAATGATACGTGAAATGGTTGGGCGGATATTTAGAATAACAACGCCATTCTCACTGATTTGCGGTGTCACACTCATGACTAAACCCACTGGCACCGTATTAATTTCGGTTGTAAAAGTTTCCCTTGTTTTTTTCTCAGTCTCGTTGATTTCTACCTCTGTTGTAAAATACACAACATTGTCAACTACTTTTAGAATGGCGGTTTGATTATTCAATGCCATAATTTTGGGACTGGATAGCACCTTCACTGTGCCAAATTGTTCAAGTAATCGCAGTGTAGCCGAATTCTTCCCCATGATTGAAAAAAAAGGTGGATTTTCTAAATGCGCCCCAGTCATGGATTGTGTATAAGTATAATCTCCAACGAGACGTTGCCAATCTATCCCTGTTTGATACTGATCATTGAGTCGCACTTCCGCGATGGTGGCTTCAATTAAGACTTGTCTTTGTACCTCCTCAAGCACTTGATCAACAAAATTTTGTATCTCTTGATGCTGTTTTTGAGTAGCGCGAACGGTCATAATTCCACTTTCAGGATTGATAATCACTTTATCTTCTAGCACATCGTCCTTGTTACCAGCCAAAATTGCCAAAATATTTTTTTTAAGGCTTTCCCAAAACTGATGAGTTGATTCGTTAGTAATTTTGGTTGTCGAAATATTGCCACCAGTGCCTTGAGAAATACCCGAACCGGTACGGGCAATTTCTGTTGCGACAGACACCTCACCACTCGTCTTTCTGGACAAGTTCACATAGCCAATTTTATATAAACGCATATAAGGCAAATCTGGCGAAATGCTTAAAAGCGTTCCATCAATTTGATAACGCAAATCGACTTGTTTAGCAATGCGTTCAAGCAATTGCGGTAGGGTTTGATTAACGGCATTGAGTGTCACAGTGCCAGTGATCTTTGGATGAATATCAACATTTAATTTAGCATCGCGTGCCAGTGCAAATAATAAGGTATCAACCGACATATTCTCAACAGATACTGTAAAAGTTTCCAGCGGTGGCGTGGGTTTCGGGGGAAGGGGGGGTTGTTGTATCACGGGAGGTATGTTATTTTTAGACAATGCTATTTTGTCTGTATTGAGATGACCGGCTGAAGGTATGGGCGGTTGTGGTGTACAGGCACTCAGCAACAGGTAGAAAATGAGAAAATGGCGTTGATGACAACAAAAGTCATTGAAATGAGCTATCATAATTACTAGACGGATTATTTATTTATTATAAATATAAATAATAAAGGATAACTTAAAACCCATTGATTATACCGTGTCGTTATTGTTTGGCAAATTTTGGAAATTTGTCCGTCTATTACATTTTACCGCCACTTCGTTTCGAGTATGAAGGACTTGGACTGGAATTTGCATTGGTAACGACTCAGCCTCTCGTTCCCACGCTCTGCGTGGGAATGCCTTGCTGGACGCGGAGCGTCCCGCAGAGCGGTGCAAACATGCATTCCCACGCAGAGCGTGGGAACGAGGATAGCTAAGTAGTTACCGATTTTGAAAAAAAACCATTGGAGAAATAAATGAAATTTGAAAAATCTATACGCTTTTTGTCAGGGGCGATCCTACTGCTTTATGCAGTAAACAGTGTTGTAGCGGCGCCAAATCCAGAAAAAGCCCTTGAGATTGCACTCAATTATCTTAACGAGAACCAGGCTTTTTTAGGTCTCAGCCAACCTGATTTGTCCAATCAAGTGGTCAAAGATCAATATGTGACACAACATAATGGAGTGACACATATCTATCTACGTCAACAGCATAACGGCATTGAACTCTTTGGCGGTGATATAGCTATCCATATTGCCAAGGATGGTAGTGTTATTAAGGTAAACAATCAGTTTGTTCCTAACCTCAATCAAGCCGTTAATACGACCAAACCGTTTATCTCAGCCGTTCAGGCTGTCCAATCGACAGCACAGCATTTAGGTTTGACTCTGACGACTGATCTTGTTATTCAAGAAAATATTGCTGGTACGAGCGTGATCCTGACTGGTGGGGGCATTTCTCTCGATGACATTCCAGCCAAGCTTGTATATCAGAAAGTTAGTCAAGGAGAGGTACGTCTAGCGTGGGAAGTGAGAGTACGCCAGTCTGATCATTGGTGGAATCTGCGGATAGATGCTGTTAGTGGCAAAGTCCTTTCCAAAAATGACTGGATTGTGAACGATAATGATTATAAAGTGTTCCCCCTCCCCTCAATCAGTCCAGAAGATCCTGGCTTTTCTCCCACCTTGGTCAATGCCCCTGCCAATGCCATCGCTTCTCCCTTTGGTTGGCATGATACTGACGGCGTAGCGGGTGCCGAGTTCACTGATACACGCGGCAATAATGTGTCTGCTCAAGAAGATACGGATGCTGATAATAATGCTGGTTTGCGTCCTGATGGGGGCGCCAATTTGATTTTTGATTTTGCTTGGGATCCGGCTTTACAGCCTTGGGAAGCACCTAATCAAGAAGCGGCGATTGTTAATTTATTCTACTGGAACAATGTGATACACGATGTTTTTTATCAATATGGTTTTGATGAAGCCAGTGGTAATTTCCAAGAAAATAATTATGGTAATGGTGGTTCAGGTGCTGATTCTGTTCAGGCGGATGCACAAGATGGAAGCGGTATAAATAATGCCAATTTTGCGACACCGCCCGATGGTCAAAAACCACGTATGCAAATGTTTCTCTGGGACAAGACTTCACCTCAACGCGATGGTGACTTGGAAAATACTATTATCATCCATGAATATGGGCATGGTATTTCAAACCGTTTGGTCGGTGGACCCAGTAATGTGAATTGCTTGGGGAATGCTGAACAAATGGGTGAAGGTTGGAGTGATTGGTTGGCTTTGGTTATGACTGCATTAGAGAGCGAACATGGTGCAAGTGCTCGTGGTATAGGCCCTTATGTACTGGGTCAACCCCCTGAAGGTCAGGGTATCCGTCCCGCCCGTTACACGACTGATATGACTGAAAATGCTTACACTTATGGTGACATTGGCAATTTATCTATTCCGCATGGCGTGGGCTTTGTTTGGGCAACCATGTTATGGGAAATGGAATGGAAACTGATTGAGCAATATGGCTTTGACGATGTGTACACGGGGAATGGCGGCAACAATCTAGCCATTCAACTGGTCATTGATGGCATGAAGTTCACAAACTGCAATCCGGGCTTTGTTGATGCTCGCAATGCGATTTTGCTGGCTGATCAAACGAATAACGGGGGCGCCAACCAATGTCTTATTTGGGAAGCCTTTGCCAAGCGTGGTTTGGGTTTCAGTGCTGATCAAGGCAGTACATCGAGCAGCACTGATGGTACAGAAGCCTTTGATTTGCCGCCAGAGTGCTTGGAAATTTTGAAAATAAGCAAGACCGCCAATCCTTCGCCTGTTGAAGCCGGTGCTCTGTTAGATTATACCCTAGAAGTACATAATTACACACCTGATACGCTAACGGATGTTACCATTACTGATAATGTGCCAGCCAATACCAGCTATGTTTCAGCGACTTGTGGTGGCAGTGAGAGTGGTGGCATCGTGACTTTCCCGCTGGGCACGATGAATAGTAAGGACACGGCTACTTGCACTTTCCAAGTTCGGGTGAGTGGTAATCTGAGCCATACCGATTTATTTGTCGATGACATGGAGAGCGGTTCGGGCAATTGGACGGTCTCGCATGGGCAAGGTCAAAAAAACTGGGCACTGAATAATTCTAATCCATACAGTGGAAGTTCTGCTTGGTTTGCTCAGGATACGGATGTCGTTACTGATCAATATTTGAGCATGAGCAATCAGCTAGCCTTGAGTGGAAGACCTATCCTGCACTTTTGGCATCAGTATAATACGGAAAGCAGCTTTGATGGTGGGGTCGTTGAGATAAGCACAGATGGGGGTACGACTTGGACGGACGTTACGATGACGCAAAATGGTTACAATGGGATCATTTCATCTAGTTGGGGCAGTCCTATTGGGGGTCGCCAAGCATTTACGGGTAACAGTGGTGGTTATATAGAAACGCGAGCCGATCTCAGCAGCTATAACGGTCAGAATGTACAAATCCGTTTTCGCTTTGCCACAGATACGAGTCGTGGTGGTAATGGTTGGTATGTGGATGATGTCCAGATTGTTGATGAAGCAGCGATTTTCAACGAGGCTTGTGTTGAAGCCAGTTCTGGTGCTCTTGATTGTGCAAGTGTCCTGACACCTGTGATCCCTGCGCCAAGTGCTGTTGTTGTGTCTACAGATATTATCATTGACTTTGGCGCCGATGGTATATGGGCGTGGTTAAACAACGAGAGTTGGCAGAGTCTGCATTCAGTCTCTCCTGATAGCATGGTCACTGGAGACCTAGACGATAATAATCAGGACGATGTCATTATAGATTTTGGCGAGCAATATGGAATTTGGCTATGGATGAACAATAGCAGTTGGGCTCAATTGCACACCTTATCGCCAGAAAGCATGGTGACGGGCGATATAGACGGTAGTGGTCAGGATGATGTCATTATCGACTTTGGCGAGCCTTATGGAATTTGGGTGCGGATGAACAACAACGCTTGGAAATCACTCCACAATATATCGCCAGAAAGCATGGTGACGGGCGATATAGACGGTAGTGGTCAGGACGATGTGATTATCGACTTTGGCTCACAATATGGGATTTGGGTGTGGATGAACAACAACGCTTGGGAATCACTGCACAATATCTCGCCAGAAAGCATGGTGACGGGTGATATAGACGGTAGCACTCAGGACGATGTCATTATCGACTTTGGCTCACAATATGGGATTTGGGTGCGAATGAACAATACCAATTGGGTTAAATTGCACAACTTATCGCCAGAGGGCATGGTGACGGGAGATATAGATGGTAGCACTCAAGACGATGTGATTATCGACTTTGGTGAGCCGTATGGGATTTGGGTGCGGATGAACAACAACACTTGGGCACTATTGCACAACTTATCGCCAGAGGGCATGGTGACGGGAGATATAGACGGTAGTGGTCAGGACGATGTGATTGTCGACTTTGGCTCACAATATGGTATTTGGCGCTGGATGAACAACAACACTTGGGCACTATTGCACTCATTATCGCCAGAAAGTATGGTGACGGGGAACATAGATGGATTGGGCTCAACGGCTTCTTCTAATAATCTCGAACTGAGCGATACCTTGCTCAATGTTGAAACCATTGAGTTACCAGAGCCAGAGCTTGGAATTCAATTACCGTAGGCCTGACTAAAAATCCTATTTCTTTAAGAAATAGGATTTTTTTATTTTAATCGAGTTCAATCTGTTACAAAAACCTTTTCACCCAAAAATTTGGGCTGTGTTCTTAAAATATATAAATCTAAGACGGCTTTCAAACGGGCAAAAAATTCTCGAATCGGCGTTTTAATATCATTACTGAGAGGCACAGCTCTCGCATTAAAGCCTATCGCCTTAATACCATAAAAATCACTGATAAATAAAGCGCGTTTATTATGAAAGGGTTGTGAAACAACAACAATATCATCTTGTGAAAAAATTTTCTGACAACGCACAATCGAATCTAATGTACGAAAGCCAGCATAATCTAAAGTAATCACATTGCCAGGTATGCCTTGTGCCATCAAGGATTTTTTCATTTCTATCGGTTCATTATAATATCTGGTGCGATTGTCACCGCTGGCAATAATATATTTGATTTTGCCCGCCTTATAAAGTTGCACCGCCGCATTGATACGATACTGAAAATAACGATTAATACGACCACGCCGTAAATTTTTACTCGTGCCTAATAATAGAGCGACTTTCTTTGTTGGGATGAGATTGATATCAGAATAAAGTCGATCTTGAGTCTGAAATTCCACCCAGACATAACAGCCAACAATAGCTATAGTGAAGAAGCTGCCCAAGAAAAATACCGTTACTAATAAATATTTGCTCAACAACAGCACCGAGTGGAAAATATTTCTTAGCTTGTTTTTCATGAAGTTTTTCCATAAGAGTCCAAGATTTTAACTAGTCTCATTCAATTCTGGCACAATGGCTTTTAACACCTTTTTGATGTCGCTTTCCACATAATTATCACAGGCTTTTACCAATTGCTTTAAAGTATCGCTTAACTGCTCCCAATCGTTACTACGGTGATCAGCTAACAGAATTTTGGCGTGATTTGTTTGACAGAGTTTTTCGTCAGCGTGGAATAATTCCTCATGCAGTTTTTCGCCTGGACGCAAATGGGTGTAAACAATGCCAATATCTTTTTCTGGCACATTTCCTGACAAGCGAATCATTTGTTCTGCTAAATAAATGATTTTTATCGCTTTACCCATATCAAGCACAAAAATTTCTCCCCCTTGCCCCATCGCCCCTGCTTGTAAAATCAACTGACAGGCTTCAGGAATGGTCATAAAATAACGACTGACTTCCGGATCAGTCACAGTCAGAGGCCCCCCTTTAGCAATTTGTGCCTTAAAAAGGGGAACAACGCTGCCGGCAGAGCCTAATACGTTACCAAAGCGCACCGTGATAAAACGGGTAGCACTGCGCCCATTCATAGCTTGACAAAATCTTTCTGCGGCACGTTTGGTTGCGCCCATGATGTTGGTCGGATTGACGGCTTTATCGGTAGAAATGAGAACAAAGATTTCGCAAGCTTGTGCGGCGGCGGCTTCGGCCATAATTTTGGTGCCTAAAACGTTATTACGAACCGCTTCTCTGACTTGTGATTGCAACATCGGTACATGTTTATAAGCGGCAGCATGAAATATCACTTCAGGATGATAGTGCTCTAAAATAGAGTACACTGCCACAGCATCTACAATGTCACCTAGATGGACATATAATAACAAATCGGGAAAATCTTCACGTAATTGCATCTCGACTTGATACAGATTGTATTCACAACGTTCAAGAATCACGAGGGCGGTGGGATTTAAGCCTGCAATTTGTCTGCACAATTCAGCACCGATTGAGCCACCGCCCCCACTGACCATCACGACTTTGTTGCGTAAACCGGCTTCAATAATTTCCCAATCTAATTGTATTTTGGCACGTCCTAATAAATCCTCAATAGCAACATCGTGCAAAGCACTGATACTCACTTGTCCATTGACAAGCTTATCCAATTTCGGCAAAGTACGCACAGGCACTGTACAGCGTTCACAATATTCCACCACACGCCGCATTTGTTCATCGGTAGCCGCTGGCATGGCAATGACAATCACATCAACTAGCAAGCTTTTGACGAACTCGGACAATTTGTCAATACTCCCTAACACGGGAACACCTTGTACTTTGCCACCATGCAGGCGCACTTGATCGTCTAAAAAAGCGACGGGTAGATAACCGCTGCTATAATTACGCAGCATGTCACGCACCAGCATATCACCAGAGGTACCGGCACCTAAGACGAGGACACGTTGGGGACCTGTTTGACGCTTGAATAACAATTTAAAGGAATGTTCATACCATAAGCGATAGAGTAAACGGGGCATCCCCAATAAAAAAATTAACAGACAGGGATAAAATAGCAAAGAAGTGCGCGGAACGAGTTTTATGCGGTTAAACAAAACGAGTACCAAAACAATGGCAAGCGTACCGATAATCGCGCTCTGTAAAATCGTGGCTAAATCGGGCATACTGGTAAATCGCCAAATGCTTCGATATAAACCACCATACCATAGTACAATGCTTTGCACTATAAGCACGATGGGCAAAACTTGCCAAAAAACAGCCTCAACGTGTGGTAGTAAAGGCAAGCCATAGCGGCCAAGAAACACTAACACCCAGGCGAGGGTCACCATGCAAATGTCATGTAGGATAATGGGGAGACGGCGAGAAAGTAAAGACATGTCATTAAATATGACCAATGGGATAGTGGTTTTTTATTTTAGGTTTCGGAGAGAAAATTTCTCAGTTCATCAACTATTTTCTGCTTTTTTGCTTTACCCAAACTGCTATTAGAAGTTAGCAAAAGATTTTCACCAGAACTTAACACTAAAACGACCTGATAATGGATTCTTTTAGAATTAAAATAAGATGAAGTGTTAAGTTTGACTTCGACAATTTCATCAAGTGGATGTTCAACCACTTCATTGCCTAACAAGCCTTGCCGTTCAATCTTTAAACTATCCACAGCCTTATCAAATGTTACTGTGATGATTTGACTCAATTGTCCTAATAAGCCAACAATAATAAAAAAGCCCCCAATCAAATAACTCAGCCAACGATTATCTCGCTCAATGACAAGTAAGCTTTCATGGGGATCATTAAGAAAAGTATTGATTTGATCCGCCATAATGTCCTGTTTTTCACGGCTCATTGTGCCATAATGGCTTAAAGCAATTTTTTCCGTTGGCGTTAACAATATAAGTTGGTAGTGAGGCTGTAGCATAAAAAAACTATCTATTCCCCTACTGTGACTTATTACTACCTCTGTACCTGTTAAATCTTTAATTGAAATTATAATAGTCTTTGACATTATGAAATATGAATGTTTTAGTTCACAACTACCTTGCTCTGCTTGCACTCGTTCACAAGTGAATGTTGACGCTTTGCTAAATAGAATAATTATCACTACCCCGACTATCGTCAAAAAGCTGCCTATTAACCAATGTGCGATAGGGCGGTGTTTTAGTATTAGTTGAGTTGGAGTGTGCTGTATGAACTTCATCATGTCATCTATTACCTTGATAGTTATATTTTATTGATATTATTTATATTTTTTGTAGGTTTAGGGCAACCACAAGGGATTGCCCCTACATCACGGTTAATGCACGTTCATCAGCTTATATTCTTTCTCAATCAAATAATTGAGAACTTTTTTCATATTATCATAACCGTCTGCCTTTTCGCTGGTTACGCGGTATTTACCATTGACAAAGATGACTGGCACCCCGCTAATACCATAATTTTGGGTCATGTCCAGCGCTTTACCTATTTGCGTATCAACCCAAAAGGAATGATAAGTACGACTAAACTGCTTCTCAGTCACGCCATAATCTGCAAAAAAACCAGCAATGGCTTGTTCCTGCTTTTTCAAAGCCCGCCGTCTTTTCTTATGTATCGCTTCAAAAAAGGGAGTGTGTATTTCTTCCAAGATATCCAATGCTTCAGCCGTGTAATAGGCTTTTGCCGTAACTGTCCACCCACCCGTTTTACTGAAGACGGCGGGAATCCGTTTAAATTCGACATAATCTGGCTTAGTTTTCAGCCAAGGTCGCAAATTTTTCTCTAAATGATAACAATGTGGGCAGCCATACCAAAAGAATTCCAGCACTTCAACTTTGTCTGGATTGTTGGTTGGTTGTGGGGGAGTGAGCAGCTCATATTGGCCTACAAAAGGCTCATTGGCATGCGCCAAGTGAGTAATAAATAAACTGCTTGCGGTTATGCAAACCACTATTAACCATGCCCTTCTAGCTAACTTCATGAATTATTGTCTCCTTAAGTTTCTGAAATATTTTGGACTCTAGGAGTCCAAAATTTATTTTGGACGACTCTAATACAAACCCTGCATATAATCCGTCACCGCCCCCATTTCGTCATCAGACATTTTTGAGGCAACATCACGCATGATGGCAGCATTACCTTCCGGCTTGCGGGCAGCACTTTTATAATCCATCAATTGCTTTTTGCTATACCCCGCTTTTTGTCCGTTGACAGAGGGAAATTTAGCGGCAGGATTACCCTTGCCTTGTGGACCATGACAGGCTATACAGGCTGGTAAACCTGTTTCTTTATTGCCACCACGATAAATTTTTTCTCCCAATCCGACCAATTCTTTACTCGCTTCGCCGATTGTCCTGGTTTGGCTCGCAAAATAGGCGGCTATGTCAAGCATGTCTTGTGTAGCAAGCGGCTTTGCTTGAGCTGTCATCAGCGGATCTTGACGGGCACCCGATTGGAAATTTTTAAGTTGTTGGACAATGACGCTGCTATGTTGCCCAGCAAGATTAGGCCATAATGGATTAGTACTATTACCATCAGCACCGTGACAAGCCGCACAACTAACGGATTTTGTTTTGCCAACCCCTGCATCGCCCGTTAAATCGCTATTTGTCGCGTAAGCTGTTGAACTACCTAAAGCCAAAATACACAAACTGAGTGTTAGTTTTTTCATTCTCTTTATCCGTTGAATAACAAATATTTAAAATCACATGTGAGTACAGCCAATGATCGCGCCCGAATAAGTTGTACTCACTCTCCACAAAAATCAGACAAATATTATATCGCAAGAACAAGCTCGGTTGAAAGTGTTCAAACTTTCATATCGTGTATATTATAATATAATATAATATTTCAGTTTAAAGGAGTCCAAGATTTATCTTGGACTATTTACTTTGTTGAGACTAACATAAAAATGATTGATAACAAAATCCTGCAATTGTTGAAAAATATTTATCCTTTGTCATTATTTGATGACGAGGATTATCAAGCGATAGTCAGTTATTGTCAACAGATACAAGTTGCCAAAAATGTGCCCATTTTAGAAGCCGACAAAACATGGCCTGGTTTGTATTTTATCATCGAGGGGCAAGTGCGATTTGTGGTTGATGTATCGGGACGAAAAGTGGATTACAATAAGCTACACACTTCTCAGCATTTTGGTGATTTAACCTCAGATGCCGTCAACCATTTTTCGGTTTATGGTAGCGCACCGTTATCCACTCTTTTGTACCTCCCCAAAAAGTATTTCCAATTATATGTGAGAATGCATCCACAACTTGAACAAGTCATTGGGGAATACCAAACACAACAGGCGATTAAAGAATTTCTCATTCGCACCTCAGTCTTTTCTTATGTTCCTACACAACAGTTGCAGGCACTCGTCAGTTCATTGAAAAATCAAAAATTACAGCCCCATGAGATTTTGATTAGACAAGGTGATGAGGCTAAAGAGGCTTACATCGTTGAAAAAGGTCGTTTGACAGTCCATGTTGATAAGCATCCAAATCAAGTGGTGCGTACCCTGACATCGGGGGACATCGTTGGCGAAATTGCCCTGCTCAAAAATGCTAAACGGACTAGCAATGTGATTGCTCAGACTGAAACCAGCGTTTATGTCTTACCCCGAGAAGAATTTTTAAAACTCTTTGAAGAACAAGGAAAATTAAGCGACTGGGTTAATCAGTTAATGCAAGAACGCCTTGGCTCCACTCGCTCCGATCTGAAAGCTAAGTCTCATAAAGACTATAAGATGTGGTTAAAAGATCGACTGGGACTGTTTCCTGTGGTGCGACAAGAAAAACCACAAGACAGTGGTGCCGCTTGTCTCGCCATGGTTTGCCGTTATTATGGTAAATCTGTTGATCTTGAGTGGACACGCCTGAAAATCAAGGGCAATGATTTGGAGGCCAGCATTTCAGATTTAACCCAAGCGGCTGAGAAAATAGGACTAATGCCATTAGGGGTATTGTCTTCATACGAGCATTTGATGAATAGTGCTTTGCCAGCTATTGTGGGTTGGAAAGGTGGACAGTGGGCTGTTGTGTATCAAGTGACGGATACTAAGGTGTCAATGGTCGATCCAGCACAGGGCGCACAAAAGATAAGCAAAGAGACTTTTATAATGTCTTGGATTTATTTTACTCTTTATTTAAAACCAAGTGAGCGTTTTTTTGGAAAATTAGAATCTAAGAGCTAATTAATTATTTAATTAATTAATATAGTTTTCTCAGGTGTGCAAGGCGTTCCTTGCACTGAGTCATTCTTCTGCTATCTATCTATTATTTGGGGCTTCTCTATTAAAATAAGCGCAATTATAGCAATCAAAGCTACAAAAATATACTCCGATATGTCTCCTTTTCTATGCTTTCCTTTTAGGACATGTACTTTATGCCGACTAAAAGGCGATAATTGTATGCCTTCCAATGTCACCAATTTACTCACAACAACACCGTTGTTTTTTGAGGTACTTCATTCTCTCGGTGCCCCAATTATTTTTGGAGTCCAAAGCTTTAGCTTTGGACTGTTTTCTTATTTTATCCCGATCAAATCGCACTTGTGGCGTACAAATTACATCCATTTTGTACGCCTGTGGCTCACAATGAATTTTGGATTTGGATCAAGCGCCACGTATATCACCCGGTTTACCGTCGACGGAAAACCCGTCTATGGTAAACCTGCCTATAGAGTTATCTGATAACAAACAAGATTGGATTTTATGAAGATTTAAATGTAGGGTGGGTTTCGCTCCGCTCTACCCACCCTACAAAAAAATACTTAACTATTTTTTCAAGAGGGACAAGTCTATTGACTAAATGACTTGAAAGATCAAAACGGCAAAATTAAGGAACTATCTATTGCCAAAAACTGCTGACGGAATTGTTCAGAAATCGCATCCAGTGCCGCTTGGTTGTCCGCTTCAAAACGAATGACTAAAGAAGGTGTCGTATTAGATGCGCGTACTAATCCCCATCCCTCCTTAAAATCCGCCCGTATGCCGTCAACCGTCGCAATTTCCGCTCCTTCAAACTGAAAACTGTTGCGGATTTTGTCCATCAACTCATAATGTTCACCAAATTCGGCCAATTCTAGCTTTAATTCGGGAGTGTTCACCGCGTCAGGTAGAGCAGCAAAGACTTTTTCGGGGGGGCGTGCGTCTTTAGATAAAATTTCTAACAGACGAGCAGCCGTATATAAAGCATCATCAAAACCATACCAGCGTTCTTTAAAGAAAATATGCCCGCTCATTTCGCCGCCCAGTAAGGTGCCCGCTTTTTTCATTTCTGACTTGATCAGAGAATGTCCCGTTTTCCACATTTTGGGCTTGCCGCCCTGCTGTTTAATCGCATCGTGTAAATGCCGAGTACATTTGACATCGTAGATAATTTCTGCGCCTGGATGACGTTTTAATAAATCTGTGGCATATAAAATCATTTGACGATCTGGCCAAATGAGTTTGCCTTTGGCATCAACCACGCCTAAACGATCACCATCCCCATCAAATGCTAATCCTAAATCGGCACCTTCTGCTTGTACGACTTTGATCATCTCTTTCAGATTTTCAGGCATACTCGGATCAGGGTGATGATTGGGAAAGTTTCCATCAACTTCACAAAATAATTCAATGACTTCGCAACCTAATGCTTTGAGGAGTTTCGGTGCTAAGACGCCCGCGACGCCATTGCCACAATCTACCACGACTTTAAATGAACGCGCCAATTTAACATCATCAGTGATACGATTGATATAAGCATCACCAATGTCAATCGTTTCTAGTGTGCCACTGCCTGTGACTAAATCACCGGTTTCTAAGCGGTTTTTTAAGCCTTGGATGCGTTCCCCTGAGAGGGCTTCTCCGCCAATCATAATTTTTAAGCCATTATAATCGGGCGGATTATGGCTGCCTGTCACCATCACGCCGCTGCCAGTGTTTAAATGAAATGTGGCAAAATAGAGGGCGGGTGTGGGTACTAGGCCGATGTTTATCACATCGCGCCCTGTGGCTTGTAAGCCTTTAATCAAGCTTTCTATTAATTGAGGCCCTGATAAGCGTCCATCACGGGCTACCACAATTTTTTGTTGTTTTGAGGCGGCAGCTTCGCTGCCTATCGCTTGTCCTATTTGTTCAACAATGGCAGGCGTGAGGGCGTTTTCGTCTAGCTGTTCACTGACAATGCCGCGAATGTCATAAGCTCTGAATATGGACATAATTGTGCTTGAAAAGTTTGTTTTAGGTAATCACAGATGGTTTATCACGCCCAGTGTATTTTTTAATTCCGGCAATTAAATCGGCTACGGCAATTAAATCCGCCAAGGCATCTTGAGCGTCTAAACCGTGTTGAGTGGTGTCTTCTTCATAGGATTCTAGGTAAACGCGCAAAGTGGCGGCATCGGTGCCGGTGCCAGAGAGACGAAATACAATACGTGAGCCGTCTTGAAAGCCAACACGCATCCCCTGATTGGTACTGATACTATGATCAACGGGATCAGTGTAACTAAAATTATCGCAATATTCAACAACATGTATGCCAAATGATTGGCCCTTTCTCAAAAAGTTGAATGTTTTGGACAAATTGTCCATTAAATCTTGAGCGACTTTTGCCTCTATGCCCTCATAATCATGTCGGGAATAGAAATGCCGTCCATATTGAGCCCAATGCTCTCGCACAATGTTTTCCACTGAATCTTGGCGCTCGGCTAAAATATTTAACCAAAATATGACTGCCCATAGTCCGTCTTTTTCACGTATATGATTAGAGCCAGTGCCAAAACTTTCCTCTCCGCAGAGTGTGGCTTTGCCAGCATCGAGTAAATTACCAAAAAATTTCCAACCAGTTGGCGTTTCAAAACAGGCAATACCAAGAGCCTTAGCAACATGATCGGCAGCGGCACTTGTGGGCATGGAACGCGCTAGTCCTGCTAAGCCGTCTTTATAACCGGGGACAAGGTGGGCATTAGCGGCTAACACCGCAAGACTGTCAGACGGTGTCACAAAAAAACGTCGCCCTAAAATCATATTGCGATCGCCATCACCGTCAGAGGCCGCACCAAATTGTGGCGCCTCGTTTCCAGAGAGAATGTTAACTAAATCATCTGCATACGTTAAATTCGGATCGGGATGACCGCCCCCAAAATCTTCTAAAGGCACGCCATTGATCACGCTGCCCGCAGGTGCGCCGAGTTTTTCTTCAAGAATGACCCGTGCATAGGGGCCTGTGATGGCGTGCATCGCGTCAAAACACATAGTAAAGCCCGATTGAAAGAGCCTCTTTATTTTCTCAAAATCAAAAAGTTGTTCCATTAGGGCCGCATAATCGGCGACGGGATCGATGATTTCAACTTTCATCTCTCCCAGTTGATTTTCGCCCAGTTGAGATAAATCAATATCGGCGCTCTCAGTGATGCGATATTCAGTGATTTTTTTGCTACACTCATAAATGGCCTCAGTGACTTTCTCTGGAGCGGGTCCCCCATTGCTAATATTATATTTGACACCAAAATCTCCGTTGGGTCCCCCGGGATTGTGGCTGGCGGAGAGAATAATACCGCCAAAAGCCTGATGTTTGCGGATAACCACTGAAGCCGCAGGCGTGGAGAGTAGAGCATTTTGTCCGACTAACACTCGCCCAAAGCCGTTAGCCGCCGCCATTTTCAAAATGGTTTGAGTGGCTGTTTTGTTATAATAGCGTCCATCGCCTCCAACGACGAGCGTTTTGCCTTGGTATCCATCTAATGAGTCAAAAATAGATTGGATAAAGTTTTCAAGATAATGGGGTTGCTGAAATACGCTGACTTTTTTACGCAAGCCGGAGGTACCTGGTTTTTGTCCTTCAAAAGGGGTGGTTTTCATCTGAGTTCTTATACGGTTAAATGTTTTTTTTATAGTTATAGGCATACTGTACGTCTTGATCATTTTAACTCAATTAATCTTTTAAGGCTGATAAAAAAAATGTGTTATATGATAACTCGCAACTTTTTACCATTGATGCTATTATAATATTAAGTCCAAGATAAATCTTGGACTCCTCTAAATAGCATCAACAGCATCATAACAATTTATGAATGAAGTTCACTTTTACAAAACGGAATCAGGAGATTGCCCAATTGAGCAATTTCTAAATTCACTGACTGGTAAACAAGCGCAAAAAGTGCTTTGGGTACTACAACTCCTTGGTGATGCCTCCGTACCACCTGCCCAGTATTTTAAAAGACTACCAGATACAGACGATATTTGGGAAGTTAGAGTGCCAATGGGGCATGACATATTTGAATTATTGGGTTTTATGGATGAGCAATTGATGGTTTTGAATCATGCTTTTCAAAACCCCACTGAGAAAAACCAGTTACAAGAAGAAGTCAAAATTGCCGAATCACGCAAACAAGAGTACCTTAATCGGAAACCCTTATTATGAATGATTTAAATAATTACATTAGTCATCGCAAACAAAAGGATAAGGAATTTGCCTATGGTTTTGATGAGGGTTATCAGGCGTTTAAAATTGGTACACTCCTTCGTCAAGGCCGCGAACTCTTAGGATTAACCCAAGAGGAGATAGCGATTAGGCTACGTACCAAAAAGTCTGCGATTTCTAGAATGGAAAATCATGCCGAAGATATGAGTCTATCGACTCTAGGAAAAGTGGCCACTGCATTGGGCAAAAAAATTGAGATTGAATTAATTTAAGGAATTAAGGAGTCCAAGATTTATCTTGGACGTCAAACATATGTTTAAACCATTCCCTTTTTATATTGGCTTGCGCTATACTCGCGCAAAACGCCGTAATCATTTCATTTCTTTTATATCTTTGAGCTCTATGCTCGGCATTGCCTTAGGGGTGACTGCTCTCATCACAGTATTATCGGTGATGAATGGTTTTGAAAAGGAATTACGTTCTCGCATGTTGGGTATGTCGGCGCATGTCGTGGTTAATGCTGAGAAACAATGGAGCGATTGGCAACCGATTCTAAAAGAAATCCAAGCACGCCCCCATGTGACGGGGGTAGCGCCGTTTATACAGGGGCAGGGTATGGTTAGCTATCAGAAAAATGTCGAAGGCGCGTTTTTGCAAGGTATTTCTCCAAAATTTGAGCCCCAAGTTTCTCAAGTCAAAGAGAAAATGATTGCTGGTAGTATAGATAATCTGAAAGCCGGAGAGTGGAAAATCGTGTTAGGTAAAGAATTGGCACGCGCACTCGGTGTTTGGATAGACGATAAAATTACCTTAGTTGTGCCACAAGCATCCGTCACGCCTGTTGGATTATTGCCCCGTATGAAACGCTTTACGGTGGAAGGTATTTTTAGCGTCGGTATGCATGAATTTGATAGCGGTTTAGTGTTATTGCATCTTGCCGATGCTGCCAAATTGTTACGAATGCCGGTGGGTAGTATTCATGGATTAAATGTCAAATTGGATGATATGTTTAGAGCGGCTTCATTTAGTCGTGATTTGAATAAGGAATTTAATTATTACAGTTATGATTGGACTTATCGCCATAAGAATTTTTTTGAAGCGATAAAAATGGAAAAAACGGTGATGTTTGTGATTTTGACCCTGATTGTCGCGGTGGCAGCCTTTAATATTGTTTCTACTTTGGTTATGGTTGTGACTGATAAACAGGCAGATATTGCTATTTTGCGGACTTTAGGGGCAACGCCTGGCACCGTTATGGCGATTTTTATTGTGCAAGGCGCGTTAATTGGCATATTTGGCACCTTATTAGGATTAGGGGGGGGGATCAGTTTAGCCTTGAATATTGAAACGGTGGTGCCAGCGATTGAACACTTTTTTGGCGTTCGATTTTTATCATCCGATGTGTATTACATCAGCGAGTTACCATCTGATTTACGATGGTTTGATGTGTATTACATCAGCGGATTATCTTTAATCATCAGTTTATTGGCTACAATCTATCCCGCTTGGCGTGCGTCACGTACTCATCCTGCGGAGGCGTTACGTTATGAATAAAGCTGTGCTGAATTGTCAAAATGTGCATAAGTCTTTTAAAGAGGGTAGTCTTTCCGTTGATGTTTTGTCTGGTGTTGATTTGAGTGTCGATCAAGGAGAGCAAGTGGCTATTATCGGCACTTCGGGCTCTGGGAAAAGTACTTTATTGCATCTGTTAGGGGGATTAGATAATCCAAGCCAAGGTAAAATTTGGGTAGCGGGGCAACTTATGAATAGTTTAAGTCCTGCGAAACGTGGTTTATGGCGCAATAAAAATTTAGGTTTTGTCTATCAATTTCATCATTTATTGCCAGAATTTACGGCTTTAGAAAATGTTTGTATGCCTTTATTGATACGGGGATTATCTCCGGCTGAGGCGCAAGATAAGGCAGCCTCTATCCTAACTCAAGTGGGTTTAGTGCAACGTCTTAAACATAAACCCGGAGAACTGTCGGGCGGAGAGCGACAACGGGCAGCGGTAGCACGGGCACTGGTGACGGAGCCTAAGTGTGTTTTAGCTGATGAACCGACTGGTAATTTAGATCATCGCACTGCTGAGCAAGTGTATGAGCGTATGCTTGATTTAAATCAAGCCATTGGGACTAGTTTAGTGTTAGTGACGCATGATGCTGGGCTTGCAGAACGGATGGATCGGAAATTGCGGTTAGTTGATGGGGTGTTGGTTGCCGCAGAATAATCCCTGTTGTTAATTAAATATAACTGAAAATTGAAATATGCTTCGTCCCTATTGGATACCTCATAATGCCAGTCCCCACGATTTTCCTGCTTTAGAAGAGGCTTTAGAGCATCCTGATGGATTATTGGCAGTTGGGGGGGATTTAACACCTAATCGTATTATTATGGCTTACCGATTAGGCATTTTTCCTTGGTACAATGATAATGAACCCATATTATGGTGGTCACCTAATCAACGATTAGTATTATTTCCTGACAATCTAAAAGTCTCACGTAGCTTGCGTAAAACCATTCGTCAAGGTAAATTCACTGTGACTATGGATCAAAATTTTCGGGCAGTCATTCAAGCTTGTGCGGCTCCTCGGCGCCATCAAGACAGTACTTGGATTACCAAGGAAATGCAGGAAGCCTATTGTCTTTTGCATGACTATGGCTTTGCACATTCCGTTGAATCTTGGTATGAAGGGCGTTTAGTTGGGGGCTTGTATGGCATTGCCTTGGGTAAAGTATTTTTTGGTGAATCTATGTTTAGCCTTATGAGTGATGCTTCTAAAGTGCCTTTTGCACACTTTGTGCGCCAATTAGAATGCTGGGGCTATGAATTGATTGATTGTCAAGTGCATACTCAACATTTAGAAAGTTTAGGCGCGGAAAAGATTCCGCGTCAAGAATATCGCGCCTTATTAGATCGTTTATGTGAAGCTGCGGGACATACAGGCGTGTGGGAATTTATGCCATGAGTAATCGTCTCTATTTTAATCTCTATGCAACCCCCCCCCATAAATGTAGTTATTTATCAAATAGACTGGCAACAACCGTTTTCATTGAGCCAAGCATTCCTAAAAATGCCTCATTATATGATAATCTATCCCAACATGGTTTTAGACGTAGTGGTGGAGATATATATCGTCCAGACTGTTACGGTTGTAATGCTTGTATAGCGGTGCGTCTGCCAGTGCAACAATTTGTACCCCGTCGCAGCCAACGGCGTGTGTGGCAGAAAAATTCTGATTTAACGGTATCCGCAGTGCCCGCCTTATTCAAACCGGAACATTTTAATCTCTATCGTCGTTATCTCGCTGCCCGTCACAAAGGCGATGGCATGGATAATCCAAGCCCAAAGAGTTATATAGATTTTCTCATTTGCGCTTGGGCAAAGACAAAATTTTATGAATTTCGTCTGGACAAAAGATTAGTTGCAGTAGCGGTTATTGATCATTTTAAACAGGGACTGTCGGCGGTGTACACCTTTTTTGATCCTGATTATTCGGCACGTAGTTTAGGTGTCTATGCCATTTTATGGGAAATAGAAGAAACAAAACGCTTAAATCTTGATTGGCTTTATTTGGGGTATTGGATTCAGGATTGTCATAAAATGAGTTATAAAGCTGAATATCAGCCACTTGAATATTACTATCAAGAAAAATGGCAACGAGAAGCGAAAATAATATGACTGCAAAACGATTGGATGGTAAAGCACTTGCCGCACAAAAGCGTCAAATTTTAAAAAAACAAGTAGTTGAGCGTATAGAGCAAGGACTGCGCCCGCCCGGTTTAGCGGTAGTACTCATCGGGGATAATCCCGCTTCACAAGTTTATGTTCGTCATAAGCGTAATGCTTGTGCAGAAGTCGGGATTCTATCGAAAGCTTATGATTTACCTGAAAATACTTCACAAGAGGCACTGTTGGCATTGCTTGATCAACTCAATGAGGATGCTGAAATTGATGGCATTTTGGTACAATTGCCTTTGCCCGCCCATATTGAGACTGAGTTAGTGATTGAACGTATTGTGCCGCACAAGGATGTCGATGGATTTCATCCCTATAATGTTGGGCGTTTGACTTTGCATGTACCCTTGTTACTTCCTTGTACTTCAAAGGCGGTGATGACTTTATTGGCTCAGACAGGCGTGAATATCATGGGTTTAGATGCTGTTGTTGTTGGTCAGTCAAATATTGCAGGTCGTCCTATCACATTGGAATTATTAGAAGCTAATTGTACTGTAACGGCTTGTCATAAATATACTCGCAATCTCGCCGATAAAGTACGCAATGCTGATATTGTCGTGGCAGCCGTCGGCAAGCCCCATTTGATTGCGGGTGATTGGATTAAGCCCGGTGCAATTGTTATTGATGTGGGCATTAATCGACTTGATGATGGTCGATTAGTCGGCGATGTCGATTTTGCAGCGGCACAACACGCTAGTTGGATTACACCTGTTCCCGGTGGCGTTGGTCCAATGACTGTTGTTAGTTTGTTAGAAAATACTTTACAAGCGGCACAAGATGATGGACTTCCAAGATAAATCTGGCCGACTCCTATGACTCCTATCTATCCTACCTAGCATTTTTGGGCTTCAAATCGTGAAAATACAAGACTTGTTTGTGCGTCTAAAAACCTTAAACCAAATTGGCATCGCGCTATCGGCTGAAAAGGATGGAACCCGTTTACAAGAAATGATATTGAAAGAGGCTAAACGCATTGCCGACGCGGATGGTGGTACCTTGTACCTCCGTGATAAGGATCAACTCAAATTTGAAATCATGCTGAATGATACCCTCAATATCCATAAAGGGGGGACCAGTGGTGTTTCTGTGAAATTACCCTCGTTACCGATGTATAAAGATAACGGTCAGCCTAATTTGGAATTGGTCGCGGTGTGTGCGGCGTATCATGGTCAGACTATCAATATTTCTGATGCTTACACTAATACAGAATTTGAATTTTCTGGTCCGCACGCTTTTGATAAAGAACACAATTATCGTTCTAAATCATTTTTGACGGTCCCGATGAAAAATCACGATGGTGAGGTTATTGGGGTCTTACAATTGATCAATGCGCCCATTACGCGAGAAAAGACTGATTTTAGTGAATCGGTACAAGAATTAGTAGAATCGCTGGCCTCACAAGGTGCGGTTGCCTTGGTCAATCAACAGTTATTGGAAGAACAACGCCGTTTTTTTCAAACCTTTATTCAAGTGATAGCGACTGCTATTGATGAAAAATCTCCCCACACGAGCGAACATTGTCAGCGGGTGCCGATATTAACGTTGATGTTAGCAGAAGCCGCAGCGAAAATCGAAATAGGACCTTTGAAAGATTTTAGCATGACTGATGAGGATCGTGAAGAGTTAAAAGTCGCCGCCTTGTTGCATGATTGTGGCAAAATCACAACCCCTGAATATGTCATAGATAAAGCGACTAAACTGAAAACGTTTTTTGATCGCATTCATCTCATAGATACTCGTTTTGAGGTACTCAAACGCGATGCTGAAATTGCTTGTTTACGTGAACAACTCGCGGGCGAATCTGTCGATGTTGAAGCGAAGTTGGCACAACAAATTGAAACTTTGAATGAGGAACGTGAATTTCTCCACCATTGCAATATGGGTAGCGAATTTATGTCTGATGAACTCAAAAAACGAGTGTTGCAAATTGCTCAACGCCAATGGAAAACACCGGATGGTTCAATAGAAAACTTTTTATCTCAAGATGAAATTGATAATCTGAATATCACCAAAGGTACTTTGACACCGGATGAGCGCAAAATCATCAATCGTCACATTGATACCACTATCAACATGCTTGAATCTTTGCACTATCCTAAATATCTCCAACATGTGCCAGAATATGCGGGTGGACATCATGAACACATGGATGGCACTGGTTATCCCAAGAAATTGAAGCGCGAAGAAATGTCTATACCAGCCAGAATTATGGGAATTGCAGATGTTTTTGAAGCGTTGACATCCAGTGATCGCCCTTATAATCAAAAACCTAAGCCTTTATCTGAAGCTTTAAGGATTTTAGGTCAAATGAAGAAAGATAATCATCTTGATCCGGATTTATTTGATATTTTTATCCATGAAAAAATTTATTTGCATTATGCACAGTCGAAAAACGATAAAGGAAAACCATTTTTAACAGCAGAACAAATTGATGAGGTAGATGTCACACAATTGCCGGGTTATAATCCCTTATAGCTTTTCGATAGGTTAATATATTTTATTAAAAATACTTGTTATTGATCTGGCAAGTATGTACCATAATCTAATATTACAGGGACAACACTCACAATTAGCACTATATTTTCCGCTACACGTTGAAATTTAGTTAGCTGGGGATAAAATGACATGGCACAACCCGTATTAAGTTTGGAAATACCCCGTCCCATTTTGTTGGCACTTAAAGTTCCCAAAAAACAATGGGCTGAGTACCTACGTCAAACACTTGCTGTTGAGTTTTATCGGGAAGGTAAACTTTCCCTTGGAAAGGCTAGAGAATTTGCAGGGCTATCTAATAAATGGGAAATGATTCAACTCTTAAATGAACGAAATGTCGATCTGAATTATTCAGCAGATGACAGCATAGCCGATTTGGAAACCCTTAATAAACTATTACCATGACGAAGACTATTAAAGTCGTTTCTGATTCAACACCGTTGATTGCTCTGGCGCGGATAAATCGGTTTTATTTACTCCAAGAATTATTTGGAGAAATCACTATTCCATCGGCGGTTTACAGCGAAGTGGTCACAGCCAGCAAAGGACGAGTAGGTAGTGAAGAGCTGAAAAATGCTGACTGGATTCATTGTTGCCAAGTCAGCAATCGTGATCTCGTCACTTTTTTAAATATTTCACTGGACGAGGGTGAAGCCGAAGCCATTGCCCTTGCTCAGGAAATGGGTGCAGAACTATTGTTAATGGATGACGGTGATGGCCGTCGTATAGCTGAATCCGTGGGTATCGGATTGACTGGCACAGTTGGGCTGCTTCTTCGTTACTATCAAGGGTATCCTCAAGAGAGCCAAAAAGCATTAGACGAATTGCTGGCTCAAGGATTTCGTTTAAGCAAAGCGGTATATACAAAGATAGTGGAACAAATACAACAAGAACAACCAGATTAAAGCCTGCCTTTTCAGTGATCAGTTATCAAAGGCTCGATAGGCTATATATTTTATGAAAAATACTTGTTATTGATCTGGCAAGTATGTATAATGGCCATCCCGCCAATGGAGAGGTACCGAAGCGGTCATACCGGCACCGACTCGAAATCGGTTGGTCTCTAACGAGGCACGCGGGTTCGAATCCCGCCCTCTCCGCCACGAATTTTAAGTTATTTCTCCCATGGTCAGGAGTGCAAGGCGTACCTTGCACATCAACCTAATGCCGGATGCACGATTTTCCCATCTTGCACATTAATGCCTCCACATAATGCCGCATTTTCTACCCAATTGGGCTGGGCTAAGCTCATTACAAACGGCAATAATGCTGTCGATAACACTTGTGAAGCGGTGCGAGGTACAGCACCCGGCATATTAGTGACAGCAAAATGCGTCACGCCTTTATATACATAAGTTGGAGCGGCATAAGTTGTCGGATGGGTTGTCGCCACACAGCCTCCTTGATCGACTGATATATCTATGATCACACTGCCTGATTGCATACGAGACACCATTTCTTCATCAACAACAATAGGGGCACGCTTGCCCGGGATCAGTACCGCACCTATCACTAAATCCGCTTGTTCTAGGACTTCGCATAATGTTTCGTGATACGGATATAAAGCGGTCACATTGTGTCCCAAAGCTTGCATCGTTGCCAAACGATCCCAACGTTTATCAAACACAATCACATTCGCACCTAAAGCGGTAGCAACACGAGTTGCTTGACTACCGGCGGCACCCGCACCAAGGACTACCAGTTTGCCCCGCGCACTGGCAGTGACTCCGCCCAATAAAATACCTTTACCGCCTTGCGGTTGATGCAATAAATTGCTGCCAATTTGGGTTGCTAAGCGTCCTGCAATCATACTCATTGGCATTAATAGCGGTAATTGCCCTTCTACTTCTACCGTTTCAAAGCCTATCGCGGTGAGCCCTATTTTTTGCAAAGCCCCAGTTAATTCAGGATAGGCGGCTAAATGCAAAAAACAAAATAAGAGATGATCGGCACGTAAATACTTTAAGTCTGTGGATTGTGGCTCTTTGACTTTGATAATTAATTCACTTTTGGCATAGACAGATGCGGCATCAGGTAAAACGGTCACGCCGACGGCTTGATAGTTCTGATCTGGATAGCCACTGAGTATGCCAGCAGCACTTTCTATAAAAACATCATGCCCCAGTGCGACTAACTCAGCACAGGCTGCCGGAATTAATCCAACTCTACCTTCCAAGGTTTTGATTTCACGAGGGATACCAATGTGCATAAGCTTTTCCTTTTTTTGATTTAGGAGTCCAAGATTTATCTTGGACGAGAGACTTAAGGAATAATATTGTCCACTCCTAATTCAAAACTATCAGTAAGGGTATTCACATTAACAACATAAACGCCCGCCAACAGATTCTCAACATTAAGGGGAATAATTTCCTCAAAGGCTTGATTTTTTGCGCTACAATCCTTGTCTGTTTGACGAGCCATTATAATTTTGAGACTCAAAGTGTCATCAGTTTTGTCTTCGATGATATCGTCAATGACGGTGCAATTGTCAGGTAAGTGACCTCTAGCAACAACATTGACTTGTATCGGAAAAGACTCATGTGTCATAATTTCAATCTCTTCAACAGGTTCCAAGTCGTTAAAGATGCCCGTGGTTGAGAAATCTTTTTGGCAGGATGAGACTGCCACTAGGCTCAGTAAAATCAAGCTGAGAATTTGATCACGAGTGAAATTAAACATGTTGACTATTGGACTCCTAAAATTTGACTTTTAAATAAACAATAATGATAACATTTTTCATCTGAGCGCGTTGCAATGAACAAAATCCCTAATATTTTAAAACAGATTCTCCAACGCAAAGTGGAAGAAATAGAAGCACGTTCTAAACAGATTTCTATCTCTACCCTCAGTCAACGGGCTGCCAACAGCCCTCCGCCGCGTGGGTTTATCGAGGCAATGAATGCACAAGTACCCGCCGTCATCGCTGAGATCAAAAAAGCATCTCCTAGTAAAGGCATATTACGTGCCGATTTCGATCCCGTTGCTATCGCAAAAAGCTATGAACAAAACGGCGCGACTTGTTTATCTGTTCTCACGGATAGAGATTTTTTTCAAGGTGCCGATGAATATTTGCAGCAAGTCCATGAAGCCTGTCATATCCCCATTTTGCGTAAGGATTTTATTATCGACGCTTATCAGGTTTATGAAGCCCGCGCTATCGGTGCCGATTGTATTTTGCTCATCGTAGCCGCATTAGGCGATGCACAATTACATGATTTAGCCGGTTTAGCAACCCATTTAGGCATGGATGTACTGATTGAGGTGCATGATCGCGAAGAATTAGAACGGGCATTGTTGCTCAATATGCCTTTAATCGGTATTAACAACCGTAATTTGCGAACATTTGTCACGGATTTAAAAACGACTTTGGATTTATTACAATGGATTTCTAAAGAATATATTGTCGTCAGCGAAAGTGGTATTCATACACCTGATGATGTCGCCTTATTGCGTGAGGCGGGTGTACATAGCTTTTTAGTGGGTGAAGCCTTTATGAAAGCACCTGATCCGGGGGCTGCACTGGTCCATTTATTTAATTAAAGAACGCGCCTAAAATAACTAGGGCAACCACAAGGGATTGCCCCTACTGGTATATTAATTTTATTTTTTGCGTTTTTTCAAACGCGCTAGTTCGGCTTCAAGACGCTTAATTTTTTCTTCGGCGGCTTGACGCTCTTTTTTCTCCTCTTGATAAAAAGGTAATATAAACTCTTGATAGACCTTATCTTCAGCTAGGGTTTTGAGAGAAGGTCTTTGATACAAATCTTTAATCCGGGCAACACCTTGGATTTTATCACGCCCCCCGCAACGGGTTTGATGGGCGCGTACACTTTCCGTGCATTGAGACGGTAAAACGCGAGTTTTTGACTGTCGTGTAGAATATAAAATTCTTTGACACCGACGCTGGCATATTCCTCTTTTTTCGTGATCGTATCCCGTTCTACCTCCTTTTCACTGGAATCGGATAAAGCTTCTACACATAGATCAAAAACGCCCTCAAACGTGTAGTCACGAGGATAAAGTCATTAAATAGTTCACATAATCAGACACCGGTTTTTCCTCCAAAAGGCCGTTGTTCCATTCATAAATTACCTCAGAGTCACCATAATATTTTTCCCAATATTCGGCTTCCGTCACGCTTATGCTGGGTTGGGGGCTTGGGGATTCTCGCGGAGTGGGTAAAAGGCTCATGTTTTCTCCTTTAGCTAGACGTCCAAGATAAATCTTGGACTCCTAGTATATTAAAATTAAATCAATGCAGCTCGATCAATCAAAACGGTCGCTGGCTGTATTTGGCTAATAGGCAGATTTTCACCACGCCGCCACCGAGCAACCGCTTCCCGCTTAGCTGCGCCAGTGACCAATAATAACAATTCACGGGTATTGCACAAAGCCGCCACGCTAAGACTGACGCGCTCTGGCGGTGGTTTGGGGGCGTTGAAAACCGCATGAACTAATTCATCTTTCGGGTGCTGGTGTCCGGGAAAAAGGCTGGCAGTATGTCCATCTTCACCCATACCTAGCAATACCATGTCGAAAGGTAGTGCCTTCTTCACGATCTCAGTGTAACGATGTGCCGCTGTCTCAGCACCCAAATGGGCTGGTATGCTATAAATTTGAGTGGATGGGATATGATCCAGCCAAGCGCGTGAAGCCATGACGCTGTTTCTGTCCGCATCGTCTTCAGGCAAACAACGCTCATCCCCATAATAAATATGCCAACGCGCCCAATCGCTGTCAGCGTCCTTTAATAAGCGGTAAGTTTGTTCAGGCGTACTCCCCCCCGCGAGGACAATTTTAAAGGCACCTTTTTGCTCAATGAGTTGTTGAGACAGTGTCAAAATGCGCTGACAGGCTTCATGGGCAACCGCTTCGCTGTCGTCTAATAATTGCCATTGGATTGTGTTCATTGTAGTGACTCAATCTGGATTTAAAGAATGCCGCCAACCTTGATCTTCCCTTTCAAATAAGCGTCCCCCCTCCTTAGGACCCCAACTGCCCGCCGGATAGGTAGGAATATAATCACGCTCCATTGCCCAAACACGCAGAATAGGGTCCACCACGCGCCAAGCATATTCTACTTCATCATAACGCAAAAAAAGTGAACGATCTCCTTTGATCACGTCTAACAAAAGTTCCTCATAAGCCTCTTTAGCAATATCTTTGTCTGTGCGGAAACTCGCATCTAAACTCATTTGGTGAGTATTCATTTCCAACCCTGGTTCTTTGACAGTCATTTCGGCCTTCATACATTCTGTCGGTTGGATGCCTAATAGTAACCAATTGGGACGCATACGTTGAATCTGATTGGCGCGGAAAAATTGTTGCGGGGGCTGTTTGAAACAAATGGAGATCATGGATTGCCCCTCAGCGAGGCGCTTGCCCGTCCGCAGATAAAAGGGGACGCCCGCCCAACGCCAATTATTGATAAACAGCTTTATAGCGGCATAAGTTTCGGTCACGCTCTCCTGGGGCACTTTGTCTTCTTGCAGATAGCCCTTGACTTTTTTATTTTGCACCATGCCGGCTGCGTATTGAGCGCGAACCGTTTGTGCATGTACAGCGTTTGGCGAAATGGGGCGGATGGATTTAAGGACTTTAACCTTTTCATCACGCATCGCTTCCGCTTCCATAGAAACGGGCGGCTCCATTGCGACAAGGGTGAGCAATTGCAAGAGATGGCTTTGTATCATATCCCGCATCGCGCCAGCATTGTCATAGTAATCAGCCCGACTGCCCACTCCGAGGGTTTCTGAATGGGTAATTTGGATATGATCAATATAGTTACGATTCCATAGCGGCTCCAGCATGAGATTGGCAAAGCGAAAAACTAAGACATTTTGTACTGTCCCTTTACCTAAATAATGATCGATACGATATACTTGATCTTCACGCAAATAGCGAGAAATCCGCTGATGCAAGGCACGGGCACTGTCTAAGTCAGAACCAAAGGGCTTTTCGATAATCACACGCCGCCAGCCATGTTCTTCATCCAACAAACTTGCCTCGCTCAAGTTTTGGACAACGACTCCAAATTCGGCGGGGCGAATGGACATATAAAAGGCGACATGTTGTGGAAAATCCGGCGTATTGTTGATAAAATCTCGCATAGCGGGGTACATATTTGGGTCAGTCAAGTTGCCCTCAAAATAGTGTAGCCGCTGTTTGAAATGTTCAAAGATTTTCTCATCTAAGCCATTGCGAGCCTTAGCAATTAGCATGTCTTTGACCTCAGAAATCCATTTTTCACGGTCCCAAGGGCGGCGCCCTGTTGCTAAAATCATCGTGCCTTCGGGTAAACGTCCTGCGACTTCTAGGTGATAGAGGGCGGGCATGAGTTTTAGGCGTGACAGATTACCCGTCGCGCCAAAGATGACGTAGGTACAGGGTTCTTCGCTCATTGTGATTTTCCTCTTTTGGTTTAGCTTATGTTGATAGCCAGTCACAGTGCATTTCCAATGAACTGGCGGTATTGGTGACAGATGCTAGACAGGCATCAACACGCGATTCAGGAATACAGACAGAGAAATTAATTAAATATTGTTCGCCCTCATTACCCGGTATCGTCTCCGCGTTTAAGCGAACGATATTGGCATCAAAGGCCATAAAAACTTCAGACAATTGGGCAATCAGTCCAGGATGATCGGCACCATGTAGGGTGATTTTATGGCTAATTTGAGTATTTTGTCCATGAATTTTGGACAATTCAAATTGGCTCACCTTGATGTCAGCCCCCTCAAGCTCAGGCAGAGCGCGGAGCTGGCTTTCAAGCTCTTCTTGGTTGACGGGAGAGTTACAAACGGCGGTAAATTCGGCACCCGCACCTAGTACGACAAAACTTGTGTCACCGAGATTAACCCCAAGGTTGAAGAGAGCACCGGTGATGGATGATACTAGCCCTGTTCGATCTGGGCAGAAAATTGAGATTAAAAGTGATTGAGTCATAGTGGATTTTTCTTTTAAAAATAAAGGTTCAAACTGAGGATGAAAAAAAAAAATGCAACAATTAACAGCTTTAGATCATTTAATTATCAATTTTGACCACGGTTTACGCACACTATTTGGTCAACCTCTAAGCACGATACGGAGTCATCCTGCTCAAAAGCTTGAAGAGACAGAATTGAGCGAAACTGATAAAGAGTTATCTGCCCGATTAATGCGTGTTAACCATGCTGGAGAAGTCTCAGCCCAAGCTTTATATCAAGGGCAAGCCCTAACAGCCCGCTCGAAAGCGGTGCGTGAGACTATGAAACAGTCCGCCTTTGAAGAAAACGATCATTTAGTGTGGTGTCAAAACCGCATTTCTGAACTCAATGGACATGTCAGCTTTTTAAATCCACTTTGGTACACTGGCTCCTATACTATAGGTGCCGTGGCGGGGGCGGCGGGCGATAAATGGAGTTTAGGCTTTGTGGCAGAAACGGAACGGCAAGTTGTCAAACATTTAGAGGGACATTTGCAACGTTTACCCGCTCAAGATATTAAAAGCAGAGCTATTTTAGAACAAATGAAGGAGGATGAGGCGCATCATGCGACAGTTGCCATCAAGGCAGGTGGTGTGCCCCTACCAAAACCAGTGCGTTGGTTGATGGGAGGGGTGGCGAAGGTGATGACTCAAACAGCTTTTTGGATCTAAGGAACGTGCATAAAATAATTTAGTCAACTTCAAAACCAGACCTGGCAGGTTAAAAACAAAACCTGCCAGGTCAAAGTCAAATACCGACCTGGTTACGCTTTTGACCTGCCAGGTTTGGTTTTAACCTGGCAGGTCTGGTTTTGACTTTGGTTTTGACTTTCAGACGTTAAATAGGATTTTTTAATTAGGAGATTTAGCCTAAAAACTTCTACTCAGCATAAAAAACACACGCTCATCGGCAACATCCTTAACATTATCTAAATCAGTATCGCTAAAATTGACCGAAAACTCAAAATCAGCGACACCATAGGAGATGGAGGCGCCATAATAAACGTAGTCCTCTCCAGCTTTATCATTCTCATCAAAAGTTTGTTGACCAACAAAGGCACCAAAACCCAAACCATTGCTTAGGCTGTGACCGATATTAAAGGCATAGTGCTGAGCTTTACCCGTTTCACCAAACCACTCAGGGGAGTAGTCATACGATAAGCCAAACTCCGTTCCCACTGGCAGACTATAACCCACGCCTAAGTGAAACTCAGAAAAGTCGTAATTCAAATCGCTACCTGCCCCCGGATATATATATTGTAAGGCACTGATATCATAGCTGAGTCCACTGTCCAACTCGTTGCCGTAACCAACATAAAGATCGATTTCAGTGTCAGCACGATCTTCGGGAGCCACTGTATCATCCTCTAAAAATTTGACGTTAGAGCCCCAAGCACCGACATAAAAACCAGAGCCATGGTTGATGTCAAATCCACCCTGTATAGCCCATCCTTCATCTGTTTGTGTAAAACCACGGAATACATAATCAGATGTCAACGCAACATTGGCACTGAATTCAAAATCGCCCATTTCTGCGGCGGCTTGGGCAGTCGGGAGGCTTGCGAGTAAAACACTGGTTGTTAATAATGTTTTAGATAATTTCATAACTATATTCCTCAAATTTTTAGCATTTATCAGTCAATTTCTTTCAACTCCAACAGTTGTGACTAAAATGTCCAAGATAAATCTTGGACTCCGGAACCGCAAAAATGTTCCATTTCTTACAAACTGATTGTTGTTAATGTGACTCAATTGTGTTGATAAAAGAACATTTTCCCACAACTTGTTTAGTTGATTGTAAATGCAATAGTTATACCAACTATAAAATTTGAGTTGAAATGGAGTCCAAGATTTATCTTGGACTATTCAGGATAAGAATGTGAATCTCCCATTTTTAAAATCCCATAAAACATACCCTCTGGAAATTCTGGCTCTTTATCATAATGATAAAGAAAACACTTTTTTTGAATGTCTTTATCCAAATTGTTAATTAAATCTGAAATATGTGGATGTACGCCAGAGGGAGAGGGCGATGTTTCACAATCCATATAAATTCTATTAGCCCGTTTGTAGAGTACCTCTAGTTGCGAGGGTATAATAGATTGGATGTCAGTTGGCATGAGAACCCTGTAACCACTAGAGTGTTGCAAATGAATTCCGTAACTGGGCAATTCTTCAGAACTGGAAATCACATGCATAGCGAAAATGGGGGTTAATGTCCAATTTCCATCACCATCTTGAAAGGTGTACATTTTTGTTTGTCCATCTTCCTGTTTGCCAAGCACATGGATATCAAAGTAGGTTTCAAGGCTGACATCAGGCACAGATTGTAAAGTATCTAAGCCTGGTCCGAGTGCTCTTTTTAAGGGGCTAAGCACTTTCCTATGAATAAACAGATCAGGTTTAGTATTGCTTGGTGGCACTTTCCACCATTCTTGTTCAAGAAAGAGCTTCTCAGCAATAAATTGATTATTCAGCCATTTTTTTTTGGCAACTGTATATGAAGGATTAAAAAACGTTGTCAAGGCGATATATTCCATACCACCGATATGGTCATTATGGGGGTGAGAAATATAAACGCCGTCTATATCATTGGAGTTTAAAGCATGAACTTTTAGGGCGTGTCTAATATCTCCACCTACATCAAGGAGTAAGCGATATGGCCTTTTTCCTCTTTTACCAACCATATCAAATTCAATCAAGAAGTTAGACTGCCATTTCGGCGTATAAAGTTGTTGACTCAGTTTATCAATCTCAGCTACCATGAATTGTTCAGAGACATTTTTCTTCAATTCTGGTGAATGGGCTATTTTCAATACGAGTTCACGCGCCTGTTTGACAGAAATGACCTCTTCATACGATCCTGTGGCAAAGGCTGAATGGACACCTATTGCTGTGATTTTCATTTTGTTCTCCAAATTAACACTAAAAAAACGACAGGGATGTTATATATATAAGTAAGGATAAACCTAAATTATTTAACATCCTTGTCGTTTTTTTGTCTAATAAATAGCATTGCCTAACTCCCCATCTGTGATAAGCTAGCAGACTATCAATTATAAGGAATTTGTCAAATGTCATTCACACAAAAAATATCTCGTTTAACTTCGACTCCTTTTGTTTGGCTCTTTTTCGCTGGATTTATAACGAGCTGTAGCTCTTCCAAACTTGATTTAAAGGGTTTCGATTTAGCCAAAGGGGAGCAGGTTTACAACAACTTGTGTATGGTATGCCATACAGCAGGCATGTTTGGTGCGCCAAAAATGCGGGATAAAAGTATGTGGGCTTCTCGTATTGCACAAGGGATGGATATTTTAATTAATCATGGCATAAATGGCTTTAATGCAATGCCACCCAAAGGTGGTAATGCCAGTTTATCAGATGAAGATATCAAAAATGCTGTGGCTTTTATGGTATCACAATCTCAGTAGATGAGTGTACCGATTAAAAGTACCAATTTAATTGTAGCCCCAGAACATTTGAAATGACATCCATCTCTCCGCTCAATGTGCCCTGTCCATTTTCTGCCAGATGAATATCTTGTTTGTCAGGGATGACATGAGTATATCCAAATCCAAGGGAAAATGTATCAGAATAGTGATAGAGTGCCCCCAAACTTAACATAATCATCTCAGCAGTCGGTATAATCGGATCAAAAGTTTCATCAGGAATGGCACCCTCATCAAATGCAAAACCTGCTTGAAAACGCCAGACTGAACTATAGCTATAATCCAGTCCGATTGCAATACGCCAAGTGTTATGCCAGTTTTTAGGCGTGACAGCATCGGGCTGGGCGGGATTATCAAAAACAATAGCGAATTCTCGAAAACGACTCCAACGAGTGTAACTAAAATCAGTCATAGCAGCCAAGCGTGGTGTTAGCTGATGATGGAGACTTATCGAAAATGTTTCAGGAAGACTGGTTGATAGTTTGAAGCCTGTATCTAGCGGTTGAAGTACCGCCTCAGGTGTAGTGAAATTGGCATCGCCCTTGACTGTGTGCTTGATGTGAGATCGATAGGCTATGCCAATGCGAGTCTGCTCAGTCAAGGTCAATAACGCGCCTAAATTGAATCCCCAAGCCCAATTGTCTCCCTCTAAATCAATCAAACCGTCCATGGATTGAGAACCAGTACCTAAAATAGCACCAAAATCAATGGCATTACTGAGTCCCAATTTCACATAGTTAAGATTGATACCGGCTCCAATAGACAAGCTATCATTCACTTTAAATCCTACCCCAGGATTGAGGTTCAGGTTTAGTAAGCTGACATCAATGGTATTATAACGACCTACCCAGTCGCGATCATACTCTAGTGAGAGACCAAAAGGCGTGTTGAAAGCGAAACCGATTGTCCAACGATCTGACAAAGCTTTGGCATAATAAAAGTTCGGCGTTGGTGTCAAGATACCCGCATCACCGCCATCTCCCCCATTCATAGCAAGCTGATTGTTATCAGTGCTGCCATGATTGTGGAATTTGACTGAAGGTGCAAATAAATTTGTCACGATTACCCACTGTTGTTCGGATAGCCGCGTTAATCCTGCTGGATTACTAAACACGGTCATTGCGTCCTCAGCAATGGCAGCCCCGCCAGCGTGACTACGTCCCAAAGTGGTGCCACCGAGGAAATCGCTGATGGAAAAACCAGCGGCATATATTTCTGTATTAATGAGTAAGGCAACTGTTACGCCTATCCATGGTAATTTAGATAAGGTTCTTATCATTTCATTTCTCCAAAACTATTTTTCATTTAAACCCAATGCTTTTTCAACAGCTTCTATACGAGCTTGACAATTTTTATAGGCTTCGGTGGCTTCGCCTACCATTTTGATTAATCCATCAATATCTGGCTCATCACTCTCACGCATGGTGTCGGCGATTTTTTTCAGCTTTTGGTAGTTTTTTGTGTATGAATCGGCTTTTCTCATTTCTTCTCCATTTGACAAGACAAGCGACCATCTTTAAATTCAATCACTAAAAAATCCTCTTGTTGAGCCGCGACTTTAGTACTAATAACTTTATCCTGGCGATTTCTGACAAGGGCATAGCCACGATTAATAATCCTTTTCGGATCGCCCAATAAAACTTGTTCCATCAACAATTTTATTTGATGACGGGCTTGAGTCAGTTGGTTTTGACTCGCGTTTTTAATCTCTTGCATTAATGTTGCCATTTTTTGATGTTGCGATCCCAATAACTTGACCGTTTGTTCACGAATTTGTGCGTTTAATCGATCAGTGTCCGCCCTCGCCCGATTCAGTTTTTCACTTGCAGCCCTGATAATACTTTGCCAATCTTGCTTAGCATTACGCGCATTTTGAACAATTGTCGCACTAATATGGCTAATCGCTAAACTGGGCGTATGACAGGCATAATTGGCGACTTCATCCAATAAAGTTTTATCTCTTTCATGACCAATCCCCACGATTACTGGCAATTTCGCCATGCAAATCGCTTTAACAATTTCATATTCATTTAATTGGAAAAGATCAGCTTTAGCCCCCCCGCCGCGTATCATGACGACAGCATCAAATTGTTCAGGTTGATTAACTAACTCAAAAGCGGCAGGGATTTCAGTGAGGATATTTTTGCCTTGAAAACTGGCAGAATAGTAGTGAAATTCACAAAGTCCAAGCGTGGCTAAAATATCGGCCTGACTTTTAAAATCTCCTAAACCCGCCGCTTGTGGGGGCGCAATCACTGCCACTTTGCAAAATTCTCTTGTTTTTGCCAATTTTTGATTATTTGTATAAATCCCTTCTGTTTTCAGCCTTTTTCTAATGCGATTTAATTTGGCCTCCATTTCACCTAAGGTGAAACTTGGGTCAATATCTAACACGTCAAGCGAAAAGCCATAACGGGTATGAAACTCAATATGCACTTGTAATAATACTTTAATACCAGGTTTAAAAGGCAAACCGGTTTGCTCTTTAAAATGTTGAAGCTGGCTGGCTGCGCGATGTTTCCAAAGCGTAGCGCGAGCTTTTGCTACTTCATGACCCTCATTGTCATGATCTGCCAATTCCATGTAAACATGTACATTTTCCGAGACATTGACAAGCTCTGCGCGTACCCAATAACGTGTATTATGTTGTTCGGCAATGGTTTTTTTAACATTTAACATTAAATCATTGAGAGTGAGGCTTGTTGAGGGGGGAGGGGGAGGTTTGGGCAACCATTTGGTAAAGGGTTCAATTTCAAGTCCGGGGGGGATAAACCATTTTTTTTGGTCCCAATCAAACTGGGCACCTAGCTTTTTAGCTTCGTCCTTTTCAGAATAGGGGCAATCTAAAAATGTTGGTTTGTTCATTAGATAGAAATGAATGGCAAGATATTCAAAGAGAAAATTAGCACCTAAAATCAGTGGATGTTTGTTATAGTTTTTCTCACATTAGACTTGTCCGTCAATAAAAAGTCAAAACCAGACCTGGCAGGTCTGCTTTAGACTTTGCTTATTAAGGGACATCTCTAATATACCAGTCAGGGCAACCATAAAGGATTGCCTTCCGAGGCAAAAGTTTTCGCGCAGCGCGAAAACTTTTGCCTCGGAAACAATATTCAGACGGGCGAGTTGCCTTAGTCAATCTATAGCGAGCCTTTATATCTGCATCAACGCTCCGCCTCTATAACCGCTCATCTTCCGGCAAATTAGCATACCAAAGCAACGCCCATTCATGGGCTTGAATCCCACTACGATTGAGCATTCCGCTGCGTAAATCAGTCAGCACTCCCCCTTTACCATCATCAGCCGGAAGCGCATAGCTACGAATAATATTCAATGTCGCCGTTTCAACCGGATTCAAGCTGACTTGGATAGGCAACGCATTTTCATTGGGCGGATGAAATAAATGAATACCCTCTTCGCCGCTTAACAAGGTTTGTAAACGTGGTCCCTTCACTTGTAGATGACGAAAATCTTGTCCGGTTGGTGCTAAACGCTTGGTTTCTATCCCTAGATAAATCAAAGTTTTTTCGTAGCAATCCAACAAATAATCTAATTCCTTCTCTCCACAGCCATGTACACGCGAATGCAGCGTTAATTTCAAATTATCTTGTTGATTCAATTCCAGTCCACGACAAAAAAAACCTAAAAAACTTGAAGACATTAATAAATTAAACCAATTAGTTTGATGCTCTTTAATCAATTTGGGGGCTTGCACATACATTTCTTCTAAATAATCACGAATATCTTGAAGGGCATAAAAATCGCCACTATTAACAGTATAACAGTCATACGACCAACGAAAATAAACACGCGCTTGTTGTATTCTACTGGAAAAACGTGTTTCAGTCGGATCACGCGCCGTTTCCATTGCCCAAAGCATCTCATCCAATTCTTCTTTTACATCAAAAACGGATTCCTGCATCGTCAACAACAATCGCTGCTCATCGCTAGTGGCGTTTAGCTCAAGTGCTTGTGCATCCCGCAAGGCATAAAGCCGCTCTCGTAAATCCGTGACAAAATCCAGAAGACGGCTGACACTTTCCAATGTCAGAGATTGTTCAGTCAAGTGAACGGCATTTTTTTCTGTGGGGATCAAGGCGGTGATGCTTGGCTGTAAACGCTTGTTAATCCAATTAATATCCAATATAATCGGCTGCGTTGCCTTGAGCTTGACTAATTGTGTCGCCGCTAATGTCGTTAAATCGCGCTCAATTGCCCGTTTAAGGGCGCGTCCGCCCAAAAGCGCATCAAATCCCTGTTGTGCGACTTTCACCAAGGCACTTTCAGAGATATTCAAAATGGTTGTCCGCCGCACAAAACCATCCCGTTGTAATAAACCATCCAATTGTAAACGAGTGATGGCAACCGCATCTTGTAATTCTAAGGATTTAAATACCACAATGCGATCAATACGATTTAACAATTCTGGGCGAAAAAAATCTTCAACGGCGGCGCGATAGCTAGTGGCTTGATCATCCCTTTCGGCAAAACCGAGACGGCGGCTGGCTTGTTCCGCTCCTAAATTTGAGGTCAATATAATAATAGTATTCGTAAAATCGGTGGTACGTCCCAAAGCATCGGTGAGTCGCCCTTCTCCCAATACTTGTAACAATAAATCATGTATCGCCGGATGCGCTTTTTCGATTTCATCCAATAACAAAATAGAAAAAGGCTGATGACGTATTTGCGTCGTCAACAAACCATCTGGTCGTCCCCAACTACCAATCAAGCGCCCAACATCCGCCTCAGTGACAAATTCGTTCATATCCAAGCGTATCAATTGCGAATCATCACTAAATAGATAATGGGTCAAAACCTTAGCCGCTTGTGTTTTGCCAACGCCGGTGGGTCCGATGAAAAGTAAAGTGGCCATAGGTTTTTTAGGGTCTTGTAATCCCGCCTTGACAGTTTGTACCACATTGACTAAACACTCCACAGCCTGGGCTTGACCAATCAGTTGGGCACAAAGGGCTTGTTGAACTTCCTCTTTGCGTAAGGTTTTTTGACGATCAAGTAAATCGCTACTGATATGACTGATTTCGCTAATCGCCGCTTCAACTTGTGCAACACCAATCTTGCCATGACGATGTTTAGCGGCAAGCCGCTCAAGAAAATTGACAACATTGCCGGGCATCGCACTGCCCCGCAGCAGTGAATGTGTTAAAGCAAAAACACGCTCCATTGCATCAATATCAATTTCGCATTCATGTAACTGCTCCAAACGAGCCCGCTCTTTAACCGCAATACGAGCGGTGTCTTCTACAGTCGGCTCATTAAGACGAAAAACTTGACATAAATCGGCAAAACGACGATCAGTTTCCATCACGACGTTCCACTCTTCTGGGCTGGCTTCAGCAATCAAAGTCAACGCCCGTTTTTCTAAATAAGGTTTGAGCACGTCACTGAGGGTGAGCGAATTTTGGGCACTTTTACCAATACGAAATAAGGCCACTAAATTATCGACAAACAGGTGGGCACGAGTTTTTTTCTGATGAGATTTGATAACATATTCTAAAATGGATTCAAAGCGTCGCTGCCATTGCCCGACAATGCTCATACCAGCAATCACCCGATTGGGATCGATATGCCAAATAGTTGCAGGACGGGGTTTATTCTCCATATCCTGGAGATAACGATAAAAAGTTTCATGCAGCAAAGTGGTGCGCCCACACCCGGGTGAGCCGATGATAACCACAGCCGTCATCGTTGAGCCGAAAATGACTTTGCCAAGCCTTGTCACAAAAGCGTCACGTAACGAGGCGCGTTGTAATCGGTTAGGATAATCGTCGCGCAAATTGGAGCCCACCCGCGCCAATTCAACAGCCCCAGAAAAATCGTCTTGCTGACCCGCTAAGGAGGCAAACCACGCATCAAGCTGTTGTTCAAAAGGAAATTTGGCACGCTTAACGTTGACTTGCAGAGAAATGCTTGTCACAAATTCCCCTTTGCGAGCATAATAATGCTCGGGAGAAAAATCGCTGGCTTTTTTGCGCCGCTCCTGCATTTGTTCATGCACAATGGTGGTCAATTGTTCTGTTATACTACCATGCTCTAACAGCTTATCACTGATAATGGCAAATAAATTGTCAAACTGAGGCAAACAAACGATTTGATGACCTTTTAGGAAAAAACGCGCAACGGCAAAATCACCAAAGACCATGTAAGGTCCAAGGGTAAAACAGAGTTTTTTGAGTTCAAACTTTAAATTAGGATTAAAGGCAAACCACAATAAATCATCAATCGTCCCGCGTTCCATTTCAAAGCCCCGAAACTCTCTGCGTACATCTCTGATGAGTAAATCCACCGCATCACGAAAACGCTTAGCTGTTCGGCTTGGGCTCTCTGAAAATAAAGGGCGTAGGTGATAGCCTTCTTTTGAAGGTGTGACTAGGACTGGGAATTCTAGGGGGATTGTGGGCATGAAGGTGTTTGTTTATATAATGTACTACAACTTTTCCATATGATAGCATAGTTGCTATGTGAGGATAAATAATGAAATACACTTTATTAGGCAATACCGATCTCAAAATCAGTCGTATTTGTTTAGGCACGATGGATTATGCCCTCAATCAAGGCATTAATTTTATTGTTTTGGGCAATTGGGTTTCTAATGAAAGCCCTTGGGGTGTGATGACTTATTTAAAACTTGCAAAATTATACGATCACCCTAAAATAGTCACTATCCAAAATCCTTATAATCTATTAAACCGGAATTATTAATGAAATTTATAATTTAAGAACCCGTTCTGAGCAGAAGGTACAACTCTTGTAGGAGCAATTATGATGAAATGGATGGTAAGCAATAATTTGACACTTGTCACTAATAATATAAGACACTTTGAACGAATCTCTGAACTTTCTTTAGAAAATTGGTTGACTGACTCAATAAAATAGTATAATCCTTGTCCCTAATAATCGAAGACGTCCAAGATAAATCTGGCCGACTCCTCTAAACTGATATGAGAGGTAATATGCAATCAAGAAGAACTGTAGAAATTTGGGTCGGTATCTTTATAGCCTTAGGCTTTGCCGCCTTATTAATGTTATCAATGAAAGTCAGTCATCTAGGCAATGTATTTGCTAAAGAAGGCTATACTGTGATAGCCAAATTTGACAATATTGGTGGATTGAAAGTCAAATCGGCTGTGAAAATGGGTGGCGTGCGTATCGGTAGAGTGGCTGATATTCGTTTTGATGACGAAAGCTATCAAGCCATTGCCACTCTGCACATTGAGCCCCAATATCGTAAAATCCCGATAGACACATCTGCCAGTATTTTGACGGCTGGATTGCTCGGTGAGCAATATATTGGTTTAGAAGCGGGCGCGGAAGATGTCTATTTGGAGAATAATGATCAATTAGATCCAGGACTCGCACAATCCGCCGTGATTTTGGAAAAATTAATTGGACAGTTATTGTATAGTATGGCAAACAAGAGCACAGAGTGACACTTAACCTCAGAGGAAAACCTTAATGAGACAATTCATTCGATTGACGTTGATTGCCCTGTTGATGGCAGGGACGCTTAACGCCTGGGCGGCGGATTATAGAGAGGCAAAAGCCTTGATCGAGCACTCCATTAATGAAGGGTTGAAAACCTTCAAAGCCGATCCCAGTCAAGCCTATAAATTGGTTGATAAGATAGTATTACCCCTTTTTGATTTTGTTAAAATGTCGAAACTGGTACTGGGGAGAAATTGGCGAAAGGCTAACCGTGAACAAAAGAAACGCTTTGTCATAGAATTTCGGGCTTTGTTAGTACGCACTTACACAACCGCTTTGCTAAAAAGGGCGAAAACCGATATAAAGGTATCGGTATCCTACGAGCAACCTGTGAATGCGGGAAGAAGAGGTTGCTCAGATTGCATCATCCTGAAAACCCATGTGAAACTGAGCGGGAAACGACCTGTTAATGTTGATTATGCCATGTATCCTAGTAAGAAGGGCAAATGGAAGGTGTACAATGTCAGCGTTGGTGGTGTCAGTTTGGTAACCACTTATCGCAATGAGTTTAAGAACGATATTAGAACCAAAGGCATCAACGGCTTGATTAACAAAATCAAAAAACAAAATCGGAAAAAATCGTGAGCCAAATTATTGTGGAAGATGCCAACACCTGGCGGGTGTCGGGAGAGTTAAACTTTGCCACTGTTGGCGCATTATCAACTGAATTTACCCAACCACCCAAAGTGGTGGACTTATGTGACGTTACCCGTACAGATAGTGCAGGATTAGCCTTATTGATTGAATGGCTTAAGCAAAGCAAAGAGGCACCTATCACTTTTCGCAATATGCCTGCCCAAATGGTCAGTCTTGCCACCGTCTGCGGAGTGCAAGATATACTTTTATAACAGAACTTATTTTGGAGTCCAAGATTTATCTTGGACGCCCCTCAAATCAAACCTTATGGTTGCTGTTAACTTCTCACAAGTGCATAAGCACTATGGCAATTTACAAGCCCTCCGTGGTGTCGATTTTGAAATACCCAAGGGCAGTTTTTTTGGTTTACTTGGACCAAACGGAGCGGGAAAATCCACATTAATCAATATCATGGCAGGATTAATCCGTGCCACCCAAGGCAATGTGCGTATTTTGGGTTATGATGTACGCCATCAGTGGCGACAGGCACGACACACTTTGGGCGTTGTTCCCCAAGAATTAGCTATTGATCCGTTTTTCACTGTCAGAGAAATACTCCGACTACAATCAGGCTATTTTGGACATGGGCGAGAAAATCAAGCCTGGCTCGATGAATTACTAGAGACGCTCAGCCTCAGCGATAAAGCGAATACTAATTCGCAACAACTCTCTGGCGGCATGAAGCGGCGGGTATTGATTGCCCAAGCCCTTGTACATAAACCGCCTGTTGTCGTGCTAGATGAGCCGACGGCGGGGGTAGATGTCGAATTACGCAAAGCATTATGGTCATTTACCAAGCAGTTGCATCAAAACGGTCACACGATTATCTTGACGACGCATTATCTCGAAGAAGCCGAAAGTCTCTGTGATCAAATTGCCATTTTAAATCACGGACAATTAATTGCCCTCGACACTAAAAACGCCTTATTAGCGCGTTACCCTTACCGTTTATTACGCCTTAGTCTTAGCAATCATGATGTTATTTTACCGACGGCTTTGCAAGACAAAGTGCAATCTTTTGTAAAAGGTGAATTAGTTTTACGCTTGCATCGTGACAATGATCAAATCGGTGCTATCTTAGAAAGTTTACGCGCTGCCAATATTCAATTTGTTGATTTGCACACTGAAGAGCCGGGCTTAGAAGAAGTCTTTGTGAGTTTGACTAGTGGGGAGCAAACATGAACTGGTACGGCTTATACACCCTATTTGGCAAAGAAGTCTGGCGTTTTTTAAAAGTAGGTGTTCAAACGATTCTTACGCCCGTCATCACAGTATTATTATATTTACTGGTATTTGCCTCGGTACTATCAGAGCATGTCGAAGTCTATGAAGGTGTGAACTATACCGCTTTTTTGATACCCGGCTTGATTATGATGTCTATTATTCAAAATGCCTTTGCCAATAGCTCCTCCAGCTTATTTCAATCGAAAATGACAGGTAGTCTCGTTTTTATGCTATTGCCACCATTATCAAGTTTAGAATTTTATCTCGCTTTTGTAGGTGCCGCCGTATTGCGAGGATTATTAGTCGGCTTGGGCGTGTGGATAGCAACCTGGTGGTTTGTTGAATTGCCGATTTACAATGTATGGGTATTATTTATTTTTTCCGTCTTAGGCAGTGCCGTTTTAGGCGCACTGGGGCTGATTGCCTCACAATCGGCAGAAAAATGGGATCATATTTCCGCCTTTCAGAACTTTCTCATTTTGCCTTTGACATTTTTAAGTGGCGTATTTTATCGAATAGACAGCTTGCCCGATTTTTGGGAAAAAGCATCTTATTACAATCCATTTTTTTACATGATTGACGGATTTCGTTATGGCTTTTTTGGCGTATCGGAGATCAATATTACTCTCAGTTTGATGATTGTCAGCCTATTTTTATTTATTGTTAGTGCGTTTGGTTTGTGGTTATTGCACATAGGCTATAGAATTCGGCATTAAGTTACTTAACCGTGCAAGGTACGCCTTGCACTCCTAAAATAGTAATTATGATTTCAATAAAAATATTTAATTGGATAAGGTTGATTACCCCTAAAAGTGGAAATAGTCATACCATTTAAAACCTTGAATCGCGGATTTTACGGATGACTCGGATTACACGGATTAAAAAACATAAAAACACTTATTATCCTCACTTATTCTCACTTTTGACTTTGATGGGTTTAAATCCGCGCAATCCGTGTCATCCGTAAAATCCGCGATTCAAGGTTTTAAGTGGTATAAGAATTTCAGCTCGAATGCACTAGTCTGCACTCAAACAGTTACTTAACCAATTTATGGTACAAGCTTCGCTTGAAAAGGCACAGGCGATTATAGATCAAGAAAAAATAATACGCCTAAGTCAGGAAGATGCAAAAGTTTTTTTTAATGCGCTTGATAACCCACCAGCACCCAACGACAATTTGTTAGAAGCCGTTGCCGCTTACAAGGACTCTTCGCTGTATGCTCAGAATAGAAACACTTAGCAAAACACATAACCGCAAGCAATTCGATTGCGGAAACCCGTGCTGGCCTTAAAACTTTTTCTCCCATACATACACTAAGAAGAGCCTTTGATGATGTCCAAACAATTAGATAAGATTTTAGTCATAGACGTAGAAGCAACCTGCTGGAAAGATAAAATCCCTCAAGGACAAAAAAATGAAATTATAGAAATCGGGATTTGTGTTTTAGACACAGCCAGCGGAGAAAGAGTTGCCAGCGAGAGTCTCCTTGTCAAACCCAACTCAGAAATCAGTGAATTTTGCACCGAATTAACGACACTGACTCAAGCGGAGATCGAAAAAAAAGGCATTTCTTTTAAAGAAGCCTGCAAAGTTTTAAGAAAGGAATATTTATCTCAACAATACACTTGGGCAAGTTATGGTGACTATGACAGAAGACAATTCGAGCGGGAATGTCAAGAAAAAAATGTTGGTTATCCTTTTGGCACAAGCCACATTAATATCAAAAATCTATTAGCACTCACCCAAAATTGGAAAAGAGAAGTCGGGATGGCAACTGCCTTGGAAAAATTAGATATTCCCTTAGAAGGCACCCATCACCGAGGCGTAGATGATGCTTGGAATATTGCGAATATTTTGGCTTGGCTTTTAAAAAGTCCAAGAATTTAAAACAACAATTTCAGTTTAGAGGAGTCCAAGATTTATCTTGGACGTCCAACCAACCTATAGCTTCGCAAGAATGCCATCAACACTCGCCTTAGCATCCCCAAACAACATGCGCGTATTCTCCTTAAAGAACAGCGGATTAGCAACCCCAGCATAACCCGATGCCATACTGCGTTTCATCACAATCACAGTCTTAGCCTTCCAAACCTCTAAGACAGGCATACCAGCAATGGGACTATTAGGATCCTCTTGTGCCGCTGGATTGACTGTATCATTAGCACCAATCACCAACACCACATCCGTCTCTGGAAAATCCTCATTAATTTCATCCATTTCCAAAACAATATCATACGGCACTTTCGCCTCTGCCAAAAGTACATTCATATGCCCCGGCAAACGACCAGCAACCGGATGAATGCCAAAACGCACACTGATACCCTTGTCGCGCAGCTTTTTAGTGATTTCAGAAACAGGGTGTTGCGCTTGAGCGACAGCCATACCATAACCGGGCACGATAATGACACTCTTAGCATCTTGGAACAACAGAGCCGTTTCTTCCACCGTCGTGCTAACAACCTCTTTGCCTGCGTCATCGGAGCCACCACCAACGGCACCAGCCTTTGTACCAAAGCCACCAGCGATAACGCTGAGAAAATTGCGGTTCATGGCACGGCACATGATGTAAGAAAGAATAGCACCGCTACTCCCCACCAGCGCACCCGTGATGATCAACAGATCGTTAGAAAGCATAAAACCCGTGGCGGCGGCTGCCCAACCCGAATAACTATTCAACATCGACACCACCACTGGCATATCCGCACCGCCGATAGCCATGACCATGTGGACACCGAAAACTAAAGCGATGGCTGTCATAATGCTCAAGGGAATTAAACCAGCAGCAACGTTTTCAGCATTAATAAACTCAACACCAAACCAGATGCACGCCAACCCAAGACCTAAATTCAGAAAATGGCGTGCTGGCAAAAGCAAAGGCCTGCTACCAACAATACCTTGCAATTTACCAAAAGCGATCACAGAGCCCGTAAAAGTAATAGCCCCGATCAAAACGCCCAAATAGATTTCCACCTCATGAATAGTTTTCTCAACCCCTTCAAAATGTGAAGCCGGATCGAGATAATTAGCGAAACCCACCAGCACGGCTGCCAAACCCACGAAACTATGCAACATGGCAACCAGTTGAGGCATACCCGTCATTTCAACCCGAACTGCCACGACAGTACCAATGCTCGCACCAATGATCATGGCAACCGCGAGAACCTCATAACTCGTCACTTGGCTACCAAAAATCGTGGCAAAAACAGCGATCAACATGCCGATCATGCCATAAATATTACCACGACGGGCAGTCTCTTGATGACTCAACCCCCCTAAGCTCAGAATAAACAGGACACTAGCAACAATATAAGCCGCCGTCAATAAACCTTCATTCATCATGCTCTCCATTCTCCTGTTGATTTATTTCTGAAACATCCGCAGCATACGCTGGGTGACAAGAAAACCGCCACTGATGTTAATCGTCGCAATCAAGATCGCCACAGCCGCCAAAATAGTGACAGTACTCATCATCTCCCCTGACACCTGTAACAATGCACCAAGGACAATGATACCACTAATAGCATTAGTCACACTCATCAAAGGCGTATGCAAAGCCGGCGTCACATTCCAGACCACTTGATAACCCACAAAACAGGCTAATACAAAAACGGTAAAATGAGCCAAAAAATCAGGGGGCGAAACTGAACCCAGCCCGGCTAACAAAACAGCCCCTATGAGCATAAACAAAGCACTGCCCCAACCCGTAGATTTCTTTTCTTCAGCTTTTGCCACCACGGCTGGTTTTTTCTGAGGCGCAATCGCCTGAACTTTGGGCTTGGGAGGTGGCCAAGTAATTTCACCGTCTTTTATAACAGTGGTACCCCGGATAACATCATCATCCATATCCACATTAATTTGGCCATTCTTTTCCTTGCATAAATCACTGAGCAAATGGCGCAGATTCGTACCATAAAGCTGACTGGACTGAGTCGGCAAACGGCTTGGCAGATCCATGTACCCAATCAAAGTGACACCCTGTTTGACCACCACCTTGCCCGGCTCAGTCAAAGCACAATTGCCCCCCTGCTCAGCCGCGAGATCCACTATCACACTACCATCACGCATAGATTCCACCATCTCTGCCGTGATCAGTTCGGGTGCTGGTTTGCCCGGTATCAAGGCAGTGGTAATGATTATATCCACTTCCATGGCTTGACGGGCAAACAAATCCATCTCAGCCTTGATAAATTCTGGACTCATCACCTTAGCATAACCACCCTCACCACTGCTTTCTTCCTCAAAGACCAATTCTAAGAATTCCGCCCCCATACTCTCGACTTGTTCTTTGACCTCTGGACGAGTATCAAAAGCCCGTACAATCGCCCCCAAACCATTAGCAGCACCGACCGCCGCTAAGCCAGCGACACCGGCACCAATAACCATCACCTTAGCCGGCGGCACTTTACCAGCCGCAGTGATTTGGCCAGTGAAAAAGCGCCCAAAATGACTGGCAGCCTCTACCACAGCACGATAACCTGCGATATTGGCCATAGAACTCAAAGCATCCAGCTTTTGCGCTCGGGATATCCGAGGCACACTATCCATGGCCAGCACCGTCGCTTTGCGAGCCGCCAGTTTCTCCATAAGTTCTGGGTTTTGAGCTGGCCAAATAAAACTGATGAGACAACCGCCTTCTTGCAAAAGTTCTGCCTCATGTACACCAAGAGTCGGATGTATTTCAGGCGCACGGACTTTCAAGATAATGTCTGATCCTGCCCACAACGCTTTGGTGTCCTCTACAATCTCGACCCCCTCTTCTTTGTAGGCTTCATCAGAAAAATGGGCATTGTTCCCCGCCCCAGCTTCGAGCGCAACCGTAAAGCCCAGTTTCTGGAGCCACTCGGTTGTTTCTGGCGTCGCGGCAACACGTTTTTCCTCAGCATGAATTTCCTTGGGAATTCCTATCTTCAAGGACATATTTCCTCCTGTCACGATTCAAAAAATTTTTTATCAGTTTATAAATGGAATTAAATTCCTATCTAAATTGTAACATTTTTTCGGCTAGTCGGAAGTCTAGTTTACTCCTAGTGATTTCGATTTTTCTGATAGGCTAGTGTGTATAGGTCTAGTGAGGAATCAATAAAAGTAAATGTTATTAATAATAATGATGAGAACATATACAAAATGGTTAAGAATGCTACATTCTAAACTTGATGCCTTGGCTCATCAAGAACCAAGCGGGAAATGTTTTTTTCGTCACCTAAAGGAATGAAATTATCATTTGCTTTTTGTTATAGTAACCATTTATAATCGACGCTCGAAGTGTAAGGCTTTCACTATTACCACTACTTGGAGTACTCAGTATTGTGCTAGACAGAGGACATTTATTTTTCCAAATTGATAATAATATTTTATACATTAAAAAAAATGGGGTTGTAATAGTATAGTAAAATACTATAGTATTATCCCTCCAAATAACAAAAAATTCGTTTCCAAGAAATGAAATCAATCACTTATGAGTTATTTGGGACTTCATCTGTCAAAAAATGGCTTGACTAGGAATAATAAAATTATTATTTTATGGAATGCTAATTCACAAAGAGATGGATGATGCACTGTTCAAATACAGACCAATTATAAATTGATTCAATCAATCAATCAATCAATTAGATGGGTAGTCACAGTCTTTTGGTTTTGGCCAAAATGCGACGTGCAGCAATACTGTCTCATGCTGTCGTGACTGAACTAATAATATATAGATAGGTGAAAAAATTCCTCAAACCAAAGGAGCTTGTACACATGAGTAAAGCAATGCACGATACTCCAATGCTCGATCAACTGGAGAGTGGCCCTTGGCCTAGTTTTGTGACAGGACTCAAACGTCTTGCCAATGATGAAGGTAAGCCGTATCAAAACATGATGATTGATCTCTTAGGTCAATTAGAACATTCTTATAAAACCCGTAAAGGCTACTGGAAAGGTGGCACGGTGGGTGTTATAGGCTATGGTGGTGGCATTATCCCACGCTTTTCTGAAGTGGGTGCTCAATATCCTGACTCCAAAGAATTCCATACCTTGCGTATCCAACCGCCAGCGGGTATGCATTATGATAGCAAAATCATGCGTCAATTGTGTGATATTTGGGAAAAACATGGATCGGGCTTGGTCGCCTTTCATGGACAAAGTGGCGATATCATGTTCCAAGGTGCCACGACCGATAAAGTTCAAGAGGCTTTTGATGATTTCAATGAAATCGGTTTTGACTTAGGTGGTGCTGGACCGGCTGTACGGACGGGGATGTCTTGTGTGGGTGCTGCCCGTTGCGAACAGTCTTGCGCCAATGAGCAAAAAGTTCTCCGCCTGTTGGTGAATAATTTCTTGGATGATATGCATCGTCCTGCCCTTAGTGTATAGGGGTCCTCAATAGTAATATTGAGGTAATAAACTGCTCTAATTGCTGGAAAACCCTTAGAGCCATTGGCACTACAGCATAGCCGGTAACGGCAAGTGCGAATGTTTGAAAAGACAATGGATTTGGGCAATCAGCAGCTAAGCTTTCATTGTATAGATATGATCAAAACGAAATATGTTGAACAATTAGCTCGGGCTAGTAGAAATAGGCGCGTTTTCTGCCGAAAGTAGACGAAAACAAGCCCATTGTTTATCAGAGCTTCACAAAGATTGTGATGGACCTTATGCTCAACATGTTTTTAAGGTGACTCGAGGATCGGCTCATCCAAATTGGAGAGACGATAAAGAGGGCTATGAGGAATATAAATCAAAGGTATATTCTGAGACCCAAAAGTGGGATTTGCACTCTTTAGAAGGTGCCGATATGCACGGATTATGTGGAACACCGGCAGCTACTCAGTTAGACCATAAGCTCTCTATATATTATGGATATTTTCATAATATAGAGCCTAAGATTGTGGGACATATCTGTAATTTACAATTTGTGAGTTGGAAAGAGAATAGAGCCAAAGGAACAAAGTGTTCTATATCTTTGAGCCAATTGGTCGCAAAGATCGAAAAATACAATGAAGCCAGTCCAACGACTATTCCGAAAGGAAGTAGGATTCAAGCGAATCCGAAACGGGCAGCATCCTTTATTAGTGATAACTGAAAAGGATGAAGATATAGTCTGGTCTCATACGAAAGTATGAGCGAGTATCAATACTCGGTGATAAAATAATAGCGAATTATCACAAACATAAACGACCTTACAAATTTAAATTTAAAGTATCCGGTTGCCCCAACGATTGCATGAACTCAATCGAACGGGCGGATATGGCCATCATTGGCACTTGGCGCGACGACATGAAAGTCGATCAAAACGAAGTCAAGGCCTTTGTTCAAGAAAAAGGGCGCAAATATGTGGTTGACAACGTGGTGAGTCGTTGCCCAACCCAAGCCTTGTCGCTCAATGATGACGATACCTTAGCGGTTGATAACCGCAACTGTGTACGTTGTATGCACTGCATTAACGTAATGACCAAAGCATTGTCCGTCGGTGATGACAAGGGCGTGACGATTCTGATGGGTGGTAAGCGTACCCTGAAGATTGGCGATTTGATGGGTACCGTGATTGTACCCTTTATGAAACTGGAGACAGAGGAAGACTACGAGAAATTAACGGAACTGGCTGAAAACGTCATTGACTTTTTCGCAGAAAATGCTTTAGAGCATGAGCGGACAGGGGAAATGATTGAACGTATTGGGTTGGCCAACTTCCTTGAAGGAATTGGTATAGAGGTTGATCCCAATATGCTGTCTGAACCTCGTCAATCTTCCTACGTCAGGATGGATACTTGGGATGAGGAAGCCCAAAAGTGGTTTGATCGTAAAGCCGAAGAAAAAATGGCGGCTTAAATCCGCTTAGCCCCCCTTTTTTTATCAAAGGGGCTAGCATAATGCCTTATCTTTATTGTAAAATAATGTCAAGTCAACTTTTGCTAGGCTTTATTTATCAATATATTATAATATTCTACTATTTTAGGAGGTTATTTATGCCACCACGGATGCCCATAGAAAGCGGTGTGCCCGATCCGTTCCAATATATGCACCCAGTTATGACGAAAAATTATGGTGCCTGGAAATATCATGAGCGCCCACGTCCCGGTGTCTTGTGCCACACTGCGAAAACTGGCGATCAAATTTGGACAGTACGTGCCGGCACTCAGCGGCAAATGGATTTGTACACCATTCGCAAACTCTGTGATATTGCGGACGAGTACGCTGATGGTTATTTTCGCTTTACCATTCGCAGCAACATTGAATTTATGGTTGCTGATGAGAGCAAAGTGCAGCCGCTGATTGACAAACTGCTGTCTGAAGGATTCCCCGTTGGCGGTACGGGACCCTCGGTGAGTATGATTGCCCACACGCAGGGCTGGTTACATTGTGATATTCCTGCCTCTGATGCCTCTGGTGTTGTGAAATCCTTAATGGATGAATTGCATGAGGAATTTATCCAGGAAGATATGCCCAACCGGGTACATATCACCACCTCTTGCTGTCAAATCAACTGTGGCGGACAAGGCGACATCGCTATTAATATCCAACACACTAAACCGCCCAAGATTAACCATGATTTGGTCGCCAATGTGTGTGAACGTCCCACCGTTGTTGCACGCTGTCCCGTAGCCGCTATCCGTCCGGCTCTGGTCAATGGCAAACCCTCATTGGAAGTGGATGAAAAGAAATGTATCTGCTGTGGGGCTTGTTATCCGCCCTGTCCGCCTATGCAAATCAATGATCCAGAGCATTCCAAACTCGCTGTTTGGGTTGGTGGTAATCACTCCAATGCCCGCAGTAAGCCAACATTCCAAAAACTCGTTGCCGCTGGGATTCCAAACAATCCACCTCGCTGGCCCGAAGCCGCAGGCGTTGTCAAAAACATCCTGAACGTCTACAAAAAAGATGCCAAAGATTGGGAACGTCTCTCTGACTGGGTAGCGCGAATTGGTTGGCCTCGTTTTTTTGAGTTAACCGAGCTACCGTTTACTAAGTTCCATATTGACAATTGGCGCGGCGCACGTCGCAGCTTAAATTCCTCAACACACATTCGTTTTTAACCGGATGTACAAATTTCACGACAGACGGGGTTGCCAAAACTCCGCCGGTCGATCGAGGTACTATTTAGGGGGGAATTCACACAATGAAGTTTGGTATTTTGGTCAATGAAGGCCCGTATCAACATCAAGCCTCTGATTCTGCTTATCAGTTTACTAAAGCAGCCTTAGAGAAAGGACACTCGATTTATCGGGTTTTTTTCTATCATGATGGGGTTAATAATGGGTCGCGCTTAACGGTGCCACCCCAAGATGATCGTCATATTGTTAACCGTTGGTCGGACTTAGCTAAAGAACATAACCTTGATTTAGTTCTGTGTATAGCCGCAGCGCAACGACGTGGCATGTTAGATGAGAATGAAGCCAAACGCCAAGGCAAAGATGCAAATAATATTGCCGAAGGATTTCGCATTTCTGGTTTAGGCCAACTCATCGAAGCCGGCATACAATCGGAGCGTTTGGTCGTCTTTGGAGACTGATGAGGAGAGCATAATAAGATGGAAGACGAAGTAATCAAAAAATTCTTGTATGTGAACCGCAAAGCACCTTATGGCACCATCTATGCGTTAGAATCGCTAGAAGTGGTGCTGATTGGTGCCGCGTTTGACCAAGATGTCAGTTTGGCCTTTATTGATGATGGCGTTTATCAACTCAAGAAAGGTCAACAAACCTCAGTCTCTTCGGGGATTGGTATGAAGGATTTCTCTAAAACTTACCGCGCCCTTGAGGGTTATGATGTAGAAAAACTCTATGTCGATAAAAAATCTATGGAAGAACGCGGATTGACTGTAGATGATTTGCTTGTGGACGTAGAAGTTTTAGACGATGCACAAATGGCTGAATTGATGGAACAACAAGACGTTGTTTTAAGTTTCTAGGCGGGAGGATTGCATGACATTACATACTGTGAATAAATCACCGTTTGATAAAAATTCGTTGGAAAATTGTTTGCGTTTTGCCCGCCAAGGTCATAATATTTTGTTGTTTGAAGATGGCGTTTATGGCGCACTCAAAGGTACACGCTTTGAAGGCCTTATCACTGAGGGTTTGAAAAGCTACAATATCTACGTTCTTGAGCCAGATGTTGAAGCGCGTGGCATGAGGGCAGATAATGTCGTTGATGGCATAAAGACGGTCGATTATGCCGGCTTTGTTGATTTGGCGGCGGAAAGTAAAAGGGTACAGCCTTGGTTGTAAAGCGTTACAAAAAATACAGACTTATCTTAATATAAGAGGATGATACATAATGGCAACAATTGAAGTCAACGGTAAAAGCATTGAGCTCGATGAAGAAGGCTACTTGACGAATCTGGGTGAGTGGACTGAAGAGGCTGCCACAATCTTGGCGTCTCAAGATGAAATGGAACTCACCGAGAATCATTGGGAAGTCATTCGCTTTCTGCGTGACTACTACGATGAGTACCAAATCGCACCAGCAGTACGGGTGCTGACTAAGGCCATCGGGAAAAAATTGGGGAAAGATAAAGGCAACAGCAAGTACTTGTACGAGTTGTTCCCTTATGGCCCTGCTAAACAAGCCTGCCGTTTCGCCGGTTTACCGAAACCAACTGGCTGCATCTAACACCTAAATTGCCCTCACCCTGCCCTCCTGGATTAGAGGAGTAGGGGTGAGGGGGACGAGGATGTATTTATGGGATTCTGGACTGCGTTTTACGCACTCTCATTTTATCTAGCAACCCTGATTTTAGTGGGTGGATTGGCCTCTAAAATTTATCAATACGCAAAAACGCCCGCCCCTTTGAAAGTACCCACCATGCCTGCTCCCTTGACAAGAAGTGGAGTCGTATTGCGTGTGCTGAGCGAAGTTGTATTATTTCGCAGCTTGTTTAGAGCGAATAAATGGATTTGGCTATTTGGTATGATGTTTCATGGGGCTTTGTGGGTCGTTCTGTTGCGCCATCTGCGCTATTTCACTGAGCCTGTCTGGTCTTGGGTTGTATTGGTACAACCCTTTGGGAAATATGGCGGATTTGTCATGTTGATTGGTTTGCTTGGTTTACTGGCACGACGTATATTTGTTGAACGGATACGTTATATCAGTAATCCATCTGACTATCTCATGCTCATTTTGCTGCTTGTGATTGGTGGCAGTGGCATCATGATGAGTTTTGTCTTGCCGACTGATATTGTCCAATTTAAAGCTTTCATGCTGGGCGTGATGTATTTTAACTGGCAAGCTATTCCAACTGATGGCATTTTATTGCTACATCTTGCTGCTGTCATACTACTCATGATTATTTTCCCAATTAGCAAGTTGCTACATGCGCCAGGCGTCTTTTTTAGCCCGGGTCGCAATCAAGTGGATAATTCACGGGAAAAACGTCACATTGCCCCATGGGCAGTTAAATTGGAAACCAAGCCGAATAGTTAAGGAGGGTCTATGGCTAAAGCGAATTTTGAGACACCCGCATTCAGACCCTATCCGGTCATACCCATTCTTAAACCGGGCGTGATGAAGGGGGATGGACCCTTTGTCGCTAAACCGGCGATGCAAGAAGCATTAGGCTATCCGGGAGAGTTGGTGGACAATTGGCAAGAAGTTGCCATTGAAAAAATGGGCGATTTACTGACAAAATATCGTTCATTGCGCGTCTATTTGGATGTCTGTGTCAAATGCGGGGCTTGTACTGATAAGTGCCATTATATGATAGGCACCCAAGACCCGAAAAATATGCCCGTTGCCCGGCAAGATTTATTGCGGCAAGTCTATCGCCGTTATTTTACCTTTGCTGGTAAATGGTTTCCCAAATTGGTGGGCGCGAAAGAGCTGACAAAAGATGTGCTTGATGATTGGTATAACTACTATCATCAGTGTTCGCAATGTCGTCGCTGCTCGGTGTATTGCCCTTATGGGATAGACACGGCTGAGATTTCAATGGCAGCCCGTGAAATTTTGGACAGTGTCGGCAAAGGTCAGAAATACTGTAATGAAATTATTGCTAAAGTCTATAAAATTGGTAACAATTTAGGACTACCAGAACCGGCTTTGCGCGATACTTTAGAGGGTTTAGAAGAGGATATTAAGGATGAGACGGGCGTAGATGTGCGCTTGCCCTTGGATGAGGAAGGGGCAGAAGTGCTTTTAATCACGCCATCAGCAGACTTTTTTGCTGAACCGCATATTGATGGTTTAATTGGGTATGCAAAAGTCTTTCATCAGATGGGGATTTCTTGGACGCTGAGTTCTCATGCCTCAGAGGCGGCTAATTTTGGCATGTTTATCGGCAGTTATGAAAACATGCGTCGAGTATCGCTGCGTATCCGTGAGGCGGCGATCGATCTGAAAGTGAAGCGCCTCATCTTTGGCGAATGTGGACATGCTTGGCGTGTAGCTTATAGCTTTTTGAATACCTTTGCGGGGCCATTTGATTTTCTCGATCAGCGCTATCCCATTCCGCAACATATCTGCGAATTTACTTATGATTTGATTCAAAAAGGTGCCTTAAAACTGGATAAATCGGCCAATGATCACCGTCGATTGACTTTCCACGACTCCTGTAATGTTGCACGGGCGAGCCGTATGGGCAATATGCCGGGCGGTCAATTTATAATCCCCCGTGAGATTATCAAAGCCTGTTGTAATCATTTTTACGATATGCCGGCAGATACCATTCACGATGAAACCTACTGTTGTGGTGGTGGCGGCGGTTTGTTGACGGACGATTTGATGGAAGTACGTGTGAAAGGGGCATTGCCGCGCATGGAAGCCTTGAAAGAGGTGGTTGATAATTTTGGTGTGACTCACATGGCTGCGATTTGTGCGATTTGTAAGACCCAGTTTAGCAAAGTCTTACCTTATTATGGCTTTCAAATGGATCAAATCATTAGTGTTCATCAATTGGTTGGTGATGCCCTCGTCTTAAGTACTACTAATGAAATCTAAAGAGTTGCATGATTAGATAATCAATAGACTTGTCCCTAAAAATTTTTTCAATTTCCATCAATAAAATTTATTTAGGGACAACTCTAATAAATAGTTGATAACAGGAGGAACGATGTCCACCCAAGCACAAGAAGTGAGTACAACCAATCTCACAATACGCAAATTTCAAGATGGCGATAATAAACACATGCCATGGAAGGATTATATTTTTCAAGCCAGTTGGAGCCACAAATGTCCGACTTATGTGCATCGCACTCCACCCTGTCAAGGTAGTTGTCCGTCGGGTGAAGATATACGCGGGTGGTTAGGCATAGTTCGCGGCATGGAAAAGCCACCTGAAGGTATGGACTGGCAAGAATATGCTTTTCTACGTTCGACTAATGCTAATCCCTTTCCATCAGTGATGGGACGTGTTTGTCCTGCTCCCTGTCAAACAGGGTGTAATCGCAATAAAGTTGAAGATTTTGTGGGTATTAACGCCGTTGAACAGTTCATAGGCGATACTGCCCTAGAGAAAGATTATAAATTGGTACCGCCGGGTGAAGATACTGGCAAAACCGTTGCCATTATTGGCGGTGGTCCCGCCGGCTTATCGGCTGCTTATCAACTCCGCCGTCTCGGACATGCCTGTACCATATTTGATGATCATGCAGACTTGGGTGGCATGATGTTGTATGGCATTCCCGGCTATCGTACTCCCCGTGATATGCTCGCAGGCGAAATCAAGCGTATTACAGATATGGGGGTGGATTTGCGTCTCAATACGCGAGTCGGCAAAGATGTCAGCATTGAGGCTTTGGAAAAGGAATTTGATGGCATACTTTGGGCTATTGGCTGTAAATCAGGGCGCCCCTTGCCAGTGCCTGGTGCGGATGCGCCTAATTGTATTACAGGTGTGGATTTTCTCAGTGAGTTTAACCAGTCAAAAGTGCATTATGTGCCCAAGCGCGTGGTTGTCGTGGGTGGTGGTGACACGTCTATTGACGTTGCCTCAGTGGCGCGACGCTTAGGGCACAATTACATAGCCGAAGATGAAGTTAAAGATACTGGTCATGATAACGTTTCTGAGGGTTCAATACTCGGTTATGTGGCTCATGATGTTGCAGAATTGGGTGTCCGTGAAGGGGCAGAGGTGACATTGACCTCTCTATTTCCAATTGAAAACATGACGGCGGCAGAACATGAAGTACAAGATGCTTTGCGCGAAGGGGTGGATATTCAAGGCAGTGTTATGCCACTCGAGGTGTTGCTAGATGATCGAGGACGTGCCACGGGTTTAAAAATGGCAAAATGTACCCTCGATAAAAAAGGCATCCCGACGGCCATTCCCGATACGGAATATGTGATTGAAGCGGATTTAATCGTCTCTGCCATTGGGCAATACGGTAATTTAGAAGCCGGCTTAGAAGAACTGAACAATGGACGCGGTTTTATCGAGGCGGATCCCTTTTATCAAGTCAAGGGTCGTCCTGGTCATTTTGTGGCAGGGGATATTATCAGGCCACATTTGTTGACGACAGCCATTGGACAGGGTGCTATCGCGGCTGATACCATTGACCGCTATCTGCAAAAGGCGGAGCAAGCCAAACGTCCTAAAGTGGATGTGCATCACTTTAATTTATTAGCCAAAATGCATGAGGCTGAGCTGGCACCTGAAGATTTTGTCGTCGAAGACCAAGGCGATCTGCGCGGCACTTCAGCCGCTAATTATGCTGTACATAATTATGAAGATCGAGCGGCCTTTGAAGTCATTTCGCCTGATGGCTTGTTTCTGGGGCATTTTTCCTATGAGGCACGCAAGCTACGCGAAGATATACCGGTCTCTGCGGATGAAGTATTAGGCCACTTTGGTGAGCGCATGAAAGGCTTGAATGATGAGCAGGCACAAACCGAGGCTAAGCGTTGTATGAGTTGCGGTATGTGCTTTGAGTGTGATAACTGCGTTATGTACTGCCCACAGGAGGCTGTGAAACGTACTCCGAAAAAAGAGGCGACGACAGGGCGTTATGTTTACACTGATTACAGTCGTTGTATTGGTTGTCATATTTGTGCGGATGTCTGTCCCACAGGCTATATTAGTATGGGTCTTGGTGAGTAAATATGAAAGTACGTCATTTACTAAGCACTTTAGGGATTGGTCTTTTATTAAGCCTGGGCATCAGTGCGAGTGATGAGCAGACAAAGAGTGGAGATGTGCCGAGACCTAATCCGCCTAAAGCTAAGGAAAATTTTTCTGCCGATCAAAAATGTGTTGAGCCGATTGAGATTATCCGCCGCAATCATGGTCATTTTCTCAAACATCATCGTGATGAGACCATGCACCGTGGTGTGCGTACCACACAACATAGTTTAGTCGCCTGCATTAATTGTCATGTGACACAGGATGCTGCGGGAAATTATCCGAGTATCAAAGAAGGCTCTGAGCATTTTTGTCGTAGTTGCCACACTTACGCAGCTGTGAGCATTGATTGTTTCCAATGTCATGCCAGTCAACCTGAGACAGAGTCGGAAGGAATGGCCAATTTATCAGTTCCTTAGGGAACTTTTTCAACAAATATCCTCCCCGCCTGGTGGGAGGATATATATAGCAACAATCATTTTTTTCTCGTTCCCACTCGTCAAATCAATTTAATTAAATTAATATATTCGTCGGAAAACCTAGAGTTTAAACGTTTGCATTGAAATTTTTGTGTGTCTTTGACTTGCACTTCTTTTAATTTGCTTTTAAGATAGTGCTGCGTTGTTCCTCCCGTTCACGATCGGGGGGGGACCCGAAAAACAAAGCTAAACTTTGCATTCTTGTTGATTTATTTAATTTTTTTATGGAGAAAGTAATGTCACTCGAACAACAACTCGAAGATTTTGCCCGACGAATGATTGATTATCATGGTTTTCTGTTCAATGAGGGTTTTGCCTGTCTTATTCCAGACATAGAACCCTTTTCTAGTGATGAAGGCTTATTTTTGTGGGGTTATTCCGAAAAGCGTCAGCGGTTTGAGACGAAGATTGAAAAGTTCCATACATCGTCCCGAATAGCGAGAATGGAGCAGATGGTCAAGGTGCCTGAAAAGGAATACAAGAAAATCCTTGCCGCCTCGATTCAGGGTTATTTGAAAGCTCTCAAGGGACTGGGGTTCAATGATATCGGCAAAGGTGTCAACCTGTTTGGTAGCAAGACGAAGATATACAATGTTCAGGGTGACGCTAAGCTGTTTGAGAACAATTTGGATGCTTTAAAGGAATTTGAAAAAATCATCCTTGATAACCCGATTCTCAAATTCGCGGAAGATCTGGGCTATTTTGAAGTGAAAAATCGGGATAAGCTGGTATTCGACAGTGTTTTTGGTGGTCGTTCCGAGCCGCAGGTTAAAAAGCCAGTTAAAAAGGTGGCTGCTAAAAAGGAAAGGGCCCAAAAGGCGGAAAGGACCCAAAAGGCGGTAAGTAGCCAAAAGGCGGAAAGGACCCAAAAGCCGGTAAGTACCAAAAAGACACGCCTTCTTTCCACTACCCCTCTTGGAGATAAGCTCAAAAAAATGGCGGCGAGCCAACCAGACTCCTCTCTCGACGGAGAGGCCAATAGGACAGCCTGGTCCAAGCAGGTTAATAGCTTGTATAAAAATGTTCAAACTTGGTTATCTGCTCACGCTAAAAGCGGGTACATTAGCTTCGACATTAATCCAATTCAGTTGGCTCAGGAAAATTTAGGCCACTATGAAATTGACTCACTTGAGTTGGATTTAGTGGGGGGGCATCAAGTCATATTCCAACCGGTTGAAATGAACATTTTAGGTGCCATTGGTCGGATTGATGTCTATCATCGTGGTTATAGTCCTCACAAGGTCATGCTGTTACTCGTTGATGAGGGTAAAAATAAGTTGAGCTGGAAATTATGGAAAAGCCTCAAAATGGGAGAGCAACAGGCTTTTAATAAGGGTGCGCTTGAGCAGCTGTTAAACCAGTGGATTGACTAGTACTTTGTCAAGATTAAATTGACGGTTAAATTGACGGATCATGTAGGGTACGTCCCACGCACCCTTCAAAGCTTGGTGCGTGGGACGCACCCTACAAAATTGACAGAGTACGAGTCACATCCAACGGCTAAATAGGAGTCCAAGATTTATCTTGGCAAAGTTTGGACTCCTTTTACCCGTCTCCTTAATAATATTGTTAACTATGTAGGAAAAGTCTCGTGTGGGAACGAGCAGAATCGTTCTGTGCATTAAAGAGATTAAATTATGAGCGAAGATATTAATCCAAATCGCCGTGAGTTTCTCAAAACCACTGCCGCAGTTGCGGGAGTGACAGTAGTCGCTCCGGGTGTGCTGCTGTATGGCGTTTCTCAGGCAAAGCCCGATGACAAGGCAGTCAGTTCGGATGTGCGTTGGGGTATGCTAATTGATACGACCAAATGTGCTGAGGGATGCGATGACTGTGTCAATGCTTGTACTGCTGAGCATGGATTGACTGAGGACTCCCGTCCCGAAACTAAGGCACACTGGATACGCAAAGTGGGTTTACGTGATAAGCAAACAGGCAGAGAATCTTCTTTGCCTATGCTGTGTCAGCATTGTGAAAACCCGCCTTGTGTCGATGTTTGTCCCACGGGGGCTTCTTTTAAGCGAGCCGATGGCATCGTTTTGGTAGATAGGCATATTTGTATTGGCTGCCGTTACTGTATGATGGCTTGTCCTTATAAAGCACGGTCATTTATCCATGAAACTTTGGAAAATCAAAAACCTCATAGCCCGCGTGGTAAAGGCACGGTAGAAGCTTGTACACTTTGTGTACATCGTGTTGATAGTGGAGGTGAGCCTGCCTGTGTAGAGGCTTGTAGTCAGGCGGATCATAAGGCTATGCTGTTTGGAGATATGAAGGATCCTAACAGTGAGATTTCCAAAAAATTGTCCGAAGTCAGTAGCATGGCATTGCGGGCTGATATGGGACTGAATCCGGGTGTGCGTTATCAAGGGCTGTAATTATGAAAAATGTTACTTATTGCGTTATTGAGGGCAAAAGTCCTGGTTTTTATGGTGGGATAGCTGTATCGCTTCTTTTTATTTTATTAGGCTTATTTGCAGCCTATAACATGGAGCATCACGGTCATGCGATCACAGGTATGACTAATCAGATTGTGTGGGGGATGCCACATATTTTTGCGATTTTTTTGATTGTAGCGGCTTCGGGTGTGCTGAATGTAGCGTCCATCAGTTCCGTCTTTCGCAAGGTCTTTTATAATCCCCTGGCTCGCTTATCTGCTTTACTTGCCATCACTTTGCTGATTGGGGGGTTGTCTGTTTTAGTGTTGGATTTAGGTCGCCCAGATCGCCTTATAATTGCTATGACCTATTATAATTTTAAGTCCATTTTTGCGTGGAATATTTTATTATATAATGGGTTTATAATCATTTGCGCCATCTATTTGTGGTTTATGATGGAGCGGCGTATGCAGCGTTATTATCCGATAGCCGGTTTGATTGCCTTTATCTGGCGCTTGATACTCACAACGGGTACTGGCTCAATTTTTGGTTTTTTGGTAGCCCGCGAAGCTTATCAGACGGCAATTATGGCACCTCTGTTTATTGCCCTTTCTTTATCTTTGGGACTTGCGATATTCTTAATCGCCTTGCTCATTGATTGTTGGGAGACGCACTGCGCGTTGGGAGAAGGTGTACTACAGCGACCCAAAACTTTATTAGGAGTACTGATTGGGGCAGTGTTTTATTTTGTGCTGGTTTATCATATCAGTCATTTGTATTTCACGGGTCGTCATGGTGTTGAATATTTTATTTTGGCAGGTGGTGGTATTTATACGGTACTCTTTTGGGGTGGCTATCTCTTTTTAGGGACTATATTGCCGTTGCTGCTGCTTTACCATGATAAATTTACTCGCAGCCGTGCTAGTATTGCGGCGGCATCTATATTGACGTTAATAGGTGGATTTTCCTTATTATATGTCATTATCATTGGTGGACAGGCTTATCCGTTAGAGATTTTCCCGGGTATGGAAGTCACTTCATCGGGCTTTTTTGATGATTCTCCCGTACATCCTTATACGCCGAGTGGATGGGAAATTATGTTAGGGCTCAGTGGTATTGCCATTTCGGCTTTGTTGACCGTATTGGCTTTGAGAATTATGCCTTTTATGCCCCGTAGTTTGGCTGATAGCGATATTGATGAGACTTTTAAGAATTGACGCGATGTTTTGAGCGTGTTTTATTTGGACGTCCAAGATAAATCTTGGACTCCACTCCCCCCTTATATCCCCCCCCCCTATTGAGGTCATTAACATGTTGACGACGACATTCTATGAAGAACATCCTTTTGCTCAATATGTTCGTATTTTAGGCAAAGGTAAAAATGGTTCTCGCCCTTTGACGCAAGATGAAGCCTATTCAGCCATGCGTATGATTATGGCTGATGAAGTTGAGCCAGTACAGTTAGGGGCTTTTATGATGTTGATGCGCGTCAAAGAGGAATCCCGTGAAGAATTAGCTGGATTTATTCAGGCGGTGCGTGATTCTTTCAAGTTACCAACGGGCATGGTTGATTTAGATTGGTCTTCTTATGCGGGTAAGCGCCGTCATTTGCCTTGGTTTATTTTGTCTAGCTTGTTGTTGGCAGAAAATGGCATTAGGGTATTTATGCACGGTACGAGGGGACATACTAACGGGCGCATTTATACTCAAGATGTATTATCGTATTTAGGCATTAAATATGCGGAGTCATTTGAAGAGGCGGCGGAACAGATTAAAGAAAAAAATTTTAGTTATTTGCCACTACAATACCTTTGTCCCAAATTACATGAAATTATTGAACTCCGCCCCCTCATGGGTTTGCGTTCTCCCGTCCACACCTTAGCTCGTATGCTTAATCCCTTTGATGCGCCTTATATGATCCAAGGGATTTTCCACCCAGGTTATCGTCCAGTTCATCAAGAGGCGGCATTATTAGTTAATCAACCCCATTTAGCGGTGATAAAAGGTGAGGGGGGTGAGATTGAGCGTAATCCTGATATAGATTGTTTAGTACAAAGTGTGCATAATGGCGAATTGTCTGATGAAATATGGCCACCTTTGTTCAATAAACGGCATGTTAAAGATGAAAAGTTGGAGCCGCAACGTTTGTCAGCTTTGTGGCGTGGTGAGATTGAGGATGAATTTGGCGAGGGGGCGGTGGTCGGTACAGCCGCGATTGCTTTGAAATTGATGGGGAAAGCGGCGAGTATTGATGAGGCGCAGGGAATGGCGCGGCAGATGTGGATAAATAGGCGGTGATATATGAAAAAAATGAATTTTCCTGAATTAACAAAAACTTTGACAATGCTCATGGTGATGACGGGACTGAGTGTGGCATGTGCCGTGGTAAAAGAACCGCCAAGGCTGCCTATCGTCGCTGTCCCTTTACTCCCTGAGCCGCCAGCAGAGACAGTGTCTAGTTTGCAATTAGTGCTAGAAACGGTGCTATTTGAGTTTGATAAAGCCGCTTTGTTGCCCGAAGGTTTGTTGAAAGTAGAAGAATTTTCCAAAATTATTCAAAAACATGCGCCTCAGACGGTCGTTGTAGCAGGACATACTGATAGTATTGGTGAGGAAAGCTATAATCTTGCTCTTTCAGAACGTCGTGCTTATACGGTGCGCGATGCGTTGATAGCAAACGGTATTAATCCAGATCGTTTGATTATAAAAGCTTTTGGTGAAAATAAGCCAATCACTAGCAACGCGACTAAAGAGGGGCAACAGCAAAATCGCCGGGTAGAAGTGACGATTTTAAATTAAGGTATTGATAATTAAGTTAAATTTTCGTTTGGTTTCGGGAAATCGCTCCGCTCATTCCCGAAACAACTAAATGTTTTTTTTTTGACATTTTTACAACTTCTTGTTGATCATTACCAAAAATTTTCCTGACATGTCCCATTTTCTTATCTCAGCCGCCCATAAATCTTCGGGTAAAACCACTATTTCTCTTGGACTATGTGCTGCATTCAAAGCGCGTGGTTTGCTTGTCCAAGCTTTTAAAAAAGGACCTGATTATATTGATCCGTTGTGGCTCACTCAAGCGGCTCAGCGTCCCTGTTATAATCTTGATTTTTATACAATGAGTTCTCCTGAAATTAGGGACAGTGTTGTACAGTATAGTCAAGGTGTTGACATCAGCATTATTGAAGGTAATAAAGGTTTGTATGATGGGATGGATGTTGAAGGAAGTAATAGTAATGCCGCTTTGGCGCGTTTGTTAAGTGTGCCAGTTGTGCTGGTGCTTGATACGCAGGGAATGACGCGGGGGGTTGCGCCCCTGGTATTGGGTTATCAGTCCTTTGATAAGCATATTAAGTTTGCGGGAGTGATCCTTAATAAGGTGGGTGGTGCTCGACATGAGGGTAAATTGCGAGAGTCGATGGAATATCATACAGATGTGCCGGTTATTGGGGCGGTGCAACGTGATTCTCGTTTGGTTATTGAGGAACGGCATTTGGGTTTGATGCCGAGTAATGAGGAATCGCTCGCACGGGATAAGATTAATACGATTGCTGAGTTGATTGCGGAGCAAGTTGATCTTGATCTATTACTCAAGCTGACCGAAACGGGTGCTCGGGCAAAAGGGGAGAGGGTAAAAGATCATTGTCCGCCGGATATTAAAATTGGCGTTGTGCGTGATGCGGCTTTTGGTTTTTATTATGCGAGTGATTTAGAGGCTTTAGAGGCGGCAGGGGCAGAGTTGGTATTTATTGATGCTTTGCACGATTCGCAGTTGCCAGCGGTGGATGGCTTGTTTATTGGTGGTGGCTTTCCTGAGACAAAAATGGAAATCTTGTCTAATAATCAGCGTTTAAAAAAAGATATCCGCGATGCGATTGAACGAGCGATGCCGGTTTATGCAGAATGTGGGGGCTTGATGTATTTGTCGCGTCATTTGACATGGCAAGGCAAAACTTGTGAAATGGTGGGAGCATTGCCATTTGATACGGTGATGGAGGTGCGTCCGCAAGGGCGTGGTTATGTTCATTTGCGCGAAACGGGAAACGGGTTATGGCTTGGGCAACCGGCTGAGTTTTATGCTCATGAGTTTCATTATTCTAGGGTCATTAATTTGCCTTCTCACTTGAAGTTTGCTTATCACGTTTTGCGTGGGACTGGTTTAGATGGTCGCCATGATGGGGTAATTTATAAAAATACCTTAGCCAGTTATGTCCATTTGCGGGATGTTGAAAAAAATCGTTGGACTCAACGCTTTGTTGATTTTGTTCGCAGCCAGAAAAATCAGTAGCAATCTAAAAATCCTAGTTCGATAAGAAATAGGATTTTTTAAATCGCCTTGAGATCATCTTGCAAATAGTAAATTCAGCCACAAAGCCACTTTTTTAAAACTCACATTTTTATTGCCATCTTCGTTGAGAAGGCGATTGGGTAGGTTTGTTTCAAATCCTAAATGATAAATGCCATCAGCCACGCGATTGATCGCATTTTTGCCGAAAAGCTTAGTTTTGGCACCATCGCTTTGCACCAGGTGAAATCCTGTTTCTTCACCCTCTTCATCGTCTCCGTGAAGTTCTGCCCATATTTCGCGGTGATTGGCAACAATATACACGTTCAATTGACGCACATCATCGGGGCTGATGTCTCCATCGTTTGCGACACCAGTGACTTGAATGGCTTCAATGATGATGTGATTCATCGCATCTGCGGCTGCTGAACCTTCGCGGATATCACCAGTGGAAATGCGCTTTTGGAGCCTTGCATCGGTGTAAATAATATCAATAATTTGATCCAAACCGGTGCCGGTGGTGCCAATGACTTCCTTAATATCGGTATTTTTGAGAAAATCACTGTCTTGGGCAAGCAAGCTGTCAAGCCATAAACCCACTTTTTTGAAAGTGGCGTTTTTATTGCCATCTTCGTTGAGAAGGCGATTTCTTCGGTGCGTTTCAAACCCCAAATGATAAATACTGTCAGCCACGCGATTTATCGCATTTTTGCCAAAAAGCTTAGTTTTGGCGCCATCATTTTGGACCAGGTGAAATCCAGTTTCTTCACCCTCTTCATCGTCTCCGTGTAATACAACCCATTCGTCGTGATAGTTTTGGAAAATATAATCATTCAACTCTCGGGTATCCGCTGTTGAAATCGTTTTGTCGTTGGCTACACCGGTATTGATAATCGCTTCGATGATGATTTGGTTCATCGTATCCGCCGCAACGGCGGCTTCATAGATTTCGTCGATTGGAACTCTTTTTTGAAGCCCAGGATCAGTTAGAATAATTTCTACAATTTGATCCAAACCCGTCGATGTGGTGGCAATGCCAACCGCGTTTGAATTTGAAGTACTCAAAAAAGCAACGACAAAAAGAACAACTGTCAGTTTCGTTTTACCTATTTTATTAATCATAATAGCCTACTTTTAGTTTTTAATCTTGAACTCCAAAATACCACAAGATTTTTGCACAGGTACTTTAATACTGACGAAAGGTTGTATTTGACTGATGAACGGTAATAACTTGAACATTGAGTCATTTAAGAGCCATTAAACCCAAGTCAAATAAATCAATATGATAATAATACAAGGACTTTTTGGAATATTTGCCATACTTTTGATAGCCTACGCCTTTAGTGAGGCAAGAAAAGCTATCTTATTTAAACCCCTTATTATAGCCATTTTCATTCATGCCATACTTGCCATTATTTTTCTAAAATTACCCGTTTTTAAAGAGTTTTTTTTATTACTCAATCAACTGGTACGGGCGTTAGAAACGGCTACCACCACCGGCACGAGTTTTGTCTTTGGCTATTTAGGGGGCGGCGAGGCACCTTTTGAAATCGAAACGGGAAAAGAGGGACAGATGTTTCTCCTTGCCTTTAAAGCCCTGCCCCTGGTTTTAGTCATGAGTGCCTTGTCGTATATTCTTTATTACTATCGCGTTTTACCCGCAATCGTCAAATCTTTCTCCTATTTACTGCAAAAAACGTTAAATGTCAGTGGCTCAGTCGGATTGAGTGTGGCAGCCAATGCTTTTATCGGTATGGTAGAATCTCCTTTATTAATAAGACCTTATCTCAAAAAGATGACGCGGGGCGAGATTTTCTCCGTCATGGTGGCGGGCATGTCAACCATTGCTGGCAGCGTCATGATTTTATATGCCAACATTTTATCCAGCAAAGTGCCTGACGCGATGGGGCATATTTTAACCGCTTCGGTTTTAAATGTTATTTCGACTTTAATCATCTCCATGTTGATGATTCCTCATCAAAATGATTTGCAAACCGAAAAAATAAAATTACCCAAAATGGCTGATAGTGCGATGGATGCCATTGTAAAAGGGACGAGTGATGGCGTTAAGTTATTGATTAATATTATTGCTATGCTGATCGTGTTGGTTGCACTGGTGAGCTTAATTAATCAGGGATTGCATTTTTTACCTGAATTTAATAATCAGCCTATTACCTTGCAACGTATTTTGGGTGTGATAATGGCACCACTGACGTTTTTCATCGGCATTCCCTATTCAGAAATTTTGACAACTGGCTCACTGATGGGAACAAAGGTTGTTTTAAATGAGTTGATTGCTTATATAGATTTATTAAATTTACCCGCAGACGCTTTACAAGATCGGAGCAAAATCATTATGACTTATGCCTTATGTGGTTTTGCCAATATCGGTAGCCTTGGCATTATGATAGGTGGGATGACGGCTATGTCGCCGGAAAAAAGAGATGAGATTATTTCTTTGGGCGTGAAATCGGTTTTTGCTGGCGTTTTGGCAACGTGTTTTACAGCGGCGGTGGTGGGGTTAATTATTTAATTCGTAATAGGAGTCCAAGATTTATCTTGGACTCCTCTAAACTGAAATACTAGACTTTTACTTGAAAAGGCATCAAGACATCAGATTCAGAGCTGATGAATGTGCTATAATCCAGACATGTATTCAGGCAAACATGAGGAGTTCAGTAGTGTCACTGCAAATGATAAAACACAAATTAATCAATGAAATTGACCTAATACCTGATGAAAAACTTTTAGAAGTATATCATTTTATCCACTATTTCAGGCTAGGTACTCAAAAAGTAGAAACTAAAAGCAAAAAGAATTTATTGTCTTATTCAGGATCGTGGAAAAAAATGGATGCTGAAGTATTCGATGATTATATGTTAGATATAGTAAAACGCCGTAGAGAAGCTTTCAGTGATAGGAGAAATAATGAAACAAGCACTGATTGATACTGATATTTTATCTATGTTTTTCAAAGGAAACAAAAAAGTCAAACAAAATTT